>CAZSNL010000084.1:0-12267 GCA_964608275.1 uncultured Hyphomicrobiales bacterium | reverse complement strand
CGATCACCAGGTCATAGAAGCGGCGGGGCTTGAGGCGCGGCAGCATGTTCATCTGCGCCCGGCTCTCGACCTGGAACACGCCGATCGAATCGGCCCGGCACAGCATGTCGTAGACCGCCGGATCCTCGCGCGGAACGGTCGCGAGCGTCAGTTCGCGGCCGTGGTGCGCCCTCAGAAGATCGAAGCTCTTGCGGATGCAGGTCAGCATGCCGAGGCCGAGCACGTCCACCTTGAGGATGCCGAGCGAATCGATGTCGTCCTTGTCCCATTCGATGACCGTGCGGTTCTCCATGGCGGCGTTGCCGATCGGCACCGTCTCGCACAGCGGGCTGCGGGTGAGCACGAAGCCGCCGACGTGCTGCGAGAGGTGGCGCGGGAACCCGATCAGCTCGCCGGCGAGGGCGAGCGTGCGGGAAAGCAGCGGATCGTCCGGGTCGAGGCCGAGTTCGCGGACGCGGGCTTCCGGGATGCCCTCGCCGGAGCTGCCCCAGACGGTGCCGGCAAGCGCGCTGGTGACGTCCTCCGACAGGCCCATCACCTTGCCGACATCGCGCACGGCGCTGCGGCTGCGGTAGGTTATGACGGTCGCCGCGAGTCCGGCGTGCTCGCGGCCGTAGCGTTCATAGATGTACTGGATCACCTCCTCGCGGCGCTCGTGCTCGAAGTCGACATCGATGTCGGGCGGCTCGTTGCGCGATTCCGACACGAAGCGCTCGAACAGGAGGTCGATCTCGACCGGGTTCACCGAGGTGATGCCGAGGCAGTAGCAGACGACCGAGTTGGCCGCCGAGCCGCGCCCCTGGCACAGGATCTCCGGTTCGCGCGAACGGGCGAAGCGGACGATGTCGTAGACGGTGAGGAAGTAGCGCGCGTAATCGAGCCTGGCGATGAGCTCCAGCTCGCGGACGATGGAGCGGGCGACCTTGTCGGGAATGCCGTCGGGATACCGGGCCTGCGCCCCCTGCCAGGTGATCTCGGTGAGATAGTCCTGCGGGGTGCGGCCGGCCGGCACCGGCTCGTCCGGGTACTCGTACCTGAGTTCGGCGAGCGAGAAGGTGCAGGCCTCCACGATCTCGCGGGTCCGCGCGACGGCGTCCTCGTGCCCCCTGAACAGGTGCAGCATCCGGTCCGCCGGCTTGATGTGGCGCTCGGCATTGGCGGCCAGCCGGGCGCCGGCTTCGGCGATGGTGCATTTCTCGCGGATGCAGGTCAGCACGTCCTGCAGGGGCCGCCGCGACGGGGCGTGGTAGTGCACGTCGTTGGTGGCGACGATGTGGGTGCCGGCCTGTTCGGCGGCGCGGGCGAGGCAGGCGATCCGGCGCCGGTCGTCGCCGCGGTAGAGGTGGTGGGCGGCGAGATAGACCGGGGCCGGCGCGAGCCGCTCGGCGATCGCGCGCAGCCGGGTGTCGAGGTCGTCGGCCAGGTGCTCCGGCGGCAGGAGGATGAATATCTGGCCCTCGGCGTGGGCGGCCACGTCTTCCAGCCCGAGATCGCAGTCGCCCTTTCCGGCGCGCCGCTGGCCGGTGGTGAGCAGCAGGCACAGCCGGCCGTAGGCGGCACGGTCGCGCGGATAGCACAGGAGGCTGGTGCCGTCGCGCAGGTCGAGCCGGCAGCTGGGCACGAAGCGGATCCCGACCTCCGTCGCCGCGAGATGGCCGCGCACGAGTCCGGCAAGCGAGTTGTGGTCGGTCACCGCGATGGCGGACAGGCCGGCCTGTTTCGCCGCCAGCACCAGTTCGCCGGGGTGCGAGGCGCCGCGAAGGAAGCTGAAGTTGGTCGTCACCTGCAGTTCGGCATAGTCGGTCATGGCGGGCCGGCCTCGTCGCAGGGGTGGCGCACCGCCGCCGTCACGCGAACAGCCCGTGCACGAACCAGCGCGGGGCGGCCGCCTCGTCGTAGAACCCCTCGCGATAGAGCCAGTAGCGCCGGCCGGCCTCGTCCTCAACCGCGTAGTAGTCGCGCGGGCGGGCGTCGCCGGCGGGGTCGCGCCACCACTCCGGCGCGATCCGCTCCGGCCCCCGGGCGCGGACCACGCGGCGGGTCACCCGGCGCCCGGTGAAGGCGATCGGCGGCCCTTCCGGCACCTCGGCGATGACGCGGGCGGGCTCCGGCGGTTGCAGCAGCAGCAGCGGCCGCGCGTCGGCGGCGATCGCGGTGCCTGCGGCATCGCCGCCGTGGCTGCCGGCGGGAACCATCATCTGTGCCCGCTCGGGCACGTGGCTCGGACGGGGTTCCGGCCGCGTGACTGCCGTACTGCCGAAACGGTTCATCAGCCGGTCGGCCAGCCGCACCGTGTCGGCGTCCTGGCCGGCGGCCGCCATCGACGCGAGGCTCGTCTGCCGGGGGCGGAGATCCGCCACCTCTGGCGCCCCCAGCACCACCACGTCGACCCCGTAGCCGGCATCCACCGTCTCCAGCCGATCGCGGAACAGGCGGGCAAGATGGGCCGGTTCGCGGCTCGGACGGCTCAGGCCGACGGTGGTTGCGGCGACGGAGCCGTCGGTGCGGTAGAGGGAGAACGTCATCCTGAGCGCCCCCTTGCCGTCGCGCTCGAGCAGGCGCGACAGGGCGGCGAGCAGCCGGTCGAGCACGGCGAGGATCGCCTCGGTCGTCAGAAGCGGCTCGGCGAAATCGTGGCGCAGGCGGTACTGCGGCACCGGCGCCAGCGGCGACAGGGGCTCGTCCACGAGGCCGAGGGCCTGGTCGAGGCGGCTCAGCACCCGGTTCGGCAGCATCTCGCCGCGGAACCGGCAGGCAAGCCCCGTTCGCGGCACGTCGGCGAGCCGGCCGATGGTTGCAAGGCCGAGACGGCGCAGCAGCGTCAGGGCCTCGTCGGACAGCCTGAGGCCGGCGACCGGCAGCGGCGCCAGCGCCTGCATGAGCCGGCCCGGTTCGACGATCACGCCATGGGACGGGAGCCGCTCGCCATCGCGGGAGGCCGGTCCGGATGCCGGTTCGGGACCGCGGACGACGGAACAGGCGCGCGCCGTCTCCCGGTCGGGGCCGGCGAAGCGGGCCACCGCCCAGGCGGCGCCCGGCGTGCCGGCGAGGCCGACGCGGGTCGTGAAGCCGAGGGTGGCCAGGCGATGGACGAGGTCGCCGACCAGGCCCTCCTCGCCGCCGAACAGGTGGGCGCATCCGGTGACGTCGAGCCACAGCCCGTCGGGACCGTCGGTGGTGACCCACGGCGTATAGCGTCCGCACCAGTGGGCGAGCCGGCGCAGGGCCGCGGCGTCGCGGTCGGGGCCATGAATTTCCGAGACCAGGCCAGGCACCTGGGCGCGGGCATCGCTCAGGCGCATGCCCGGTGCGAGGCCCGCCTTGCGCGCGGCCTCGTCAACCGCCGTGATGCGCAATCCCCTGGCGCCCGGGATCACCAGCACGAACGGACGGCCGTCGCCGGGGACGGACGTCGTCCGCCGCCTGCGGTGCTCGTAGCGCAGGCGATCGATCGGAAACTGCGGGAACCAGATGGAAACGACACGTCTCATGGCACCACTCCACTGTCCATGCACCGGGCCTGCCGCCGCGGCAGCGCCTGAGGGCGATCCGCCAGCGGGGGCAGCCGGGGCCGATGGGATCGAGGGGATCGGCGGCCGACGGCGCCGCCGCCACCGCCCAGCGGCTGAGCGCGGCCGTCGGCTGCGCGTGCCGGCCGGCGAGGAGCAGGATTCCCGGCGTCCGTCCGCCGGCGGCGGCGAGCGACAGGCGGCGGGTGGCGGCGAACAGTTCGTCGGGCGGCGACAGCTCGCCGATCACCGCGGCAAGGCCGCCGGTCCGCAACCCCTCCTCCATCGCCCACAGCACGTCCGCCGCCGTGCGTGCGGTGACGACCATGAGGGTGCCCGGCGCCACTCCGAAGGGGGTGAGGCCGCGGGCGTAGAGCGCCCCGGCCTCGCTGGCGGCCAGCTTCTGGCGGCACCACAGGATCGTGTGCCCGGCGGTCTCCTGCCGGCACGCCAGCAGGGCCAGCGCGAAGCCCGCCGCTGCCGCCATGTCGGCACAGGTTTCGGGGGCGATGTCGTGCAGCCCGTCATGGTCGAGGCCGGCTTCGGGCAGCGCGCCGTCGATTGCCTCCACCCCGGTCCGCCAGGGCTCCGGCGCGGCGGGACGGGGCTGCCTGGTGCGCACGCCGTCGAGCGAGGCCGGCCGGCGCTCGATGCGTGCGATCTGCGTCCTGAGCCGGTCGAGAACGGTGCTGCGCACGGCGGTGCGGGCGGACCGCGAAACCGGCGGTTCGTCTGCGGCGACAGGACGGGGAACGGCTCTCCCTTGCATGCCGGGTCAACTCGTTTGTTCGCGTTTTGTTCACTCTCCGACTCCGCCCGCCCGGAGTCAAGAGCGGCATTGAACTGCCGTGCAATTGCTGTCGATCGCCCCTGTCTCGACCGCGGATGCCCCGCGCAAACTGCCGGCTAGGGCGCCGCTTCCACAGTGTTGCGCAGGGTGCCGACGCCCTCGACCTCGACCTCCACCACGTCGCCGGGCTGCATGGCCCGGGTGGGGCCGGGGGTGCCGGTGTAGATCACGTCGCCCGGCTCGAGCGTCACGTAGCGGCTGACGAAACTCACCAGTTCGTCGATCGAATGGATCAGCCGTGCCGTCGTGCCGTCCTGGACGACCTCGCCGTTGAGCCGCGTCCTGATTCGCAGCGCATTGTAGTCGAGCCCCGGCACCACCCACGGGCCGAGCGGCGCGAAGGTGTCGGCCGCCTTGATGCGGAGCACGTTGAACGGCGACGGCTCGTAGCCGCGCTCGGTGACGTCGTTGCCGGCGGTGACGCCGAAGATCACTTCGGCCGCCTGGTCGGGGGAAATGTTACGGGCGCGGCTGCCGATCACCACGACCACCTCGCCCTCGAAGTGCAGGTCGGTCGAATCCGGCGGCGCCACGATCGCCGCGCCGTGGGCGACCACCGAGCTCGGCAGCTTGGCGAACAGGCCGGGCGGTCCGGCCGGCGGCGCGGCGCCGTCGAGCGGGTAGTTGAGCGCGACGCCGATCACCTTGGAGGGGACGACCGGCGGCAGCAGCTCGACTGCCTCGAGGGGAACGAAGCGGCCGGTCTCCTCGCGGGTGTGCAGGAAATCCCCCTCCAGCTCGACGATCGTGTCGTCGATGAGATAGCCGTAGTGCGGCTCGCCATCGGCGAGGAAGCGCAGGAACCGAAGCGGCTGGTCCTCGGCCCGGACGCCGGCCGCGCCGGCCGCCGCGACCGCAAGCCCCGCCATCAGCCACGCAAGCACCCTCGCCATGGGCAGTCCTCCAGATCGGCCACTGTAGCCGACGCGCCGGGTGGCGAAAATACACGTCGGGCGTGCTAGGATACGGCGCCACGGGCAACGGAGGCGGGGATGGCCGATTGCGTGTTCTGCAGGATCGTCGCCGGCGAACTGCCGGCGCACCGGATCCACGAGGATGACGACGTCATCGCGATCATGGATGCCGGCCACGTCAACCCCGGCCATACGCTCGTCATCGTCAAGCGGCACGCCGAGACGCTGATGGACCTCGACGAGGCGCTGGCCGGACGCGCCTTCGCCGCGGCGTGCCGGATCGCCCGCGCGCTCGACCGCCACTACCGGCCGGGCGGGATCACCGTCCTGCAGGCGAACCGGCCGGCCGGCATGCAGACCGTGCCGCACTTCCACCTGCATGTGCTGCCGCGCCACGAGGGCGACGGGGTCGAGCTGACATGGCCGGCCAAGCACCCGGCCGGCGACGAACTGGCCAGGCATGCCGCCGAAATCAGGCAGGTGCTTGGGGGAGCCTGAACGGCCGGCAATCCGGTTCAGACCAGCGGCCGGTCGGCGCCCAGCGCCCCGGCCAGCAGCACCAGGCCGATGGCGAACACGAACAGCGCGCCGGCTATGCCGAGCCCGGCCTGCAGGCGCGTGAGCCAGGCCGCGGACGATCCGGCGAGGCCCGTCGCCAGGCGCTTGGAGCAGAGCGTGAGCACGGCGATCGCCGACACCGTCAGCGCCGTCCCCAGCGCCATCGCGAAGGTGGCGCCGACGCCGGCGGCGAACAGCCCGAGCGAATTGGCGAAGATCAGGACCAGCACGGCGCCGGCGCATGGCCGGACGCCGACGGCAAGGGCGATCGCCGCGGCCCGCTTCAGCGACCACTCGCCCTTGAGTTCCTCCGGCCCCGGCATGTGGGCGTGGCCGCATGATGCCGAATGGCAGCCGTCGTGGGCGTGCGGGTGGCCGGCGTGGGCGACCATTGGCACCCGGACCAGGCCGCGCACCGCCCGCCACAACATGTAGAGTCCCACCACCATGACCAGCGCATAACTTGCGGCTTCAAGGTGCACGGCGACGGCGGTTGCCGTGCGTCCGGCTGCCGACAGCGCGAGCACCAGCACGCCGACCAGCACGATGGCGCTTAGCGCCTGCACCAACGCCGCGGCGAACGCCAGCGCGATGCCGCGGCGGACCAGTACCTCGTCGGCGACCAGGTAGGCGGAGATCACCGCCTTGCCGTGGCCGGGGCCGGCGGCATGGAACACGCCGTAGAGGAAACTCAGGACGACGAGCCCCCATGCCGCGGCGAGCGAACGGTGCTCCTTGACGTCGCGGATCGCGCCGGCAAGCGACCGGTAGAACCGCTGCTGCTGGCCGCGGATCCACGCCAGCGTCCGTGCCCACGGGCCGCGCTGCGGCGCCGCGCGGTCGCCGCGCTGGACGAGCAACGGCGGCGTCGCGGCGCCACGTTCCGCGGCCGCCGCCGCCGGCAGTGCCGTTGCCGCCGTCGCCGCCGTCGCCGCAGGTGTCGCCGCTGCTGCCGGTTGCGTCGCCGCCGCCGCTGCCGGCGACGCGATCAGCACTGCCGCCACGGCCATGGCGGCGAGGATGACGGCGACCCTCATTTCCGCGCCGTCTCGGGTGTGCAGACGACGGCGATGCGGGTGGCGTACAGGCTGCCGATGTCGTCGGTATCGGCAAGCTGCTCGAAGAACGACTCCGAATACGGCTGGTCGCCGCCCTCGTCGGCCGGAGCGGCGAGTTCGATCCGGCACGGCGCCGGCGGATCGCCGACGATGGTGACCGGGTCCTCGCGCCTCGGCTCGATGGCGATGAAGAAGGTCGGGTCGTGGATGGTGTAGCTTACGGCGCTGGCCAGCGGGTCGACCGGCTCGGCGAACGGCACCGAGAAGTACATCGACAGCCGGCCGTCGCGGAAGAACGCGCCGTACTCGCTGACCGTGGCGTAGTCCACCGGCGCATCGCCCGCCTTGACGTAGGTGAAGTAGCGGTACTCGGCGAGGGCGGCGATGTTCTCCGCCGCCAGCGGCTGCAGTTCGTCGGGCGTATAGGTTCCGTCGCCGTCGGCGTCATAGCCCTCGACGGCGGTCAGGCTGAAGAACTCGTCGAACTCCCACTCGACGTTGATGGCGGCGATCCGGCCGTCGGCGTCGAACACCACGTCCGACTGCGCCTCGATCCAGACGTGCGGATGGGCGCGGGCCCCGTCCCCGGCGGCAGATGCGACCGTAAGGATGGCGACAGCGACGACGGAAAGCACCCCTTGCGGCAACCGCATGGCAACCAACCCCTCTGCGCGCCGCCAGGGCGGACCGCGCGATTCGATGCATGGTCGCAAAACGCGGCGGAAAAGTGAATTCGCCGGGCGGGTGCCGCCGTCCCCCGCGCCGCCGCGAATCAGCCGAGGCAGTCGACGAACGATTGCGCCAGCCGGCGCATCAGGGTGAACCAGGCATCGGGGCCGGGTGCGATGCCGGCGCCTTCGGGATCGAGTTCGCCGGTCGCGATGCCGGTACCTTCGACGACGGTGGCGACGATGCGCGGCGGGAACTGCGGTTCGGTGAACACGCAGACCACGCCATGCTCGGCGATGCGGTCGCGGATGGCGGCGATGTGGCGGGCGCCCGGCGGCCGATCGGGGCCGACCGCGATGGCGCCGACGCCGGCAAGGCCGAAGCGGTGCTCGAAGTAGTGGTAGGCGTCGTGGAAGACGATGTAGGGCCGCTCGCGCACCGGGGCGAGCATGGTCGCAAGCTCGTCCTCGAGGGCGGCGATTCGCGCCCGGGTTTTCCTGGCGTTCTCGGAATAGACGGCAGCGTTGGCGGGATCGGCGGCGGCCAGTGCCTCGGCGATCGCGGCGACCATGGCCGCGGCGTTGCGCGGATCGAGCCAGACATGGCCGTCGTAGGCGCCTTCGCCGTCGCCGGGTTGGCCATGGTGATGGCCGGCGTGGTCGTCATGATCGTGACCGCCATGGCCATGCCCGTGGGCGTGCGCCTCCCACAGTGCAATGTCGCGGACCGGCAGCCGTTCGACGCCGGCGACGGTGGCGAGCGCGATCGCGCGGGTATTCGCGGCGTGCGCCTCGAGCGGCTTGACCAGGTAGCCCTCGACCACCGGGCCGATCCAGAACACGAGATCAGCACCGTCGAGCTTGCGGGCGTCCGACGGGCGCATGACGTAGGTGTGCGGCGAGGCGGCGCCGCCGACGAGCAGGTCCGGCTCGCCGAGGCCCTGCATGACGGCGGCGACCAGGCCATGCACCGGTACGATGCTGGCGACCACCCGCGGCTGGGCTGCCGCGGGCGCAATGGCAACGATTGCCAGCAGCGTGGCGGCGAGCAGTATCGGGCCGCACCGGGCGATGCAGGCCGCGACAGGTCGGCTGCGGAATGCCCTCGAGGCGCCGCGGCTGCGCAGCGTCGATGCGGTCATGCAGGTGCCTGCAGCGTCCGATGCCATGGGCGGCGGCCGTCAGCCGCCGAGTTCGTGGCGCACGAGGCTTGCCCAGTAGCTGACGCCGATCGGCAGGATCTCGTCGTTGAAGTCGTAGTGCGGGCTGTGCAGGTTGGCGGAGTCCTCGCCGGCGCCGAGCCAGATGTAGCTGCCCGGCCGCTGCTGCAGCATGAACGCGAAGTCCTCCGCCCCCATGCACGGCTTGACCGAGCGGGCGACGCGCGACTCGCCGACCACGGCCGCAGCGGCGGCGGCGGCGATCTCGGACTGCTTCTCGCTGTTGATGGTCGGCGGATAGCGGCGCTCGTAGCGGACGTCGACGCTCACTCCGTAGGTGGCGGCGACGCCGGCGGCGATCCGCCGGATGGCGGTTTCGGTGAGATCCTGCACCGCGGCCTCGAAGCTGCGGGCGGTGCCGCGCAGGATCACCTCCTCGGGGACCACGTTCCAGGTGTCGCCGCCGTGAATCTGGGTGACGCTGACGACCACCGCGTCGAGCGGATCGACGTTGCGGCTGGCGATGGTCTGCAGCGCCTGCACGAGGTGGCTTCCGGCAACGATCGCATCGGTGCCCTGGTGGGGCATGGCGGCATGGCCGCCGCGGCCGGTCAGCGTGATCTCGAAGATGTCGTACGCCGCCATCATCGGCCCGGCCTGGGCGGCGACGGTGCCGACCGGCATGCCCGGCCAGTTGTGCAGCCCGTAGACGGCCTCCATGGGAAAGCGGTCGAACAGGCCCTCCTCGACCATGCGGCGGCCGCCGCCCTCGTTTTCCTCCGCCGGCTGGAACACGAAGTAGACGGTGCCGGAGAAGTCGCGCTTCGCGGCCAGGTAGCGGGCGGCGCCGAGCAGCATCGTGGTGTGGCCGTCGTGGCCGCAGGCGTGCATCTTGCCCGGGTTGCGCGACCGGTACGGCAGGTTGGTGCGTTCGGTGATGTCGAGGGCGTCCATGTCGGCGCGCAGGCCGATGTGGCGGCCGTCGCCGCGGCCGCGGAGGACGCCGACGACGCCGGTGCCGGCAAGGCCCTGATGCACCTCGATGCCGAACGACTTTAGCTTGTCGGCCACGAAGGCGGACGTGCGGTGCTCCTCGAACGCGGTCTCGGGATGAGCATGAAGATCCCGCCGCCACTCGGTCATCTCGTCATGCAGCGCGCGAATGTCGTCGTCGATCTTCATGGCACGGTCTCCTGTTCGCATGCACGGGCGCCGCCTAACACCTGCGCAGCGCAACCGGCATTGTCAACTCGACAGCGTCCGGCCGGGGCAGGCAGCCGCGCCGCCGGCCGGTTGCCGGCAGCCCGCCGAAGGGTGCGATTAACGCCGCCTTAACCATGCCGGCCCAAGACTTTTCGCACGCTCCTTCTTCCGGCAAGGCTTTCCGAACGGCAGGGTCGCCCATCCCATGAGATCCGATGACGCCACGATTCCGGCCGGGCTCAAGCGCTTCGTCGGCAACAGGCTGCTGGAGCTGCTGGGCCTCGGCACGCTTGTCCTGGTGGCGGCGCTGGCGCTCAGCCTGGCGACCTGGCAGGTCGACGATCCGAGCCTAAACCACGCCACCGACGCGGAGCCGGAAAACCTGCTCGGCCTGACCGGGGCGATCGTCTCCGACATGCTGATGCAGCTGTTCGGCCTCGGCGTCATCGCGCTGATCGTGCCGCCGATGGCGTGGGCGGTGATCTGGCTCGGCCACAACACCATCGGCCGGCCGTGGCGGCGGGCGGCGACCTGGATTGCCGGCGGGATGGCCACCGCAGCCCTTGCCTCGGTGCCGGCGACGCCGGCCTCGTGGCCGCTGCCGATGGGGCTCGGCGGCGTCGTCGGCGACGCGATCTCCGGCCCGCTCCTGGCGGTATCGGCCATGTTCGCCGGCGCCATGCTGGCACCGCTGATCGCCGCCGCGATCCTGCTCGTGGTTGCCGTCGCCCTGGTGTTCCATGCCTCCGCCTTTACCGCCGACGAACTCCTGTTCTCGGCCCACAGCCTCGGCGAACGCGGCAGCGACTGGGCCGCCCGCGGCATCGGCGCCATGGACCACGTCCGACTGAGCGCCGGCGCCCGCATGCGCCGGCTGGTGCGGCGGGACATGGAGAGGACCGACGACGACGATCCGGCCGACGAACCGGAATCCGCCAGACGCGGTGCCGACTTGCTGCCGCGCCTGCGACAGCTCGTGGCGCGGTTCGTGGAACCGCGGCCTGAGCCGCAGTTCGAGCGCACCGAGCCGGTGTTCGAGCCGCTCGCCGACCGCCGCGAGCCGCGGCTGCCGATGGGCGACTTCGAGGACGACGACGACGGTTTCGACCCGCCAGACGCGGTTGACGACGACCCGGGCGACGGCGTGCGGATCGCGCGCGGCAAGACCGTCGCCCAGGCCGCTTCCAGCGTCCGGGCCCGGCCGGCGGCGCCGCGGGCGGAATTCCAGCTGCCGCCGCTCAACCTCCTGAGCCTGCCCAAGCCGCGCAAGCGGACCGCCGAGCAGACCGACGACATGCTGCAGGAAAACGCCCGCATGCTGGAAAGCGTGCTGGAGGATTTCGGCGTGCGCGGCGCGATCACCGAGGTCAAGCCGGGGCCGGTCGTCACCCTGTACGAGCTGGAACCGGCGCCGGGGATCAAGTCGTCGCGGGTGATCGGGCTTGCCGACGACATCGCCCGGTCGATGAGCGCCGTCTCCGCGCGCGTCGCCGTGGTGCCGGGACGCAACGTGATCGGCATCGAACTGCCCAACGCCGAGCGCGAGATCGTCTACCTCCGCGAGCTCCTGTCGTCGCAGGACTTCGCCGAGACGGGCCATGACCTCGCCCTTGCGCTCGGCAAGGACATCGGCGGCGGCGCGGTCATCGCCGACCTCGCGCGCATGCCGCACCTCCTGATCGCCGGCACCACCGGGTCGGGCAAGTCGGTAGGCATCAACACCATGATCCTGTCGCTGCTCTACCGGCTGTCGCCCGAGCACTGCAAGCTGATCCTGATCGACCCGAAGATGCTCGAGCTGTCGGTCTACGACGGCATTCCGCACCTCCTCGCGCCGGTGGTGACCGACCCGCGCAAGGCGGTGGTGGCCCTCAAGTGGACGGTGCGCGAGATGGAGGGGCGCTACCGTAACATGTCGAAGCTCGGCGTCCGCAACATCCACGGCTTCAACGCCCGGGTGCGCCAGGCGATCGCCCGCGGCGAGCAGCTGACCCGCACCGTGCAGACCGGGTTCGACGAGGCGACCGGCAAGCCGGTCTACGAGGACGACGTGATGGACCTGCAGCCGATGCCGTTCATCGTCGTCATCATCGACGAGATGGCCGACCTGATGATGGTGGCCGGAAAGGAGATCGAAGGCGCGGTGCAGCGGCTGGCGCAGATGGCGCGCGCCGCCGGAATCCACCTCATCACCGCGACGCAGCGGCCGAGCGTCGACGTCATCACCGGCATGATCAAGGCGAACTTCCCCGCCCGCATCGGTTTCAAGGTGAGCCAGCGCGAGGACAGCAAGACGATCCTCGGCCGCCAGGGCGCCGAGCACCTGCTCGGCATGGGCGACATGCTG
>CAZSNL010000083.1:0-12413 GCA_964608275.1 uncultured Hyphomicrobiales bacterium | reverse complement strand
AGCGCCTGGACGAGCCGCCCGCCGAACGCCCGGTGCGGCAGCCCCGGGCGGCCGGTCTCGCGGGCGAGCCAGCCGCTCACCGCCGCGTCGTAGGCGGCGGTGCGGGCAAACGCCTTGGCGGCGAGCACCCTTCGGGTCTCCGCCAGCGTCGCGCCGCCATTGGCGTCCATCTCCGCAAGTACCGCGGCATAGTCGCCGGGCTCGACGACGACTGTGACGTCGGCGTGGTTCTTGGCGGCGGCGCGAATCATCGCCGGGCCGCCGATGTCGATCGTCTCGATGCACTCGGCAAAGCCGGCGCCGGCCGCTTCGGTGGCCTCGAACGGATACAGGTTGACCGCCAGAAGGTCGATGGCGGCGATGCCATGCCGGTCGAGCGCGGACCGATGCCGCGCATCGTCGCGCACCGCCAGCAGCCCGCCGTGAATGGCCGGGTGCAGCGTCTTGACCCGGCCGTCCATGATCTCTGGAAACCCTGTCACCTCGGATACCTCGGTCACCGCGATGCCGGCGGCGCGCAGCGCATCGGCGGTACCGCCGGTGGACACGATCACGACGCCGTGGCGGACGAGGCCGGCGGCGAAATCGACGATCCCGGTCTTGTCCGAGACGGAGAGCAGGGCGCGCCTGATCGGCCGGTTCGGGTTCATGTCAGTTCAGTCCGCCTCCTTCCAGCGGCAGTTCCGGCACCGCCTGGTCGCCTGCCGGCTCGGCCCGGGGCTTCCCGGCGAGCTTCTTGAACGCCCAGTTGACCGCGCGGATCCTTCCTGCCCGTCCGGTCAGCACGATCTGCATCGTCCGCCGCGGCATCCGGCCGCCGTCGAAGTAGACACTCTCCTCGAGGGCGACGGCGGCGTGCCGGGCAACGAACGTCCAGCCGGACTTGTCCGGCAGCAGCAGGAGGATCGACCGTCCGTCCTTGGATGCGCTCGCTCTCACCGCGGGGTGGAGGTGAAAGCGGATCGCGAACGTATGGTCCGCCACCGGCCCGGTTCCGACCGGGGTCAGGGTATCCACGCCGCGCAGGTCGTCGCCCCCGGCGGCAAGAAACAGTTCCCGCCCGTGAACCAGCCCGTAGCGGCCGGCGTAGCCGTCGTGGCGGGCCGCAACCAGCGTGCCCTCGTCGCCTGTGGTGCGAGACGCCTCGACCGTATCCGGCCCGCAGAAGCCGCCGGCGCGCGCCGCCGCAAGCAGCCGCCGCCGGTACGGCGACGCGCTCGGCGCATCGGCGATGGTGAGGGTCGAATGGGCCGCGGTGAAGCGCGCCGCCTCCTGCCATTCCTCCGGCCCGTCCACGCAGGCGCCGCAGTTGACGACGAGCCGGTGCTTCAGGTGACTGAATTCGAATGACAGGCACCCCGCATGGCTCGCCTTCGCATGGCCGACAAGATCGGCGCGGCCGCAATCGACCAGCACCATCGAACCGCCATGCTCCATGCGGGCATAGCCGGATGCCCGCGCCATCATCGTTGGCCGGGCGCCATAGTCGCAGTGCTTCAGCACGGCGGCGACGGTTGCTGTCTCGATCGGCCCGGTGCCGTTGAAATGCGCGAGCCCTCCGTCGCCATGCAGGAGCATCTTGATCATCGGCACCATGCGGTCGATGGCGGACAACAGTTCCGGCACCGGAGGGATGTCGCGGGCCAGGAACACGTCTCGCAGCGGCACCAGCTCGGACAGGATCGCGACAAGCGCCTGCGGATTGCGCGATACATGGCCGCCGTCGGCGAGGATCTGGCGGTTGAGTTCCCCGGCAAGAAAATCCGCCGCCCGGGTCCGGTAGCGCTCGAGCCCCGTGGTGCAGAACGTGCCGAGCGCGAACGCCGTGGCCGTCTGCAGCCGTGGGACGCCGTCTTCCGCCCGGTGGGCGATTTCCGCCAGCCGGATCACGTGGCGGGCGAGGGAGCGGGCAAACATCCGCCGGAACTCCGGCGTCGCGCCGTCGGCGAAGAACGGAGCGTGAGCGAGCCACGCCACCAGCCGGCGGGCGACGACGGCCGGCTTCCAGGCCACCTTGGGCGTCTTGCCGCCGAGCCCGATCCAGTCGCGGATGAGCCCCCGCGCCTGGGCCTTGGCGAGCGCCCCGCCGGCGGCTTCGAGATCGCCGAGCCAGGCGAATCCGTGCAGCGCCATCGCCCACGCATCGTTGGGCGCTTGAATTCTGAACGGGCACGACCCGCCGATGTCGACGGTGGTGCCGGCGAGGTCGAACCGGCCGAGGTAAAGCTGGCGGGCGCGCTCGGCATCGCCGCCGACGAGGCGGCCTGGCGCACAGGCGATCCCCGCCACCGTCTTGCGCCGGACCGCGGCCAGCCGGCTCACCAGCATGGATGCGGCAAGCGCCGCGCGATCGAGGCACAGATCGGAGAACGTGCGGCGGCTACCGGGCAGGGCGTTGCCGATCATCTGCCGCACCTCGCCCCGCAGGCGGCCGTCAGCGGCCGCCGCCGCGCTGTTGCCGGATCATCCGCGCAGGGCCGCGATGCGGCTCGCGTAATGCTCCTCGCCGTCTGCGAACACGGCCGTGCCGGCGACCAGCACGTCGGCTCCTGCGGCGATGGCTCTTGGCGCGGTTTCACTGTTGATCCCCCCATCGACCTCCAGGTCGATGTCGCGCCCCTGCTTGTCGATCCACGTCCGCAGCAGCCGGATTCTGGCCAGTTGGCTTTCGATGAAGCTCTGGCCGCCGAACCCGGGATTGACGCTCATCACCAGGACGAGGTCGATGTCGCCCAGCAGTGGCGCGACCGCCTCGACCGGCGTTCCCGGGTTGAGTGCCACGCCGGCCCTGCACCCGGCAGCCTTGATCAGCTGGACGGTGCGGTGGCCGTGCGGACCCGCCTCCGGGTGAAAGGTGATGATGTCCGCTCCCGCCTCGGCGAATGCCGCAATGTAGGGATCGACCGGCGCGATCATCAAATGCACGTCGAATACCTTATCGGAGCAGCGTCTTAAGGATTTGATAACGCTGGCACCGAAACTGATGTTGGGGACGAAGTGACCGTCCATCACGTCGAGATGGATGTAGTCGGCGCCGGCGGCATCGACGGCTCGGACCTCGTCTCCGAGCCGCGCGAAGTCAGCCGCCAGAATGGAAGGCGCGATCTTGACCGGGCGAACCATGGCGCGGCCTGATTAACAGCCCGCGCCGGCGCCGGCAAGAATATGAGGATAGGGCGGCGCCTAGCTGCCGCAGGTCTTGTCGATCTCTTCGAGTGCCGCGGTGAGACCGGAGAGCGAATACTGGTCGTAGGTGGTGGTGCCGCGCCACGAGACCCCCTTCACCGTCATGGTCGCGCCGCGCTTCATCGCCTCTACGATCTTCCGTTCCGTATTGCTGTCGTCGACCCAGGCGCCATCGCCGCTGGTGAACAGCTTGAAGGCGTCGGAACCGATGGTGAGCTCGGCATCGCTGCCCTTCTGGAACGGGTAGCCGATGATGGTGCTCACTTCGTTGCGGATGCCCTGGGCCGGCCTGTGCGTGACCAGGAAGTACATCGGATCGCGCGCCCTGCCCGGAGGCTCGGTCCGGCTTTGTGACGGCTGCGACACGACATAGCAGACCTTGCCCTTGTCCGTGTCGTAGGCATAGGCCGCCCAGTCGCCGTGCTCGGCGACCAGCTGCGGTTCCTGGGCCACAGCAGCTGAAACGACCGCACCGGCGCCGAGGAATGCGGCACCGGTGGCCAGCGTTGTCGCCATCGTCATGGCGCAAGCGAATCGGTTCATTCGAAGCATTGCCAGATTGATCCCGTCCCTCGCCATCAGGAATTGAACTGGTTAAGGAATGGTATACGCTTCCCGCGGCAGGTAGCCACCCGGGTTCTTCTCAACGGAAAAACGGGGCGAAAATGGGGCGCCGGCATGTCGGGCGCCGGCCGTCCTGTCTTCACTCATCGGCGGCGTGGGGCGGCGGCTTTCGCAGCAGCGGCGCACCATGGCGGTGCTCAGGCAGCGGCGTCGCCGGGCCGCTGGGCGACACCGGACGTTCCGCGAACCGGCCCATGCTGATCATGCGGTCGTACATGACGATGGCGCCGGCGGTGGCGACGTTGACGCAGAATGCTGCGGGAATGCGGACCAGGAAATCGCAGCGTGCGACCATTTCCGAGGTCAGCGCACCGCGCTCCGGCCCCAGCACGTATGCTGCCCGTGACGGGTGGCGGAAGCTCGGCAGGTCGACCGCCTCGTCGAGCAGCTCGACGCCAACCAGGCTGCAACCTTGCGGCAGCGACATCTCTTCCACGCTCCGCCAGTTGTACAGCGGCAGATGATGCGGCGCCTTCGACGTATCGGACTGTGGAGTCTCGATCCGGAAGGCGGGGTCGACGGTGAACACGAAGCTGGCGCCGAAGGCGTGCGCGGTGCGCATCAGGTTGCCGAAGTTCATCGGCTTGGAGACCCGCTCCATGCCGATCCCGAAGTATCCTCGCATCTTTGGTGCTGCCGTCATGGCGCCCCGTTTACGACTCCCCGCCGACACTTGCCAAGCCCGCGGCGCCATCTTGCCTCGTTGCGCGATCTGGGCTTTGTTCGGTCCGGGCCGCCGGGCGGCAGCAAGGGAGGACCCGAATGAAGGCCGTTCTGTGCAAGACCTTCGGACCGCCGGAGATGCTGGTCGTGGAGGAAGTTCCCGAACCGTCGCCGCGGCCGGGTGAGGCGATCGTCGCGGTTCGCGCGATCGGCCTCAATTTCTTCGACACGCTGATCATCGAGAACAAGTATCAGTTCCGGCCGCAGCCGCCGTTCTCGCCCGGCTCCGAATTCGCCGGCACCGTCGCCGCGCTCGGCGATGGCGTCTCCGGGCTCGCCGTGGGCGATCGTGTGATGGGGTACATTCCCTACGGATCCTGCGCCGAAAGGCTCGCCGTCGCCGCCTCGCAACTGACGAAGATCCCGGACGCCCTCGATTTCCGCACCGCTGCCGCGCTGACGGTCACCTACGGCACCTCGCTGCACGCGCTGAAGGACCGGGCCGCCCTCGCGCCGGGCGAAACCGTCGCAATTCTCGGTGCCGCGGGCGGCGTCGGCCAGGCGGCGATCGAGCTCGCCAAGGTCATGGGCGCCCGGGTGATCGCCGCCGCCTCGTCCGAGGACAAGCTTGACGCCTGCCGCGAGATCGGAGCCGACGAGACAATCAACTACGCAACCGCCGAATTCAAGGAGCGCCTCAAGGAACTCACCGGCGGGCGCGGTGCCGACGTCGTCTACGATCCGGTCGGCGGCGAGATTGCCGAGCAGGCTCTCAGGGCGACCGCGTGGGGCGGGCGGTATCTGGTGATCGGCTTTGCCTCCGGCGTCATTCCGAGGATCCCGCTCAATCTGGTGCTGCTGAAGGGCTGCCAGATGGTCGGCGTCTTCTGGGGTGCCTTCACCGAGCGCGACCGGCAGGGTCACCAGGCCAACATGCGGATGCTGATCGACTGGTGCGTCGACGGCCGCATCAATCCGCGCATCTTCGCCACCTATCCGCTCGAGGACACGCCGCGCGCGCTGATGGACTTCGTCGACCGTCGGGTGCTGGGCAAGATCGTGATCGAGACCGGCGGGGCCGGCGGGTGACTAGCTGCCGCCGCGCAGTCGATCGAGGGTGCGCCGCGCCGCATTGCGGTGGGCAGGTGTCATGTAGGCGGAAACGAGTCCGATCGCGGTGGCCAGCACCGTCGCATCGTCGGTGAAGCCGAAGCCGGCGATGAAATCGGGCACCAGATCGGTCGGCAGGATGAAATAGGCTAGCGCCCCCAGCAGTACCGCGCGGACCCGCAACGGCACGTCGGCATCGGTGGCACAGTAGTACGCGGCGAGCAGATCCTCGCCGAACGGGATGAAGCTCGCGACGCGCAGGAACTTGCGCCAGAATCCGGCACGAACCCGCGCCTCGTTGCGCGCGATCGTCGCTGGCAATTGAATCTCGGCGCCGGTAAGGTCCGGCACGGTTCCATCCGAGCGGTTTCCGTAGGCCATCGCGTGTCACGTCCTGGGTAACATGATCCTAGCACATGGGGCCGGAACGGCGCGCCTGCAAGCGCGCGGGGGCCCTGTGCCTGCAGAATGAGGCAGCGCATGAAGATCGATTCCGGTACCAGCGCCATAGTGACGGGAGGGGCGTCCGGCCTCGGGGCGGCGACCGTCAGGATGCTCGTCGAAGCCGGCGCCCGCGTCGCCGCGCTCGACATGGATGACGCCCGCGGCGAGGCGCTCGCCCGCGAACTCGGCTGCTGTTTCTGCAAGGCGGACGTAACCGACGAGGCAAGCGTCGACGAGGCCCTCGCCAAGGCGCGTGCGGCGAACGGCCCGGAACGGATCCTCGTCAACTGCGCCGGCATCGTCATCGGCGCGCGAACCGCCTCGCGCCGCCGCGACACCGGCGAGATCGTGCCGCACCGGCTTGCCGACTTCGCGCGGATCATCGAGGTCAACCTGATCGGAACCTTCCGCATGATGGCGCGCTGCGCCGCTGCCATGATGGCGCTCGATCCGGTCACCGCCGACGGCGGCCGCGGCGTCATCGTCAACACCTCGTCGATCGCCGCCGTCGACGGCCAGATCGGCCAGGCGGCATATGCCGCGTCGAAGGGCGGCGTGGCGTCGCTGACGCTTCCGGTCGCCCGTGACCTCGCGCGCGACGGCATCAGGGTGGTCGCCATCATGCCCGGCCTGTTCCACACCCCGATGTTCGACAGCCTCACCGACGAGATGCGCCAGGGCCTCGAATCCAGCGTCCCGTTCCCGTCGCGCCTCGGCCGGCCTGAGGAATTCGCGGCTCTCGTGCGCCACATCGTCGAGAACGGCATGCTGAACGGCGAGAACATCCGCCTCGACGGCGCGGTGCGGCTGGCGCCACGCTAGGCGCAGCCGCGGTGGCGCGACCGGCTTGGTCGCGGTTACCGCGGTTGTTGTGGTGCGGTCTGGCCCGCGAACCGGTCCATCGCTCTTGCGAGGTCGATGTCCTTGCCCGTCACGCCGCCGGCATCATGCGTCGCGAGCGTCACCTCCACCGTCCTGTAGACGTTGGACCATTCGGGATGGTGATCCATCTTCTCCGCCATCAGCGCCACCCGGGTCATCCAGCCGAATGCCTCGGAGAAGTTGCGGAACGTGAATGTCTTGCGGATGGCATCGCGCCCCGGCACCTCGCTCCAGCCGGCGAGGCCTTCCAGCGCCGCCGCGCGTGCGGAACCCTCGAGTTTCTCGGTCATAGCCTGCTCCCTGTTGGCTTGCCCGCGCAAGGGTGGTCCAGGCGACCGGGCCTGGCAAGGGCCGGGGCGATGCGCGGCCCGCGCGTTGAGCCCGCTACCTGTCGGGCGCGAGCTGGTACCGTTCCTCGGCCACGTACGGCCCGCCGCCGCGCGACGGCCGCGACGAATAGAGGATGAAGTCACGCACCACGAATTCGCGGCTCCGGTAGAGGTTGTAGTTCGAAAGGTAGGCCTGCACTTCGGACAGCGAAACGTGCTTCATGCGGGCCAGCGTCACGTGCGGCGTGAACTTGCGGGTTTCCGGGGCGAGCCCGATGCGCTGAAGGCGCCGTTCCACGTCGGCCTGCAGCGCGTGCAGCGCCGGCGTCGGCTCGACGCCGGCCCAGATGGCGCGTGGCGCCTTGCCGCCGAACGACCCCACCCCCTTGAGGCGCAGCGGGAACGCCTCGGCGTCGACGTCGCTCAGGGTGTCGTCGATGTCGTCGGCGACGTCGCCGTCGACATCGCCGATGAACCGCAGCGTGAGATGGAACGCGTCGCGGTCGATCCAGCGCGCGCCGTCGACGCCGCCACGCATCAGTTCGAGCTCGAACGCGATGTCGTCCGGCAATTCCAGTCCTACGAACAGCCTTGGCATTTCATACCTCTGCAGACGGACGGGAAGACCCTGTTCCCCCGGCGTCACGACCGGCCGGCCTGCCGGTTCTCCCTGACCCTCGACATGAGTTCTTCGACCGACGGCAGGATGCGGTCAACGATCACCGCAACGCCACGGGCGTTTGGATGCATGCCGTCGTCGAGGTTGAGCGCCCTGTCGGCGGCGACCCCGTCGAGGAAGAACGGATAGAGCAGCGCGCCCGTCTCCCCGGCGACGTCGCGGAACACCGCCTTGAACCGCCGGTCATAGTCGCCGCCCATGTTGGGCGGCGCCCGCATGCCGGCGATCAGCACCTCGATTCCGCGATCCTGGAGACGGCGCACGATCGCGCTCAGCGCCCGGCGCGTCTCGTCGGGGTCGATGCCGCGCAGCGCGTCGTTGGCGCCGACTTCGACGATCGCCGCGTCCGCCCCTTCGGGGACCGACCAGTCGAGCCGCGACAGGACCGCCGACGAGGTGTCGCCGGAAACGCCGCCGTTGACCACCGTCACCTCGTGGCCGCGGTCCCTGAGCGCGCGCTCGAGCCGGGCCGGGAAGGCATCGCCCTGATCGAGGCGGTAGCCGGCGGTGAGGCTGTCGCCGAGGGCGACGATGGTCAGGCCGCCGGCCGGCTCCGCCGCCACCGTCGAGCCGCCGGCGGCAAGCACCAGAACCGCGATCGCGGCCGCCAGCCGCCGCTTGATTTCTGCCCCCCGTCTGCCATATCGCTTGCTTGCGGTGCGCCGAGGCCTGCCGCGGGATCTCCAGTCGAGGGATGTGCCGGGAACCGCTGTCATTACCACTTCATCCGTCATCTCGCTCGAAAGCGTTCACCTGACCCTTCCTGCGCGCGCCGGTCCGGTCCACATCCTGCGCGGCATCGACCTCGAGGTGCGACACGGCGAGGCGCTGGGGCTCGTCGGTCCCAGCGGCTCCGGCAAGTCGACGCTGCTCATGGTCATCGCCGGGCTCGAGGCTCCCAGCAGCGGTACGGTCAACGTCTGCGGCCAGACGATCAATGACATGAACGAGGACGCCCTGGCCCGATTCCGCAGGGACAACATAGGCATCGTGTTCCAGTCGTTCCACCTCATTCCCACCATGACCGCGCTGGAGAACGTCGCCGTCCCGGCGGAGCTGAAGGGCGACCCGGACGCGTTCGACCGCGCCGCCGCCGAGTTGCGCCGGGTGGGGCTGGAGCGCCGGCTCGATCACTATCCTGGCCAGCTTTCCGGCGGCGAACAGCAGCGCGTTGCGCTGGCCCGCGTCCTCGCCGCCGGGGCCAGGGTCGTCCTCGCCGACGAGCCCACCGGCAACCTCGACCAGGAGACCGGCAGCGCCATCATCGACCTGATGTTCGCGCTGCGCGCCGAAAGCGGCACCACGCTGGTGCTGGTGACCCACGATCCGGCCATTGCCGAGCGGTGCGACCGGGTCGCCCACATGCGTGACGGCCGGATCGACGGGGTGACCGGCGAAGCGGGCCCTGCCGTTTCCATCGGCGCCGCGGCCACGGGGCCATGACCTGATGGTCGTGCCGGTCAGCCTGCGGCTTGCCATCCGCGAGCTGAGGGCAGGCATCGCCGGCTTCCGGGTGTTTCTCGCCTGCCTGGTCCTCGGCGTCGCCGCCATCGCCGCGGTCGGCACCCTCGCCGGCGCGCTCGAGGACGGGATCGTTCGCGAAGGCCGGGCGATCCTCGGCGGCGACATCGAGCTGTCGCGCATCCATGCCCCGGCCGATCCGGTCGAGCTCGACCGCCTCGCCGCCGCCGGAACGGTCGGCGAGGTGGCGACCCTGCGCGCAATGGCGCGGTTCCCGGCAACCGGCGAGGTCGCTCTGGTCGAGGTCAAGGCGGTCGACGCCAGCTACCCGATGTTCGGCACCCTCGCGCTCGAACCGGCCATGACGCCGGAGGCGGCGCTGGCAGGCGACGGTTCCGTGTTCGGCGCCGCCGTCGACCCGACGCTGCTTACCCGGCTCGGCGCGTCGGTCGGCGACACCCTCGCCTTCGGCGCCGCCTCGCTGGAAATCCGGGCAACCATTGCGAGCGAGCCCGACCGGCTCTCCGCCGGCCTCACGCTTGGCCCGCGGCTGCTCGTCTCGCGGCAGGCGCTCGACGCCTCGGGGCTGGTCAGCCCCGGCAGCCTGGTGCGCTGGCACTACCGCGTCGACCTCGCCGACGATGCGATGAGCGAGACCGCCGTGCGGCGCCAGATCCGGGTGCTGCGCCGCGACCTGCGGGATGACGGCTGGCGGTTCCGCCACCGCGGCGACGCGGCACCGGGTGTGCGCCGGTTCGTCGAGCGGCTCGACTTCTTCCTGTCGCTGGTCGGGCTCACCGCGCTGATCATCGGCGGCGTCGGCATCGGCAATGCGGTCAAGAACCACCTCGACCGCAAGCGCGACACCATCGCCACGCTCAAGTGCCTCGGCGCCACCGGCGGCGACGTGTTCCGCATCTACCTAGCCCAGGTCGCGATCCTCGCCGCTGCCGGCATTGCGGCGGGACTCGCCGTCGGCGCGGCGATCCCCAACCTCGTCGGCGCGGCGGTCGAGGCCTACCTGCCGGTGCCGTTCGACGCCAGCCTCCACTGGCAGCCGCTGGCGACGGCGGCCGCGTTCGGCGCCCTGGTCACGCTTGCCTTCGCCATCTGGCCGCTGGCGAGGACCCGCGAGATCCGCCCCGCGGTGCTGTTCCGCGACATTGTCGCCCCGGCCGCCGACCGGCCCGGCGCCGCCTACATCGCCGTGATCGGCGTCCTCGCCGTCCTCATCGCCGCACTGGCCTTCGCGTGGTCGGAGGACGACCGTCTCACCGCCTTCTACGTCGGCGGTACCGTTGCCGCCTTCGCCACCCTGTGGGCGCTGGCCCGCGGCCTCGTTGCGGCGGCCCGCCGCCTGCCCCGCCTCTCCTCGACCGAGGCACGCTTCGCCATCAACAACCTCAGCCGCCCGGGCGCGCCGACGCCCAGCATCGTGCTGTCGCTCGGCCTCGGCCTCGCCCTCCTCGCCACCCTCGCCCTGATCGACGTCAACCTGTCGCGCGAGCTGCGCCAGACGCTGCCCGAGCGGGCGCCGTCGTTCTTCTTCCTCGACATCCAGCCCGACCAGCTCGACGCCTTCGACGACCTCGTGCGGGCGACGCCGGGGGTCCGGGAGATCGACCACGTCCCGATGCTGCGCGGCCGCATCGTCTCCGTCGCCGGCGTGCCGGCGTCGCGGGTGTCGGCGGCGCAGGACGTCCGCTGGGTCCTGCGCGGCGACCGCGGCGTCACCTATTCGGCGGCGCTGCCGGAGGGCTCGCGGCTGGTGTCGGGGACCTGGTGGCCGCCCGATTACGACGGCCCGCCGCTCGTCTCGCTGGTCGACGAGGTGGCGCGCGGCCTCGGCGTTGCGATCGGCGACGAGATCACCGTCAACGTGCTCGGCCGCGACGTCACCGCCACCGTCGCCAACACCCGCGCCGTCGAGTGGCGCTCGCTCGGCATCAACTTCGTGCTCGTGTTCTCGCCCAACGCGCTCGCCGCGGCGCCGCACACGATGCTGGCGACCGTGGCCATGGACCCGGCCGGCGAGCCGGAGCTTCTGGCCAGGGTCACGTCGCGGTTCGCCAACGTCACCGCGATTCGCGTCAAGGAGACGCTCGACACGATCAGCGGCTTTCTCGGCCAGCTCCTGCTCGCGGTGCGGGCGGCGAGCGGCATCACCGTCATCGTCAGCATCCTGGTGCTCGCCGGCGCCCTCGCCACCGGCCACGACGCCCGCATCTACGACGCGGTGGTGCTGAAGACCCTCGGCGCCACCCGCCGCCGCATCGTCTCGAGCTACCTCATCGAGTACGGCCTGCTCGGCGGCGTCACCGCCGTCTTCGCCGTCGCCGCCGGCACCGCCGCCGCCTGGGCGGTGGTACGGTTCCTGCTCGACCTCGGCTGGCGATTCGACGCCGGGGTGGCGCTGTCGACGGTCACCGGCGCCACCGTGCTCACCGTGGCGCTCGGCCTCGCCGCGACTTGGAAGGTGCTCGGCGCGCGGCCCGCCAGCGTATTGAGATCACGTTGAAATCGGCTACAATGACCGTCGACATCGGCAGCGGTTGCCGGCGCGGCTGCTCTTGCACCGGGATGCGCCGTGACCCATATCGTTCAGGATTGCCATTCGCCGCATTTGGAGGGAACACGCATGGCTCAGTTTGACAATCGGGGCTTCGCCCGGGCGCAGGTCGACGCCTCGCGCACTGGCGCCGCAGCCATCGACGAAGGCCTCCGGGCCTACATGATCACGGTCTACAACTACATGGCCTCGGGCCTTGTGCTGACCGGGATCGCGGCCTTCGCGACGTACATGCTGGCGGTCAGCAACGGCCAGCTCACCCAGTTCGGCTACCTGGTCTATGCCAGCCCGCTGAAGTGGGTGCTGTTCCTCGCCCCGCTCGGCTTCGTGTTCTTCCTCGGCGCCCGCATCGGCCACATGAGCGTATCCGCCGCCCAGACCACGTTCTGGCTGTTCGCGGCGATCATGGGCATATCGCTGTCGTCGATCTTCCTCGTCTATGCCCACGGCAGCATCGCCCGGGTGT
>CAZSNL010000082.1:0-12483 GCA_964608275.1 uncultured Hyphomicrobiales bacterium | reverse complement strand
GATCGATGATCTCCGGCAGCGCCTCCTCAGCCGCAGCCGCCCCGATCTGCGGTTGGGAGCCTGCGCCGAGCCCCTCGGTAAGCGCGACGCCCATCTGTATGCGCCGTTCGGCAGCGCTCTGCGCAAGCGCCTGGGCATCGGTGTTGGCGACCACGAACTCCACGCCTTCCAGCCTGGATTGGATCATGTTGTTGACGGCATTGCCGCCGGCACCGCCGACGCCGAAAACCGTGATACGCGGCTTGAGCTCTGTCACGTGCGGAATCTTCAGATTGATCGTCATGGGCGTGGCTCGACTGACTGGGAGAGTAAACGCTCGTTTAAAATTGTTACCAAGGTGATAACAAATCGTTAACGGAAGCCTCACCCGTCGATCGGATGTGGCACACGCGTTCAGCCACGGTTAACGCTGATCCCGGTTTGTAGCGCGACAGGCAAAACGGGAATCCCGGTGACAGGGAAGCCCGGATTCAGTTGCCTGGCAAAACCAAATTTCGAAACGGGGCGGTCATGTGCCCGGGCGATCCTCGCCGTCAGACTGGGGCACGGGTGCCCCCGGATATTTTTTCCTCAAATGCAGGCAGTCCTTACCCAAAACAGATTGTATGGCACACGTGAATCCGACTTCTGAGCGGTTAATCTAGTCCCGGAAAGTATCGACGGGGGCCGGGTTACCGACCCGGCTACGGGGCCTTCAGTTAGCGCCCGAGACCCCGCACGACGCGATCGATGGACAACGTCACCCCGCCTGCCGTGTAACGGCAGGAGCACGGTGCGCCGATCGAGCACTCATGCCCAACGGAAACGACCGTGGCGGTAAACGCCATGTATCGCCGATCCCTCAACCGGAGACAGGAGCGGGATCGTGACCGCGTCGCACGAGGCGCGGCTCGATCGAGCCGAGGAGGACATTCAGGCGCCGTGGCGTGTCCGCGGCGGTAACGGGCTTCAACCCCAGCAGAAAGGACAAGGCAATGCGAAGCGCAGCAATCGCAGTCGCGCTGGCGGCTGCGCTCATGATGTTCGTGGCGGTGCGATCTACCGCGGCCGAGACGTCCGAGACAGGACAGGAGCTCATTGTCGGCGAGACGACGTTCTACCGCGGCGTGTTCTGCCGGCACCTGGGGCCGGCGGACTTCCTGCTTACCATCCTCGAAATGAAGGGCGAGGACGCTACCTTGATTCAGTTAAGCACGCAGGCGGGATGCTCCGTGGCAGGCGCCCGCATGACCGTAATCCGGAATGTCCGGTCGATCAGGGCGGCCGATACGGGGCAGCAATGGGCCATCGGCGAGGTGCGGGTCGGACTGATGCAGGCCTTCATTCTCACGCGGTTGCCGATCCTCGCAGGCAAGGACGCATAGGGCAGACACTGCGGGCACCCTCGATCCATGCTGACGCTCTGCCTACACACGAAGGAGCGTGACACGACGCACCCATGACGCGAAGCGGCGCCGGCGTCCTCCGCGTCAACCACGTTCGATCTCCGGCGACCGCACCAACATGCTGCCGCCGGCGGTGTTGGCGGCCGGTAGCCGGCGGGTGCCGCCGCCGGCAGGTGGTTCCGATAGGTTCTGGTTGTAGCGGGGGCTATTCCCGCGTGGCCTTGATGACGCGCGCGCGCTGATCCTGGATGATGTCGCGATATTGCTGGTACTGCTCGCGCGTCAGTATGCGCTTCATCTGATCAGCCTCGCGCCGCTGCATCGCCTGCAGCTCGTCCCCGGCTTTCATCAGCTTGTCGAAATTCGGCCGGGCTGCGGGATCGATGTCGTACCGGGCGAAGATCTCGCGCATCTGGCGCCGGGTTTCCTGGGTGACGCGAACGACGTCGGCATGCTGTTCGGGTGTCAATCCTGTCAGCCTCTCCGCTACCCGGGCGTTGTAGTAGTCGTCGTCGGCGTGGGCCGCGCCCCATGCCCCGAAGCCAACGACGACAGCTAGGCAGACGGCCGCGAATGACCGCCTGACGGCGTGGATCGGCATTTGGTCCCCTCGTGAATCTCGATACCAACACTGCCGGCCCCGCATGACCGGCGCCGGCGACTCTTGCACGTGCAGCGGCGGTTGGGCAACTCGCAGATCGTCGATGAACCACCTCTGTGCGCCCAATACCCGGCGCCGGGCTCATCGGCGTGCCCGTCGTCGACCGACCGGAACGGTTTGTTGATGGTTTTGAGTCACACTGTGCCCTTCGTGCAGATGCGGTGATCGACCATGCTGATTGCGGCGGCCATACCGGCCTACCTTGTGCTTCAGGTAGCGGCCTTGGCGACACTGAGCGGAAACTGGCGACGAGCGGCGTGGGTGCCCGTGTTCGCGATGGTGCCGCTCGTCGGCTACACCATCCTTGCACTGATCGCGCAATCGAACCTGTGGCCGCTGCTCCTGATCCTGCTGACGCCCTTCGCCCTCCTCTACCTCGTCATCCTGTTCGCAGTGCGGATCATCGTCCACGTCGTCACCTGAGCCGGCGCGGCGGCTCGCTGCGCCGTGAGGCAGCGTCCGTCGACACACCTTCGCTCCCGCGCAGTCACAGCGGAATGTTGTCGTGCTTCTTCCAGGGATTGGTGGCTTGCTTCGTGCGCAGCATGGCGAGGGCGCGCACGATGCGGCGGCGCGTCGAATGCGGCATGATCACCTCGTCGATATAGCCGCGTTCGGCGGCGACGAAGGGATTGGCGAAACGCGACTCGTACTCGCGGATGCGCTCGGCGATTTTCTCCTTGTCGCCGAGTTCCGACCGATAGAGGAGTTCCGCCGCCCCCTTCGGTCCCATGACCGCGATTTCGGCGGTCGGCCAGGCGTAGTTGACGTCGCCGCGGATGTGCTTCGACGACATCACGTCGTAGGCGCCACCGTAAGCCTTGCGGGTGATCACGGTCACCTTCGGTACCGTCGCCTCGGAATAGGCGAAGAGGAGCTTCGCGCCATGCTTGATCAGGCCGCCGTATTCCTGCGCCGTCCCGGGCAGGAATCCGGGCACATCGACGAACGTGACCAGCGGGATGTTGAAGCAGTCGCAGAAGCGGACGAATCGCGCCGCCTTGCGGGAGGCATCCGAATCGAGCACGCCGGCGAGCACCATCGGCTGGTTGGCGACGAAGCCTACGGTGCGCCCCTCGATGCGCCCGAAGCCGACGACGATGTTCCTCGCAAAGGCTTCCTGGATCTCGAAGAAGTCGCCCTCGTCGGCGACCTTCAGTATCAGTTCCTTGATGTCGTAGGGCTGGTTGGGGTTGTCGGGCACCAGCGTGTCCAGCGAGTGGTCGACACGATCCGGATCGTCGAAGCTCGGGATGATGGGAACTTCGGCCGTGTTGGATGCGGGCAGGAAATCGAGCAGCCGCCGCATCTGGAGCAGTGCCTCGACGTCGTGATCGTAGGCGCGGTCGGCTATCGCCGACCGTGTGGTGTGCACCTGCGCTCCGCCCAGTTCTTCGGCCGTCACCGTCTCGTTGGTGACCGTCTTCACGACGTCGGGGCCGGTGACGAACATGTAGGAGGTGCCGCGAACCATGAAGATGAAGTCGGTCATGGCGGGCGAATAGACGTCGCCACCGGCACACGGGCCCATGATGACGGAAATCTGCGGAATGACCCCCGAGGCGAGCACGTTCCTCAGGAACACCTCACCGTAGCCGCCGAGGGCGGCCACGCCCTCCTGGATGCGTGCCCCGCCGGCGTCGAACAGGCCCACGATCGGTGCCCGGTTACTGAGCGCCATGTCCTGGATCTTGATGATCTTGTTGGCATGCGTCTCGCTCAAGGAACCGCCGAAGACTGTAAAATCCTTGGCGAACACGTAGACGACACGGCCGTTTACGGTACCCCAGCCGGTTACCACGCCATCGCCGGGTATCCTCGTCTTCTCCATTCCGAAGTCGGTGCAGCGATGCTCGACGAACATGTCGAACTCCTCGAAGGAGCCCTCGTCGAGCAGGAGAGCTATGCGCTCGCGCGCGGTAAGCTTGCCGCGGGCGTGCTGAGCATCGATCCGCTTCTGTCCCCCGCCGAGCCGCGCAACCTTGCGCCGTTCGTCGAGTTCATGGAGCACGTTCTTCGCCAAGGCCCCTCCTCCGCAACGACCGCAACCGACCCCGAACCGTGCTCTGTTTACACTGTCGCACGGAATGGACAAAGCGACGATCGCCGCGCCCGGCAGCAGCGACAGACAGCGTCCGTGCCATGGAAGCATCCGAGACGACGGCCCATGGTGATCGGAACAGGCGTCAAGGAGCCGGCGAGCCACGCAACCGCGGCTTGCCGGACACCGTCCACACAGCGAAGGACTGGCCGGGCTTCTGGAGGATCCGGGACATGACCGAGTATCTCATTGCGGCCCTTCTGTGGTTGTCCATCGTTGGCAGCGGGCTGATCGCCGGCATCTATTTCGCGTTCTCGACTTTCGTCATGACGGCACTCGGCCGTCTCGAACAGTCGGCGGGAATGGCGGTAATGAACGCCGTCAATACGGTCATCCTGCGCTCGCCGTTCGTCCCGATATTCTTCGGTACGACACTGACCTCGGCAGTGCTGTCTGTCCTTGGGCTGATCTTCTGGGGCGAGCCCGGCACGATGGCGATGCTTGCCGGCGGCATCATCTACGTGCTGGGCATGTTCGTCGTCACGGTGGCACGAAACGTGCCGCTCAACGACGCTTTGGCCGCCCTCGGGCCAGGCAGCGAAGAGGCGGCGGTTGTTTGGGTACGCTACCTTCGCGAATGGACGGCCTGGAACCACGTCCGGACGATCGCGTCGTCCCTCGCGATGATACTCTTCGTCATCGCCCTTGCTGCCCGTTGAACACGATCGCGGCCGGCGTGGCAAAGGCAACCGTGGCCAACCCGCAGCTGCGCTCGGCCGACGCCGCCACGCAGCCGCTCGGATCAGTCCCGTTCCGCACTGCCCAGGACGAGAAACCGCGCTGCGTCATCCAGTTCCGTGCGCCGGACTGCACGGCGCTGATAGTCGATCGGATCGGTACCCCATTGCTCGCGGTTCCAATCCTCGTCGACGAGAGCGGCTTGCCAGATCTCGTCCGCACCGAGATGGCGCAGCGCAAGCGCGAGGCCGAGCAGCGCCGAGCCGGTGAGCGTCGTTATGTTGTGAAGGCTGGTCAGTGTGAAAGGATCGAGGGGTGCAATCGCGCCCCGCACAGCGCGCAAGGCGAGTTCGGGCTGCGTCACGTGCATCACGCCGGTCGTGACCACGAAGCGGGCGCCAATCTCGCGCGCGGCCCAGGCAAGCACCGGGTCCCACAGCCGTTCCTGTCGGCGCACCAGCTCGGCCGGACCCTCGGCCCGGTAGAGAAGAAGATCGCTCGCCGCATAGGACACGATCTCCTCCATGATATCCGCCGGCCGTGGCGCCACCCGGTCGATGGCGGTGTTGGCCAGCCGCGTCATCGGCATCGAGCCCGGTTCGATGCGTTCTCCCTGCCGGCGCCATTCCTCGGCGATCGCCTCGGCGAGCGCAGCCACGGGCACCACCAGCGGCTTGCCCAGCGGCGTCCGTACCATCCGGCCGTCGAGCCGGAGTGAATGGCCCTCGGCGACGACCACCAGGGTCACCTCCGTGTAGAAGCGTCGTAAGGGCGTCGGACCGGCGCCTGGTGCCGGAGCCGGTTTCACCCGCTGTCGTTCGCCGTTGTCGCCGGTCAAGGTGCTTGCGCTCTCCTGCTGTCGGACGCCGACAGTGCCTCGATCGCGTCATGCAGCTCATCGAAGCGGTTCAGGACGTACCGGGCTCCCGCAGCGTGCAGGTCACCCGGCGGATGGTAGCCCCATGCGACCCCGATCGGAGCCGCTTCGGCTGCTGCGGCCATCTCGATGTCGAACACCGTGTCGCCGATGACCAGCGTATCCTGCGCCGCGATGCCGGTGGCGGCCATTGCCTGCAACACCATGCCCGGATGCGGCTTGGACGGTGCGTCATCGGCCGTCTGCCTGACATGAAAATAGGATGCCAGCCCGGTTGCGTCGAGCACGCGTTCGAGGCCCCGTCGTGACTTGCCGGTCACGATGCCAAGGACGACGTCATCGCGGCTTGCCAGCGCCGTCACGGCTTCCAGCGCGCCCTCGAACAGCGGTTGCGCTCCTTGGGGACTGGCACATGCCTGCTGAAACGCCGTGCGATAGCAGGCGACCAGCCGCTCGATGGCGGCAGGTTCGACGCTTGCCGCGAGTCTGCCCATGGCTTCTGTCAGCGACAGGCCGACGATCGAGAGCACTGCTTCGCGCGGCGGCGGTTCCAGTCCACATGCGCCAAACGCATCGGCCATGGCCGCACAGATAACATGCTGGCTGTCCACCAGCGTGCCATCGCAATCGAACAGCACCAGCCTCGGGCGGCGCATCGTCATCATCTGGTCTCCTCTGCCTCACGTTCGTCAAGACCAAGAAGATCCCATGTCCGCTTCATGTGCTCCGGCAGGGGTGCCTCGATACGGATCAACCGGCCATCCTTCGGGTGTGGAAACTCCAGCCGTCGGGCATGCAGGTGGAGGGTCCTGGCGATTCCATCACCGCCCACTTCCGTCCTGCCGCCGTACTTGCCGTCGCCAACGACAGGATGGCCGATTGCTGCAAGGTGAACGCGGATCTGATGTGTCCGGCCAGTTTCCGGTTCGACCTCCAGCCATGCGAAGCGCTTGCCCGCCCGCGACACGGTGCGGTAGCGGGTCACCGCGTGCTGCGCGCCCTCCTCGTCACGTTCGGCGACGACGATCCGCTGATCGCCCGCATGGCCCGCCTTGCGAAGGCTCGCGTCTATCGTACCTTCAGCCGGCTTCGGCACACCCACCACGAGGGCCCAGTACACCTTGGTGAGCCGGCGCGAACGGAACAACCGGGCCAACACCGCCGCGGCAGCCCTTGTCCGGGCGAGTACCAGCACGCCGCTGGTATCGCGGTCGAGACGGTGCACGAGCCTTGGCCGCTCGCCGCCCGGTACGGCCAGCGCATCGACCAAGGCGTCGACGTGGCGGGTGGTTCCGGTACCCCCCTGGACTGCGAGGCCGGGCGGTTTGGCAAGGGCGACCAGCCACTCATCGCTGTAGATGACCAGGCTGCGGATGTATTCGGCATCCGCATCCGTCAGCAACGGCCGCTGCGATCGCATTTCCGCAGCGGAAGTACGGGCGCCAACGGGAGGTATCCGGACCGCCTGTCCTGCCTTGACGCGGGTGTTTGCCTTGGCCCGCGCGCCGTCGAGCCGAACCTGTCCGGTTCGCAGGAGCTTCTGGAGCCGCCCGTGGCCGATGTCGGGATAATGGACGGAAAACCAGCGATCGAGGCGCATGCCTTCCTCGTCCGGCTTCACGTGCCTGGTTTCGACCCCGTTCATTGCACTGCCAGCCGCGTGAGCCAGAGCCCCGCGAACAACGCGAGGATCGAAAGCGTCACCGAGCCGGTCAGGTATCCCGCTGCGGCAACGTTCGCCTTGCGCTCCAGAAGGACGGCAACGTCGAGGGAGAATGCCGAGAACGTCGTGAAGCCGCCCAGGACGCCGACAGCCAAAAAGGCACGCACGGCCGGGAACGCGTCTGCCCGTGCAGGGAGCAGCCCGATCAGGACGCCCATGGCGAACGACCCGGCCACATTCACACTCAGCGTGCCCCAGGGGAACGCTGGGCCGAACAGCTTTACCGCCTGCAGGCCGACGAGATGTCGCCCGACCGCGCCGATCGCTCCGCCAAGGGCCACCCAGAAGACTGTCTGCATGCGCGAGTGATGCCGGAATCTCGACAGCCGCGCAACTGGTGCTCACCATGGATGTACCGCATGTGCGGCCGCGGTCATTGCGGAAACCTGAACACCGGCGCCAGCAAAAGGGCAGCCGCCGAAACGAGCGCCACCGACAGCATGTTCATGAGCGCGCCGGCACGGATCATTTCGGCCACCGTGACGTGCCCGCTGGCAAAGACCAGCGCATTGGGCGGCGTTGCCACCGGCAGCATGAAGGCGCAACTGGCGGCCATGGCAACGGCTGCGGCGACGACAATGATGTCCATGTCGGCGCCGGCGGCAATGGTCGAGACCACGGGCAACAGCGCGGCGACCGTGGCCGTATTGCTCGCCAGTTCGGTGAGCAAAACCACCGTCGTCGTGACCAGCAGGAGAAACACCAGTGGCGAGAGCCCTCCCAGACCGGCAAGCATCTCGCCGATCCAGCTGGCGAGGCCACTCGAATCCATCGCGGACGCAAGCGAGAGGCCGCCGCCGAAGAGGATCAGCACCTGCCACGGGATCTCCTGGGCCTCGCGCCACGTCATGAGGAACCGGCGTTGTATTGAACTGCCGCTGGGAATGAGGAACAGAGCCGCGCCGCACGCGAGTGCAATTCCCGCATCGCTAAGTCCTTCCAGTCCAGGAAGGCTGTTCAGCACCGGCCGGGCAATCCAGCAACCTGCGGCGATAGCAAAGACCATCGCCACGCGCCGCTGGGGAGGGGTCAAGGGTTCACCCGGTTTCAGGCCTTCGGGCAGGTGACCGCCAGAGATGCCGCATGCCGTCTCGGCGGAAACCGGATATACCACCCGCGTCAGGACAAACCAGGCAGCAGGCAGGAAGATCGCGACCATCGGCATTGCCACCGCCATCCAGGCTGCGAACGACAGATCGATGCCGTGCCGGTCCCACAGGTATCCTGCCATCAGCGCATTGGGCGGTGTGCCGATGAGCGTGCCCATCCCGCCGATACTGGCGGCATAGGCAAGCCCCAGAAAGAGTGCGAGAGCGAACCGGCGCACATCCTCCACCGCATGGCCCCCCTCCTCCACAGAGGAAACGACGGATGAGGCAACCGGCAGCATCAGCACAACCGCGGCGGTGTTGCTGATCCACATTGACAGGAACCCGGTTGCGACCATGAAGCCGAGCACCAGCCGACCGGGTGCATCGCCGATGATTCGCACCACCTCGGTCGCCATCCGCTGATGCAGGTCCCAGCGACTGACACCGGCCGCCAGCAGGAAACCGCCCATGAACAGGAACACCAGGGGATTGGCATAGGGCGCTGCCGCCGCGGCAATATCTGAGACACCCGACAACGGCAGCACGATCAATGGCGCAAGGGCGGTAACACCGATCGGAACCGGTTCGGTCGACCACCATACCGCCATGGCGAGGGCCAGCCCCAGTGTCTGCCATCCCGCCTGCGGAAGCCCCTCTGGCGGCGGTAACAGCCACGTGGCGGCCATGATAAGGACCCCGGCAACCAGCCCGGCAAGGGCGGGGCGGCCCAGCAACGGCGCGTTCGTTTCGGTGTTCATCGCAGAAGGCCGCATGTTCCCGCATATCGACGCATCACTCGGGCGGACTCGCATCCGGCCGTACGTCATCAGTCATCCGGGTTGTTCCACGGTCAGCTCTCGTCCTTCCGGTTCGCTCTCCGTCCCGCCCAGTGCTCCAGCCTGCGCGCGACTTCCTCCTCGAAGCCGCGGGTGGTCGGTTGGTAGAGTGTCTGCCGCGGAATACCATCAGGAAAGTAGTTCTGGCCGGAGAAGCCCTCGGCCGTTGCATGGTCGTAGATGTAACCTGCGCCGTATCCCTCGTCCTTCATCAACCGCGTCGGCGCGTTGAGGATGTGCTTCGGCGGCAGGAGAGATCCGGTCTCGCGCGCCAGCGCCCGGGCTGTGCCGAGCGCCCGGTAGGCCGCATTCGATTTCGGCGCCGTCGCGAGGTAGAGCGTGGCCTGCGCAAGTGCGAGCTCGCCTTCGGGGCTGCCGAGAAAGTCGTAGGCTTCCTTGGCCGCATTGGCCTGCACGAGAGCCTGGGGATCGGCAAGCCCGATGTCCTCCACCGCCGCGCGGACGAGGCGGCGGGCAATGTACAGCGGGTGCTCGCCTGCCGCCAGCATGCGGGCAAGCCAGTACAGCGCTGCGTCCGCATCCGATCCCCGGATCGACTTGTGCAGTGCGGAGATCAGATTGTAGTGGCCGTCCTGCGACTTGTCGTAGAGGGGCACGCGCCGCTGAATCAGTTCGGCAAGGCCTTCGCGGTCGAGCGTTTCTTCACCCTGCCCGGTCGCTGCCAGCACCTCTTCGACCAGATTGAGCAGGTAGCGCCCGTCGCCGTCGGCCATCGCAATCAGGCTTTCGCGCGCTTCGTCGGCAAGCGGCAGCTGCCGGCGTTCGTACTCTTCGGCGCGCTTCACCAGCAGCTCGAGTGCAGCCGGAGACAACCGGTTGACCACGAGGACCTGCGCGCGCGACAACAGGGCGCCGTTCAGCTCGAACGACGGGTTCTCCGTGGTGGCGCCGACCAGGGTGATCGTTCCGTCTTCCATCACCGGCAGGAAGCTGTCCTGCTGGGCCCGGTTGAAGCGATGGATCTCGTCGACGAAGAGCAGCGTTCCCCTGCCGTCGCGGCGCCGGGCGCGGGCGGCGTCAAACAGCTTCCGCAGATCCTGGACGCCGGAGTAGATCGCCGAGGTCTGTTCGAAGTGCAGCCCGCTTTCCTGGCTCAGCAGCCGGGCGATCGTCGTCTTGCCGGTACCCGGCGGCCCCCACAGGATGATGGAAGCGAGCCGGCCCTGCGACAGCATCCTGGTAATGATGCCATCCGGCCCTACGAGATGATCCTGCCCCACTACCTCGGACAGCCGCCGCGGGCGCAGGCGATCCGCCAGCGGGCGCGGGGCGTCACGGTCGAGGCCGGCAGCTTCGAACAACGTACCCATGGCGATAACCGGACCGTGCCTGCTCAACCCCTGATCTGCATCTCGTGCACGCGGCCGCCGCGCTTCACGCTGATGTACCAGACGTCTCTTGGCCGGCTCACCAGCTGCTGCAGTTCGCGAACAGTCGCGACCTCTACCCCCTGTATGGCCACGATGACGTCGCCCTTTCGCAGCCGGATGCGCTGTGCGGGCCCACCCTGTACATCCACGATCACGACACCCGTTTCGGTAGAGGACAGCCCCAGTTCCTCGGCGAGAGCCGGCGAGAGATTGGCGACTACGGCGCCTGCGAACGGATGGCGCCCGTCGAGCAGCGCCATGTCCGGGTCGGCCTGAGGTGGAGCGATAAGCGTGACCTCGACCGCGTCCGTGCGCCCGTCCCGCCAGAAACTCAGGGTGATCGTGTCGCCAATGGGCTTCGTGGCCACGCGGTAGCGCAGTTCCTGCGGGGATCCGATCTCGCGGTCGTCCACCGCCACAAGCACGTCACCGCGCCTGATACCGGCTCGTGCAAGCGGGCTCTGCGGATGCAGCCCGGTGACGATCGCGCCGACCGGCCGCTGGAAGCCGAGGGACTCAGCGATTTCGGACGTCACTTCCTGCAGGTCGACGCCGATCCACGGTCTCGCCACACGACCGCCGGCGCGGGCGGATTCGACGATCACGCGGACCATGTTGGATGGAATGGCAAAGCCGATCCCGTGCGAGCCGCCGCTGCGCGAGAAGATCGCGGTGTTCACCCCCACCAGCCGGCCGGCCACGTCGACCAAGGCGCCACCGGAATTTCCCGGATTGATCGCAGCATCCGTCTGGATGAAGAACTGGTGGTCGCCGATGCCCAGCTTGGTCCTCGCGACCGCGGAGACGATGCCGCTCGTCACCGTCTGACCGACGCCGAACGGATTGCCGATGGCGAGCACCAGGTCACCGACCTCGAGTTCGTCCGAGTCCGCCAGCTGCAGGAACGGCAGCGTCTCGTCGCCGGCATCGATCTTGAGCACCGCAAGGTCGGTGCGCTCGTCGGTGAGCAGCACCTCGGCGGAGAACTCCCGCCGGTCGTGCAGCACCACCTCCACCTCGGTACCCCCTTCGATGACGTGGTTATTAGTCACGATCAGGCCGTCGGGGCTCACGAGCACGCCCGAACCGAGTGAATTCTGTACCCTCTCACGCGGGACGCCAAAGCCGCGATCGCCGAAGAACCGGCGGAAGAACGGATCGTCGAAGAACGGCGAATACCGCCGGGTCACCCGGCGCCTGCTGTAGACGTTGACCACCGCAGGCGCCGCCTTGCGGACGACCGGCGCAAAGGTCAGGTTTATCTCGGCTCGCGCACGAGGCGCCTGCTCTGCAACCTGTGCCGAGCCTGGCTGCACCGTGGCGGATAGCGCCAAGCAAAAGAGGGCGGCCATGAGACCGCCCCCGAACGTTTGCCGCATCCGCTGCATCACGCTGCCGCGGTCGCCTCTCTGCGTTCCTCGCTTTCGACGATCGGCCCGGAGTCCTGGCCGCGAGCGTCCGGGTCGCGATCGACCAGCTCGATAACCGCCACCGGCGCGCTGTCGCCATAGCGGAAACCGGCCTTCAGCACTCGCGTATAGCCTCCGTTGCGCTCCTGGTAGCGCGGCCCCAGCGTCTCGAACAGCTTCGACACCATGGCCTTGTCGCGGAGGCGCGCGATGGCGAGCCGCCGCGCATGCAGATCGCCGCGCTTGGCCAGCGTGATCAGCCGCTCCACTACCGGTCTCAGCTCCTTCGCCTTCGGCAGCGTGGTCACGATCTGCTCGTGCTTGATCAGCG
>CAZSNL010000081.1:5857-12600 GCA_964608275.1 uncultured Hyphomicrobiales bacterium | reverse complement strand
CTTCTACGCCTGCCCCTTCGGCGCCCCGCAGTATCCGCGCCTCGGCAATTTCGGCTCCCGCGGCGTCATGGATAAATGCACGTACTGCGCGGGTGGGCCGGAGGCGGACAACAGCAAGGCCGAGTACGAGAAGTACGGCGCCAACCGCCTGGCCGAGGGCAAGCTGCCGCTGTGTGCGGAGATGTGCTCGACCAAGGCGCTGCTTGCCGGCGACGGCGACATCGTCTCGAACATCTACCGCGAGCGCGTGGTGGCGCGCGGCTTCGGCTCCGGGGCATGGGGTTGGGGCAAGGCCTATCCAGGCCCGGGCTCCTGACCTCTCGAGGCGGACAGACGGGGCGGCTTCGGCCGCCCCGGCACTGTTGGCCGACACAAGCCGCACAACCGGAAATGGCGGAAAGTCGGGGAACAATTTGCGCCCGAAATGGCGCAATGTTAGAATCTGCGTGACCGGTCCCGGCGCCAGGGCGTGATCAGCATCGACGATCGGGTGATCAGATCTTGACGATGCTCCATAGAGATCGACCGGCAGAAGAACAACAAGCAGAACACGAGGAATCGCCCGGTGAATCAGCAAAAGGCAACGCGATATGCTGTCCTTGTCGTGCTCGTCGCAGCACTGCTGGGGCTCATCGGCGTCATAAATGCGCCCGAGGTGACCCGACCGCGACATTACGACAAGGGCGTCTATGGCGGCACCGCGGACGGTCCGCTCGATCCCGAGACGGTTCAGGCACTGCGTCAACGCAGCCTGAACATGCGATACTGACGAGGGAGACAGACGATGCGAGCGAGCGTTCACGCTGCCATGGCGGCAGTGGCACTCATGCTTTTGTTCACCGGCATGATGTTCCCGGGTTCGATCGCGATCGCCCAGAGCGATGGAACAGTGCCTGCAGAGGCGTTCGACAAGTCTGCCGTTTCTGAGTTCTGGCGAGAGATCCGGCGAGGCGAAGTCGGCCGGGTTTCGATCCCCAATGCCCAGGCGGGTCAACTGATCCAGTCCGAAGGCGATAACTGGCGGGTCTGGCGCAATGGCACGGTCTCGCGCTGGGGCGGCTGGGGTCTGTTCGGCATCGTGGCGTTGTTGGCGCTGTTCTTTCTCGCACGCGGCCAGATCAAGGTAGAGCGTGGACTGAGCGGACAGACCGTCGAACGTTTCAAACCCATTGAAAGGTTCAGCCACTGGCTGCTCGCGGTTTCATTCATCATCCTGGCTCTCACCGGGCTTAATACGCTTTACGGCCGGTATGCTCTCAAACCCGTGATCGGCGCCGACGCATTCGGCGCAATCACGTTCGCCGGCAAGTGGTTGCACAACTATGTCGCCTTCGGGTTCATGATCGCGCTTGTGCTGGTGCTTGCTCTGTGGCTCGTCCACAATTTCCCAAGCCGCCATGACATCGTCTGGCTCCTCAAGGGCGGTGGCATGTTTTCCCGCAGCCACCCGCCGGCGAAGAAGTTCAACGCCGGACAGAAGATTGTCTTCTGGCTCGTGATTCTTGCCGGTGTGTCGGTCAGCCTGTCGGGGATCGCCTTGTTGTTCCCGTTTCAGACGGCACTGTTCGCCAAGACATTCGCATTTCTCAACCTGTTCGGAGCGAACCTGCCGTCTGACCTGTCACCGCTGGCGGAAATGCAACTCGCCCAGCTCTGGCACACGATCGTCGCCCTGTTCCTGATCGTGGTGATCATCGCCCACATCTACATCGGAACCATCGGCATGGAGGGCGCATTCGAGGCCATGAGCACAGGACAGGTGGACCTGAACTGGGCCGAGGAGCATCATTCGTTGTGGGTCGACGAACTGCGCGAGAAGGGGGTCATCGAACAGCGGCGGAGAGAGGCTGCGGCAGCGTCGGAAGCAAGCGACGGAGAGCATCCATCCGGCTCCCACGGTCCGCGGCCCGCACCGGCCGAATAGACCCGGACCTGAAGCGTTGCCCATGGCCGGGCGAGTGGCGCGGGTCTTCGGTCTGATGCGCCGGGGCGCCGCCATGTTCACGGCGGCCACCCTGGCAATGGCGTCAGCCGCCGCATCTGCCGCCAATCTTGTGGGTCACGGCGGACCGGTCAGGGCGATCGCGGTGGCGGAGGATGGCCGCACCGCATTGTCGGGCAGCTTCGACTATTCGATGATCTTGTGGCGACTCGACGGGCCCGCGTCTGCGGATGAATGGATCTTCGACGACCATGACGGCGCGGTGAATGCCGTGGCCTTTGTTGACGGCTCCGATCGAGCGCTTTCCGGCAGCGACGACGGGGCGGTTCGCATCTGGAATCTTGCCGGTCGCGAGTTGGTGTACCGTTTTGAAGGACACACGCAGAAGGTTGTGGCACTGGCGCTGTCGCCCGACGGGCGCATTGCGGCCTCTGCCGGATGGGACAGGACTGTGCGGCTGTGGGACCTGGAGGAACTCCGACCGCTCACGGTCCTCCACGGCCACACCGGAAATGTCAATGCCGTGGCGTTTTCCGTCGATGGCACCGCGCTCTATTCGGCGAGCTACGACGGAACGATCCGTGAATGGCGCGTCCGCGATGGCGCGTTCGTGCGCATCGTGTACGACCATGGCTGGGGCGTGAATGTGCTGCAGCGGCTGCCGGGCAGCGGCATGCTCCTGTTCGGCTCGCTGGATGGTACCGTCGGGCTGGTGGATCCTGGCGGCGACGATGCAGTCCGGATTCTGGACCGGCGGGAAGGGCCGGTTCTCGCGATCGCCGTATCGTCGCAAGATGCCCTTGCCGCGGCCGGCGGCGCCGACGGTCACATTACCGTGTGGTCCACCGAGGACTGGAGCGAGACGTTCCGTCACGAGAACCCGTACGGGCCGATCTGGGCGCTTGCGTTCTCGGGCGACGGCCATTCCCTCTATTACGGCGGCCTCGATGACTACATCGTTCATTTGGCCCTTGATCGCCCGCCGCCGCTCGACGCCCGCGAGGGCGACTTCCCGCGCCGGTTCCAGGTAAGCCGCGACCTGAGCCTCGGTGAGCGGCAGTTCGCCCGCAAGTGTTCCGTTTGCCATACGTTGACGCCGGACGGCGCCAACAGGGCAGGCCCGACACTCTACGATCTGTTCGGCCGCAGGGCGGGTACGCTGCCCGGCTATTCCTATTCGGATGCCCTCAAGGATTCCGACATCGTATGGACGGAGGAAACCGTCGCCGACCTGTTCGCCGATGGACCCGAATACGTCGTTCCCGGGTCCAAGATGCCATTGCAGCGGATGACCAGCCAGGCGGAACGCGACGCGTTGATCGCGTTCCTCAAGGAGGCAACGAAGGCCGATCCTGGCGGAAGCTCTCGAAGCAGGGATGACGAGGCATCTGGTGACACAGTACGATGACACGCGCGGGAGCTTCCCATGACGTCGACATACAGATCGGATCGACAGGGGGTGATGACATGAAGCCGTTTCTCGCCAGCCTATTGGCCCTTTGCCTGATCGTGATCGTCGCAGCCGTTGCGTTGAACGCGATCGACATGTCCGCGAGCACGGTCTACTCGAGCGATAACGTTCGCCTCGAGTGAATGCGAGCCGTCCTGCGCCCCATGGCGGGTCGCCGCGCAGTGCTTCGGATTGCCGTGTTCGTGCTGACGGTCGCGTCGGCTCCGGCAGCCATTGCGAAGGATGTACCGGTCGCAAGGGTCCTGCCCTCGGTTGTCAGCGTGCTGCCGGAGTGGCCGCACGACGAAGGCCGGCTGGAAGAACCGGAGGGCACCGGTGTCGCCATCCTCGACGGAACTTACCTGCTGACGGCCCTCCATGTCGTCGACAAGGCATTGTCGGTGCGGGTGCGCACCTATGATGGCCGCATCATCAAGGCGGAGATCGCCGCCCGCGATTCCGCCACAGATCTCGCATTGCTTTCCGTGGATGTCCGGCTGCCGCCGCTTTCGTTCGGCGGCGACGTGGTACTCGGCGAACCTGTCTGCGCGGTCGGCAACGCCTTTGGGCTCGGATTGTCGGTGAGCTGCGGCATCGTATCGGCCCTCCACCGCGCCGGCATCGGCTTCAATGCCATCGAGGATTTCGTGCAGACCGATGCCGCAGTAAATCCCGGCGCCTCCGGTGGCGCGCTGGTTGATCGCGAGGGTAGGCTGGTGGGCGTGCTTTCGGCCATCTTCACCAAGGGGTCCGATGCCAACATCGGAGTGAACTTTGCAATTGCCGCACCGCTGGCTTCGCGGGTCGCGGAGGCCCTCGCCAGCGATGGCGCCGTGGAATGGCGCTTCGGCGGGATGGCGCTGGCCGCCTTTCCCGAACAGGGATCGACCGGCCGCGAGGCAGCGAAAGTCATGCGTTTGACGCCGGGCGGGCCGGCGGCGGCTGCCGGAGTCATGCCGGGAGATCATGTTGTCGCCGTCGGCGGTCGCAGGGTCCGCTCCCCGGCTGACGTTCGCGCGGCGATTGCGCGTACCCGCCCCGGCGAGGCAATCGGCTTGACCGTCGAACGCGAAGGCGGGACTGTGCATCTGACGATGGAAATCCCGCACTGACCTATCTGAGTCCCGAACCTGGAGAGACCGCCATGAACGAACATTTCAACATGTCGATGCGCAAGTTCCTGAAGCGTGTCGGAGTGACTTCGCAGCAGGAAATCGAGAAGATGGTCGAGCAGGCGGGCAAGATTTCCGGCCAGTTCCGCGTGACGGCCACGATCAGTGCGCCGGAGATCGGCCTGGAACATACTGTGGAGGGTGAAATCGATCTTGGCTGATCCAGGGTCACGCGGCCCCGTCGTCGACCTTGGCCGGCAAGCCGGGTCTGCCGCACCCCCTTGCGCCGACGGGCCCGTGGCCACGGCGGCCGGTCCGGCGTAGCGGACATTCCCGCCATGCACATGCCTGACCCGACCTTCCCGCCGCTCCTCAATGGCATCGCCGTCAGGCGTACGCCGGGCCCGTTCGACAGGGCGATGGCTGCCGTGGCCGCGGGCCGGGCTGGAGCCGGCGACCTGTTCTGGAGCCGGTCCACGCACGAGCTTCTCGCGGCGATCGTTCTCGAGCCGGAGGTGGGAACGGAGCAGGCGATGCACATGCAGTTTGCAGCCTGCCTCGCATTTGGCGATGCGTTCGGGGCGCTGGCCCCTCCCGAAATCGGTGTCTTCTTCCGCTGGCCGGCCGTCATCCTGGTCAACGGGGCAAGGGTGGGAGTGGTGAGAACGGGCATTCCCCCCGATGCGACTGCCGAGGCCGTGCCCGACTGGCTGGTGGTTGGCATCGAGGTGGCCATCCGGTCACGCGAACCCGATGTGGAGCCGGGTCTCCGGCCCGAGCAGACAACGCTCCACGACGAAGGATGCGTCGCGCTCACCAGAACACAGCTCGTCGAGTCGTATAGTCGTCATTTCCTGGTGTGGGTGCACACCTGGGAAGACGAGGGGTTCCGGCCCCTGCACGATGCCTGGCTCACGCGCGCCGAGGCGCACGAGAAGGAAATTGTGCTCAGCCACCGGGGGACGAGCCGCAAGGGCACCTTCCTCGGGCTCGACGAGCTGGGGAATCTGCTCCTCAAGGATGCCAACGGCACTGTCGAGTCGCTCAGCGTGTTTGCCACGGTGGAACGATTCGCCGGCCGGGACGTCTGAACCGCGATGAAGTTCCTCCGCGTCATCCGGTTCGACCAGTCCGATGAGCATGTGTTTGCCCGCCCCGCGGCTGTCGACGAATGGGCCGTCTCGGGTGCATTCGAGTTCATCGGCCTCGATCCGGTGCAACTCGTCGGCAAGACGCGTCAGGCTTTTGCAAACGGGTTCCTCGCACTACCCTCGTTCGGCCGCAGCACCTTCGCGATGATCGACGAGATGGGCCCGGACGAACTCGTTGGCATAGTCGATGCTCTGGCAGAGCATTTCGTCGAAGCCTACGGGGCACCCGGCATGGAAGAGGCACGCGCCGCGGCAACGGATGAAGTCGGCTTCGTGCGGGAGCTGTGCGCGGGCAAGCCCGTCAATACGGTGCTTACCGTCCGCCGGGTGCTGGACGGCGAGGATATCCGCGAGGAGTTCCGGGAGATCAGCCCGCCGGGTGAGCCCCGGCATGCGCGGATTTGGGACGTGGTCGAAGAGGACGATGCCTGAGTTCTGGCAGACATCTGGCTATCGGCTGCTGCGGCCGACAGACAGTGGTCTCGCCGTGACAGCGGAATTCCTGCGCGCCTACTATACGAGGCCGGAAGTGGCCCCTGTCGAGGAATCCTGTCCGGCCGAGCTCGCGCTGTTCAATGAGCTCATCGACGATCCCATGCTCGACGTACCCGAAGCCAGGATTGCCGGGATCGCCGACCCTGACGCCCGGGAAAACTACGCAGCAGTTCTCGCATTTCGCGATCATCTGTTGGCACACCCGACTCTGGAGGCGGCATATCTGGCTCTCATGCGATCCGGAGCCGTGAACATTGCACCGATCTTTGTCGACCAGTTGGTGCATGTCATCCTTCGCGCCATTCTCGACGAGACGGCAGATCCGATGCGGGCACGCGCCGCCGAGGTCTTCTTCCGTGAACAGACCGTCTCGACCGAGAACGGGCTCATCATGCTGGCGGACGAAGAAACCGTCGAGATGTACGCCGCCACGGGCGGCCTTGGCGGCTTGGGCCAGCTTCTTGTGGAATCCGGCGCAGCCGCGCGCTCGGTGGAACTCGACGTTCTCGACGACGATAACAAGGACATCTACTGGGCACGCAGCGACCGCTTCGACACGGTGATCGACTTCCGCTTCACGCAGCCCGCACTCG
>CAZSNL010000081.1:3188-5757 GCA_964608275.1 uncultured Hyphomicrobiales bacterium | reverse complement strand
CGCAGCGACCGCTTCGACACGGTGATCGACTTCCGCTTCACGCAGCCCGCACTCGATGCCTTCGCGCGTGTCATGGAAGCATGGATCACCCATTTCCTGCAGGTGCGCACGCGCATCCAGCCGCGCCAGCGCATCACCGACGACAAGTGGACCTGGCATGTTGGCCTCGATGCAGAGGCGTCACGCATACTGAACGGGTTGTACGAAGGCCAGCCGATGACGGAGCAGGATCTGGATCAGATCATTGCGCTGTTCGAACTCCAGATCCTCGACCGTGAGGCCGTGATGCCGCAACTGCGCGGGAAGCCGGTCTATCTGGCGCTCGCCAGGACACGACATGGCAAGCTGCGGATGAAACCGCAGAATCTGCTGGTGAACCTGCCAATGTCGCCGGATACGTGAAGCACAATGTCGCCCCGCCGCAGCACCAATTTCGCCGACACCCGCACTGCAAAGGCCGGCGCCGTGCTGATCCTGGCGGCAAGCCTTTCAGGCCTCGCATATCTCAACCGCGATCTTCTGTTGCCCACAGACGGGGGGCGGGAATCCTCCCTCAATCCCGAATTTGTCGCCTGTCTCGACGAACGATCCGGTCACGTCGATCAGCTGCTGGCCGACGGAACCATTTCTGCCGAACAGGCCGAATCCTTCCGCCACCGCGGCGAAGCTCTTTGTGCCGCACAATACCCTCCGGATGGCAGCGGTGGCATTCCTGCACAACCGCGGCCATGATAGCCGGTTAGCCGCCGTTGCGTCCCTGTCTGTGCGACCTCGCCAACCCTTGCGAACTGACGTTGCCTACCCCAAATCTTGACGCGATTGCTGGAATGTCGGGCGCGGACTGGCGAGCCGGAGGGGGCGGCTTGTCGAACCGATCGAAGAACTCGCATGGGCCGGTTCCCTCCGGTCCCGCATCGCTACCGCCGCATAACCTCATAACGAAGCAGGCGCGCATGTCCTTGGAGATACTTGTTGCCGATCTTGTGGCGCTTGCTTCTGTCATCGTGATCGATCTGGTACTGGCAGGCGACAATGCTGTGGTGATCGGCATGGCGGCAAGCCGCCTCGATCAGAGCTTGCGGGCAAAGGCGATCACGATCGGCATCGCGCTGGCGATAATTTTCCGCGTGATCTTCACCGCCTTTGCCATCCACCTGCTTGCCATAGCCGGCATCCTCATCATCGGTGGCGTGCTGCTGCTATGGGTGTCGTGGAAGATGTGGCAGGACATCCGCAGCGGCCACTTTTACGAGGCCGAGCACGGTGGCGAACTGCAACTTGTCGCGGCAGTCGGCTTCTGGAGTGCCATCAGCCGCATCGCCGTGGCCGACATCTCGATGTCACTCGACAACGTGCTGGCCGTCGCCGGTGCAGCGCGACACAACATCTATATCATGGCGCTCGGATTGTTCCTGTCGATCGCCCTGATGGGCATCGCGGCAACGATCATCAGCAGGGTGCTCAACAAGTATCCGTGGCTCAACTACTTCGGCCTCGCCGTGCTGCTGTTCGTCTCCGTATCGATGATCTGGGAGGGCGTTTACGACGTTTTCCTGGCCACCGGCAGGACAGCCTGAGTCGGGTGTCAGTCATCGTCTGACAGAAAATCCTCTGCGGTGAGAGCAGTGCGTCTGCCGCCTTCACGCACGGCGGCCTCTTCGGCGAGATAGTCTTCGGTCGTGCGGATCTTTGGTCTCGGACCCGCCGCGAACGGATCCCTGCCGGTTTCCGCCTGGGCCAGGATGCGGCAGTTGTCACACATCTGGATCAGCTTCACCGATTCGTCGTCCCCGAACATCCAGTGCTTGCCGGCAAGCCTGTTGACGATCCGTTCCACCGAGCCGCGTGAACCGAAAGGCTTGCCGCAGCGGATGCAGGCAAACGGTTCCTCTTCGTTGAGCGTGACCGGGGACAGTGCCGCGGCGGTGAAGTTGTAGCGCGGCTCGAGCGAGATCACCCCTTCCGGGCATGTCGTACGGCACAGGCCACACTGCACGCAGGCGCTCTCGACAAACCGCACCTGTGGCCGTTCCGGGTTGTCGAGCAGCGCGCCCATCGGACAGGCGCTGACGCAGGCAAGACACAACGTACAGCCCCCGGTGTCGATGGAGATGCGCCCGTACGGCGCGCCTTCGGGCAGCGAAACGATCTCCTGGCGGGCCGGTGCCGCATCATTGAGCGATGCAAGCGCGGTGCGAACAATCGCGCGCTTCGTGCCGGCCGGATTGAAGTCGTGTCCCTCGAGTTGTGGAAGAACCGGGCTTTCCCACAGCAACGCTTCGGCGGCAGCGGGATCGGCCTCGACAAGGACGGAAACACGTTCGCCTTCGTACCCGAGTGCCTCCACGATCGTGGAGACGAGCGCGCACTGTGCCGTCAGGCCGACCAATTCGTCCGCCTTCGCCGGGTCTGCCAGCACCACGACCTTCTGTGCACCGAATGTCAGTGCTGCAACCAGCAGGTCGTGTCCCACGACGCTCACCTCGTTGACGGCAAACGGCAGCACGTTCGCTGGCAGCCCGCGGCCGAACCGGGCCATCATGGCGATGGTTTCGGCCCCGTGCCTGCT
>CAZSNL010000081.1:0-3088 GCA_964608275.1 uncultured Hyphomicrobiales bacterium | reverse complement strand
CCGGTCTTCCGGCTACGCGAATGGGAACAGATGGCCGGATCGTAGGTGACATAGATCGGCTTCTCGAACTCCCCCACCAGATCTGCGATCTCGAACATTGCTTCGGCGACCGCTCCCGGCCGGGCGGGGTCCACATGGAAGTATCCGTCGCGCCGCTTGTGGCTCGGGAACAGCGGTGCGCCGCCTGTCATATCCAGGATGAGGTCGCATTGCGACGAAGCGCCGTCGCGGGCCACGAGAAACTCGGCCTCGCCGCGAGATGCAGGTCTGATGGGGGCGTATCCGTCGACGACGATCTCGAAGGCGCCGAAATGGCCGGTGGCCGCGGCGATCTTCCCCTTGTAGATGGGTACATCGCCGATGCTCGGCGGTACCACGTCGTCGGCCTCTTCGAGGAGCAGGGATACGCTCAATCGACCGCAAAGTCTGCGCGCCACCTCGAGCGCCTGCTGTCCCGTTCCGTAGACAAGGCATACACCGTCCGAAGTCAGGGTCGTCGTGCCCGCGGGCTCCACCTCGGCGGCGGCCTCCGCCAGCAAGGCGGCAATCTTCGGCGTGAGATCACCTGTTGCTTCTGTCCAGCCCGCCCGTTCGCGGATATTGGTGAAGGAAGGCAGGTCTGCGTTTTCCGCCTCTTCGGCGAGCTCCCCGAAAAGCGGTGCTTCCTGCGTGCAGGCGACAAGGAGGGGCTCTCCCCGGCCGAGCACCTCCATGTACCGTTCCACCTGTGAACGGCACAGCTGGCTGTAAACCGGCGGCGTTTCGTCAAGACCCAGCGCCCCGGCAAGCTTCTTGGCGTCGAGCGTCATGGTATGCTCGCAGTTGCACAGCAGGATTTCGCGCTTGCCAACGGTCATGCCGGTATCCCAACTTTGAGTCCTGAGCGCGGCTCAGTTTCCGGTTGCGCGACGTTGCGGCTCTCAATACAGGATTGAGCTTCTGGCGACAGCCGTCAACGGCAAATCTCGGCGGAACATCGCCAAGGCCGATCGGGGCAAATTGAGCCGCAACGACCTCGTACACGGGGTGGACATGGCGCCAACGGAGTCAATGGAAGTCGGGGTGGTGGTCGAACGGCGGGCGGCCACGAACCCGTGGGCCGACTGGACCTGGCGGGTAATAGCCGTCCTGCCCGGCACGTCCGGCACCGGCTGGCGCAGGATGGTCACCGGAGACGGGTGGACGCGCTATTTTGCTGGTAGCGCGGTTGTCGATCTTCACAGAGCAGATACCGAGGCCTACGTGCACAATCTCGAAAGCCGCGAGCCCGCGGTCTACGTCGTCCTGAGCAACCGGGAGAACCCGACCGAGGATCAGCCGTATGATCTCTCCCAGGTTACGGTGAGTCCGTACGAAGCCCAGGATGTGCTGGATTCCGCGGAGGAACTCGTGGAGCGGATCCCAATGCCGCCGGTCATGATCGAGTGGGTCCAGGCCTTCGTGGACGCTCATCATGTCGAGAGGAAATTCGTCAAGCGCAAGCGCGACAGGGTCGAGCTCGATGAGCGGAAGTTCGGCAACGAACCGATACACGAGGTACGGCGGAGAATGCATCCGCCCGTAGAGCCGGCGGGAAACGGCGGAGACGGTGATGGTTGAGGAAAAGGGCTTCCTCGCTCGTTGGTCACGACGGAAGCTTGAGCAGGCCGAAGCAGACGACGACGAGGTCGCCGCGGAAGCAGGCCTGTCAGACGAGGTCGTCGACCCTGAGCAGATCGACGACGGATCCGATGAGGAGCCGGAGGACTTCGACCCCGAGACGCTGCCACCGGAGGTCCGCGACATAGATATCGCGACCCTCGACTACAATTCCGACTTTACCGTCTTCATGCGCAACGATGTGCCTAAGTGGTTGCGCCGCAAGGCTCTGCGGAAACTGTGGCGTTCCAACCCGGTCCTCGCCAACCTCGATGGACTGAACGATTACGATGAAGACTATACGGACGCCGCGATGGTTGTACCTGACGTCAAGACCGCGTGGCGTGTCGGCCGTGGGTATCTTCTCGACGATCTGCCGGCCGAAGAACCGGCGGCGGAAGATGGCGAAGGTCTCGTGTCTGCGACATCTGCGGACGGTGTCGATGGTGTCCAGCCGGATGTGGCCGAAACGACCGAGGCCGTGCCAGACGATCGCTCCGATGAAGCACTGACGACGGCCACAAGCGAAGACGAAGACGCCGAAGACAGGACCTGATTGGCAAGGTTTCTGTGGGTCGAGGCCCTCCGGCCGCGTCGCCATTCACGCGGATCCTGCGCGTCTTGCCGACCCCTTCCTCAATAGTCGGAATCAATCACGGCACGACGTAGGGGTTGGTGAAGTGGCGGAACGCCTTGGTTTTTTGGGCCATTCCTGTCCGTTCAGCCGTCAGAAGGGTGATTTGCAGGAAGGTTTCGGGCACCGCGTCGGGGCTTGAGAAATCTGCAGCGCAGCCTTTGCGAGCGCTTGGCAGTGGGCAGAAAACGCGTGTAAAAAAACGTCTCACAACGTTCAACAAATTTTCCCAGGGGGAATTTCCTGATGTCCGTCGATCTCGCCCAGGTTGCCCAGGAAAGGAACATCAGCTACTTTCTCATCAGCTTTTCCGACATGTTCGGCGTCTCCCGTTCCAAGCTCGTGCCCGCCCAGGCCATTGGCGAGATGCAGAAGACGGGGGCCGGCTTTGCCGGGTTTGCCTCCTGGCTCGACATGACGCCAGCACATCCGGACATGTTTGCAATTCCCGACACATCGAGTCTCACGCAGCTTCCGTGGAAACCCGAAGTGGCCTGGGTTGCCGCCGACCTGTGGATGGACGGCAAGGAGGTCGAGGCGAGCCCGCGCGTGATGCTCAAGCGCCAGCTCAAGAAGGCGGAAGAACACGGCTACCGGCTCAAGACCGGTGTCGAATGCGAGTATTTCCTGGTCAATGCCGATGGTACGGCCTTGTCCGATTCCCGCGATACCCAGGAAAAGCCCTGTTACGACCAGAGCGCATTGATGCGTCGCTTTGACGTGATCCGCGAGATCTGCGACGCGATGATGACGCTCGGCTGGGGCCCCTACCAGAACGACCACGAGGACGCCAACGGCCAGTTCGAGATGAACTGG
>CAZSNL010000080.1:0-12684 GCA_964608275.1 uncultured Hyphomicrobiales bacterium | reverse complement strand
AACGTTACCAGCGAGAACGCCGTGTTTGCCGTCGACCTCACCAACGCCGACGTGCAAGAGAGCGAGCACCTCGTCGCGCCGCGCGGACAGGTGCACATCTTTCGCGGAAAGCTCCTGTGGCGACGGCGGTGCTTGGAGCACATACGCATCACCAATTTCGCTCATCACGAAGTGGTGCTGCCGGTCAGCATCGTGTTCGCGGCCGATTACACCGACATTTTCGAGGTGCGCGGACTGGCGCGGCCTCGCCGCGGACGCCAGCTCGCCCCGCAGCTCCTCGAGAGCGGTGTGCTGTTCGGTTACGAAGGGCTCGACGGAATGGTGCGCAGGACCCGAGTGCTTTGCACCCTTAAGCCGGCCGAGCTCAGCGGCGAGAGGATGTCCTTCAGGTTCGTGCTGCCGCCGTCGGCCGAGTGCAGCATGTGCCTTTCGGTCACTTGCGAGCTGGAAGGGGAGGAGGTATCGAACGAGCACTACTCGTTCGAGCAAGTCGAGCGCATGAGCCGCGGAGAGCTCGAGCAAGTGGCGCGGGAGGAGTGCCACATTCACACCTCCAACGAGCAGTTCAACGACTGGATCAACCGCTCGCTTGCCGACTTGCGCATGCTGGTGAGCCGGACCGAGCACGGCATCTATCCGTTCGCCGGCGTGCCGTGGTACTCGACCATATTCGGCCGCGACGGCTTGTTCACGGCGCTGCAGACGCTCTGGATTGCACCCCACTTCGCGAGAGGGGTGCTCGACGTGCTGGCCGCGCTACAAGCGAAGGAGGAGGCGCCGGAACGCGACGCCGAGCCCGGCAAAATCGTGCACGAGGTGCGGCGCGGTGAGATGGCCGCGCTGGGAGAGGTGCCTTTCGGGCTGTACTACGGCACCGTGGACGCTACGCCCCTGTTCGTCATTCTCGCTGCGCGCTACTTCGATCAGACCGGAGACGCGAAGCACCTGGAGGAGCTCTGGCCGCACATCGAGGCGGCGCTGCGCTGGATCGATGAGTTCGGTGACAAGAACGGAGACGGGTTCGTGGACTACCTGCGCCACGCTGCGCGAGGATTGGCGAACCAGGGGTGGAAGGATTCCTACGACAGCGTGTCGCATGCCGATGGCATGCTCGCGACCGGCGCGATCGCCTTATGCGAGGTGCAAGGCTACGTGTACGAAGCGAAACGGTCGGCTGCGAGATTGGCGCGGACATTCAAGAAGCATGAGCTCGCGAACGACCTGGAAGCATCCGCCGCAGCGCTTCGCAAGCGTTTCAACCAGGCGTTCTGGTGCGACGAGCTCGGTACCTACGCGATTGCGCTCGACGGCAAGAAGCGGCCGTGCCGGGTGCGGCTCTACACCGACTCCAACTACCTGCGGCAGGGCATCACCGAGTGGATCCACAAGTGGCGGCGCAACGGCTGGCGCACCGCCGGGCGGACGCCGGTGAGAAACGTCGACCTGTGGCAGCGCCTCGACGCGGCGATGGCGCCGCACGACGTCTCCTGGCACTGGATCCGGGGCCATGCGGGGCACCCGGAGAACGAGCGCGCTGACGCGCTGGCGCGGGCAGCGCTCGAGCCGTTCCGCGACGAGGCGCGACAGGCGCCGGAGTAGGCCTTACAGCCGCTCGAGGACGGCCTGGGCGGAACTTACCTCCGCCTGGCCCGGCTGCGGCTCGACCAGCAGTTCCTTGACCACTCCGTCCTCGACGATCATCGCGTAGCGCTTGGAGCGGATGCCGAGGCCCATCCCGGTGCCGTCGAGTTCGAGGCCGAGGGCGCGGGTGAAGTCGGCGTTGCCGTCGGACAGGAGCTGGATCTTGCCCTTGGCGCCGGTCTGCTCGGCCCATGCGTCGAGCACGAACACGTCGTTGGTCGACACGCAGGCGATCATGTCGACGCCCTTCGCCTTGATGGCGTCGGCCATCTCGACGAAGCCCGGCATGTGGCTGCGGTGGCAGGTCGGCGTGAAGGCGCCGGGGACGGCGAACAGGACCGCCTTCTTGCCGCTGAACAGCTGCGACGTGGTCACCGGCTGCGGACCTTCCGCAGTGATCGTCCGGAGAGTCGCCTCCGGCAGGCGGTCGCCGGTCGAAATGGTCATGATGCGCCTCCTCGAGAATGTCTGTGGTTGCGCCGGAAACGCCGACGCATACGGATGGTTACCCTTGGTCTTATTGTACCGTCACCACCTGTTCAAGCCGGATTTCGCCTTCCAGAATGGTGACGGTGACCTGCTTGCCGCGCAAATCGTCGCGGCCGTCGGCGCCGTCGACGCGGGCGGTGAACCGCTTGCCGTCGCCACCCTCGCCGGGCGCCTCGCGGGTCATCCCGACGTAGACGCCGGGCGGGCCCTCGACCAGCACCTCGGTCGCCGCCGCCGGTGTGCTGCCCGCGATGTCGATGACCAGTTCAAGGCCGTCGTCGCGCGCTTCGGCCCGCGCCGCGGCCACGCGGGGGCCGTCGGCCCGGGTCGCCGGTTGCGGCACCAGCGCCGCGTAGCGGGCGATCGCCGCCGCCTGGTCGGCCTTGACCGGGGTCTCGGGATCGAGTTCGAGGTCGAGCGCCGTCCGGACCGGCACGCAGATGTCGCTGCACACCGCATAGTGCAGGTCGAGCGCGATCCGCACCGGCTCGGTCGCCGGTTCGCTGAGCTTCACCCGGACCGGCAGCACCACCTCGTCGCGGTAGCCGATCGACTGGCCGAACGGGTCGTCGAAGCGGACAGGTGCAGGCCATGCCACGTCGGCTGCGGCGACATCGGCCGACCGCGACCAGTCGAAGCTCGGCGGGATGCCGGAGTCGCCCGGCGTGCGCCAGTAGGTCTTCCAGCCCGGCTCGAGGTCGATCTGGATGCCGAGGTCGACAACGCCCGCTTCCGGGGCTCCGCCGGCAATGAGGCGGACCCGGCTGTGGCCGTGGTCGACCCATCCCGAGGCGTCCTGTGCGGAGGCCCTGGGCGGGAGCGGAAGCGAGATCAGTACGGCAGACAGGAGGGCCAGGAACGGCTTCATGCGGTCATCCTAGCGGATCGTTCCGGCGGTGTCCGTTCAAGCCTTCGTTAGCCGGCCGGAAACCGCCGCGCCGGGTTGGCGCTTTGCGCCGGGGCGAATTGACGTTACTCTTGGGACGCACCAGATCGTATCGAGTGAGCATGAGCAAGTCCGACAAATCGTTCTTCGACGGCCAGATGCTGATCGCCATGCCCACCATCGGCGATCCGCGGTTCGACCGTACGGTGATCTACATGTGCGCCCATTCGGCGGAAGGCGCCATGGGCATCGTGGTCAACCGGCGGGCCGAGAACATCAGCTTCACCGACCTTCTCGAGCGGCTGGAGATCATTCCCGCCGGCCAGCGCATCGAACTGCCGGAACAGGCGCAGCAGCTTGCCGTCCAGGTCGGCGGACCGGTCGAGACCGGCCGCGGCTTCGTGCTGCACACCTCGGACTACTTCGCCGCCGACTGCACGCTGCCGATCGACGAAACGATCGGCCTCACCGCGACCCTCGACGTGCTCAAGGCGATCGCCGCCGGCCGCGGGCCGCGCCAGGCCCTCCTCGCCCTCGGCTATGCCGGCTGGGGGCCGGGCCAGCTCGAGCGCGAGATCCAGGCCAACGGCTGGCTGCACTGCCCGGCCGACGAGCAGCTCATCTTCGGCCGCGACCTCGAAACCAAGTACGAGCGCGCGCTGGCCAAGATCGGGGTCAGCGCGACGACGCTGTCGACCGACGCCGGCCACGCCTGACACTTAGCACTTCTCCATTCAGCCGCCCTCGGCCGGGCTCCTGCGGCCGCGCCTGAGCAGCTTGGCAAGCCGCGAGCGGCGCCGGTCGGACGTGCCCGCGCCGCTCAGCGCGACCAGCCTGCCGACGTCGACCGCATCGTCGGCGGCGGTGTCCTCGTCGTCGCCGTCCGCGTCGCCGGTGTCTTCCTCGGCGTCGTCTTCGCTCGCGTCCTCTCCGTCGCCGTCGTCATGGCCGGGCGCCTCGTCGTGGCCGTTGGCGTCGTCGCCGCCGCGGGCGTGGGCTGCGGCGTCGCCGTTGCCGCCTGCGTGCGTCGCCGGCGGGTCTCCCGGCAGCGGCCCGGCGGCGGGTCCGGCGACAGCGGCGGCAACACCGGCGGCAACACCGGCAACAGGTTCGGCGACAGGTCCGGCGACGGCGGCGACGGCATCCGGAGCCGCCTCTTCCGCCTTGTCGGGCGCCGGTTCCGCATCCCCTTCGCCATCCTCGGCGGGCGTTCCGGCCACCGTTTCCGCCGCTTCGGGAGCCGTCTCCTCGGCGTCGTCACCGGTCGGCTCCGCATCTTCGGCAGCCGCCTGGACAGTAACGTCGTCGGTTGCCGGTTCGTCTCCGCCGGCGACCGGTGCCGCGCCTTCGGCACCGGGCTCGGCCGGTGCCTCGGCCACCCGATCGTCGGCAGAAGCGGCTGCGGATTCGGCCGGGGCGACCGGCGTCTGAACCGCGGATTCGCCGGTGCTTCCAGCCACTTCGGCCGGAGCTTCGGTCCCAGTATCCGCCCCGGACACGTCGTCCGGCTGGCCGGGCTCCACGGCCTCTTGCGCCGCGCCCGCCGTCTCTGCCGGATCGTCGTCGCGCGGTGTTCCGGCCGCGTCCGTCGCGCCGTTCCGGGCAGGGCCGCCGTGGCCACCCATGTCGGCGGCGTACATCTGCGGCGCGACCGGCTTGTCCGCCGCATCGTGTTCAGGCGTGACCCGATCATCCCGGCCGGCCACCGCCCCGCCATCGCGCCGGAAGTCCGGACCCTGCGGGCGCCGTTGCGGATACGGCTCCGGCCGCGGTTGCGGCTGTGGCCGCGGCAGAGGTTCGACGTCGCGGGTCCAGGCGTCCGCCCGGTCGCGGTCGGGCTGGCGCGGTTCGGCCCGGGGCTGGTCCGCCGGCAGATGCCGGACCTGCGCCGCCTCGCGCACCGCATCGTCGACGGCGTCGTCGTGGCGCTGGTCGTCGAAGCCCCTGATGCCGGACAGCCGATTGAACACGCTGCGCACCGACCGCGGCCGCCGCGTCTCCATCGTTTCCGGGCGGCCACCCAGCGCCTCGATCACCTGGCGGGCCGACATCGGCTGGCCGAAATGGAAGCCCTGGCCGAAGTCGCAGCCGATGTCGCGCAGCCGCTCGTAGTGGCTCACGTGCTCGATGTCCTCGGCGACCACGTACATCTCGAGGTCGTGGGCAAGGTTGACGATCGCCTCGAGGATCACCGCCGCGGTCTCGTCGTCGGGATCGGCGTGGACGAAGGTCTGGTCGAGCTTGATCACGTCGAAGGCGTAGCGCTGAAGGTTGGCGAGCGACGAGTGGCCGGTGCCGAAGTCGTCGCACATCAGGCCGGCGCCGAGCGCACGCAGCTTGTCGAATACCTGGGCTGAGAGCTCGGGGTTCTCCATCACCAGCGATTCGGTGAGCTCCAGCATGAACGTGCCTGGCGCCAGATCCTCGCGACCGAGAATCGATTTCACGGTGTCGACCAGCCCCTGGTTCATGACCTGGCGGCCGGACAGGTTGATGGAGACGAAGATCGGCTCGTTGGGCCGGAACGCGCGCTGCCAGATGCCCAGCTGCCGCGCCGCCTCGCTCATCACGTACTCGCCGAGATCGTTGATGATGCCGGTCTCCTCGGCGATCGAGATGAACTCGTCTGGCCCGAGCACGCCGTGGCGGCGATGCCGCCAGCGGGCCAGCGCCTCGTAGCCGGCGACCGACTGATCGGCCAGATCGACGATCGGCTGGTATACGACCTCGATCTCGTTGCGCTCCAGTGCCCGCCGCAGGTCGGTCTCCAGTTCCACCAGCCGGGAGCGGGTGTCGCGCATCGTCGGCTGGAACTCCTCGATGCGGTTCTTGCCCTGCCGCTTGGCCTCGTAGAGCGCGATCTCGGCGTCCTTCATCACCTCCGCCGGATCGTGGCTCATGCGATCGTAGTCGGCAATTCCTATGCTGGCGGTGAGGAACACCTCGCGCGGATTGAGGGCGATCGGCCGGGCCAGCGACTTCTGCATGCGCTCGGCGAACGTTCTCGGGTCGCGTGGCGGCTCGTTGGCATCCATGACGATGCCGAACTTGTCGCCGGCGACGCGGGCCAGGGTGTCTTCCGGCCCCATCAGTTCCTCCAGCCGGCGGGCCACCGCCAGCAGCAGGCTGTCGCCGACCGCATGGCCGAGCCCGTCATTGACGTTCTTGAAGCGGTCGATGTCGAGCAGGATGAGGCTCAGCCGGTGGGACGGATTGGACCGGGACCTCGCCATGGCACGATCGAGCCGGTCCATGAACAGGGCGCGGTTCGGCAATCCGGTCAGGTTGTCGTGCACCGCGTCGTAGAGCAGGCGTTCCTCGGCCCTCTTCAGCGTCGTCACGTCGGCGAGCGTGCCGATGCAGCGGCTGGCGCGGCCCTGTTCGCCGGGAAGCGCGCGGGCGCGAAGCTGGTACCAGCGGTACGTGCCGTCGTTGCGGCGCAGGCGGAATTCCTGGGTGAACGTCCCCTTGCCGCGCTGGATGGCGGTATCCACCGCGGTCACGTAGGCGGGCCGGTCGCTCGGGTGCATGAGCTCCAGCCAGCCCTTGACGCCGCCCACCGTGATGCGGCCCGGCGGCAGCGCCAGGGCACGCTCCAGCTCGGGACCGACGTAGAGCCAGTTCTGGTCCTCCCGCCAGTCCCAGACACACAGCTCGGAGCCCGCAAGGGCCAGCGCGCGGCGGCCGGAATCCTCGAAGAACCGGCTGGAAATGACGCCGGCATCGAAGGCAAACTGGGTGACGGTAAACGCCAGCATCAGGTTGACCAGCACGAGGCCTGCGGCAAGGCCGGAGCCGAGCAGCTCGTGTTCGACGAGGCCGAGCGCGGCAACGCAGGCGACCACCGACCACGCCGTGGCCAGTATCCACGCGGAGACCGAAACCTGGGCGCGGATGGCGCCCTTGCGCGACAGATGGACGACGACGGCGAGCCCGACCAGCGCAATGACCGGTATCGCCGCCCGCGCGATGCCGGTGGCCATGACCGGCTCGTACCACGCATAGACCACAAGGCCGGCAGCGGCGGCGATGAGGGCAAGCGCGAGGTATCCGGCGATCGGAACCCTGCGGCGCAACTCGACGAAGGTGTACAGGCAGGCAAGCAGCCCCAGCGCCATCGACGATTCGGCGATCGCGCGAACCCGGTCCTCAAGCCCCGCTACCGACGACATGACGGTGGGGAAATAGCCGAACTCGATGCCGAGGAACGCCACCGACGCCAGCGAGAACAGGGCTGCGGACGGGAACACCAGCTGGCGGCGGACGATGATCAGGCTGGCGATGTAGATTGCCACGAGTGCGGCAATGCCGAGCAGCAGGCCATGGAAGAACGACAGCTGCTGCCGCTGCATGTCAAAGGCACTGCGTTGCCAGAGCTGGAGGTCGGCCGGCCACTGACCGGCGATTTCCGCGGCGTAGGTGATGGTCTCGTTGGGTCCGACACGGAACGCGAAGGCATCCACCCCGGCATACCGCTGGTGCGTCGGCGGCAGCCCCGGCGAGGCACGAACCGACAGGATCTCGTTGTCGGCAAATCGCGGCCAGATCACACCCGACCCCACGAACCGGGTGCGGTCGGAAACGATCACGTAGTCCTGCGGGATCGGGCTCGTGTTGCGCAACGAAATGATGAGCCAACGGAATATCGGGCCGGGCGATTGCGCCTTGACCTGCATCACCGTGCGGTCACCTTCGGGATCCGGCACGCCCTCGATCTCGATGTCGCGCACTGCGCGTTCCAGCCGTTCCGCGTAAGGCGCAAGGTCGATATGGGCGCGGTCGAGCGGCAGGGGGATGATCTCGCGCGCCCCGGCGGTCGTACCGCCGATACACAGGATCAGGCACGACAGGACGAGGAACGTCGCGGTGCGCAGGCGAGTCATGATGGAGGACTATACAATCTTAAGAGTGCCGCGGTCACTTGCCTGGATTTCCTCCCCCGGAGCCCGCCCCGCCCGCGGCGCGGCGACGGTCAGGGCGCGTGGTCGTCGGCGAGGATCGCAAACAGCAGATGGTCCTGCCAGGTGCCGTTGATCTTGAGATAACCGCGGGCATACCCCTCCTCCTGAAAGCCGCAACGCTTCAGCAACGCGATGGACGCCTTGTTGTGCGGCAGACAGGCCGCCTCGATGCGATGCAGCGCAAGTTCGTCGAAGCAAAATTGCACGACAGCGCTGAGGGCGTCGGTCATGTAGCCCTTGCGGGCGTAGCGTTCTCCGATCCAGTACCCCACGGAGCACGTCATGGCCACCCCCCGACGCACGTTGCTGAGCGTCAGTCCGCCAATCAGTATCCGCTCATTTCCGGCGAATATAAGGAAGGGATAGGCCCTGTCGTCACGAATGTCCTGAAGATAGCGCTTTATGCGGCGGCGGAAGGCGGTCCGGGTCAGGTCGTCCCGCGGCCAGGTCGGCTCCCACGGCGTGAGGAAGGCGCGGCTTTCCTCGCGCAACGCGGCCCAGGCCTGATAGTCGCTGGTCTGCGGCACACGCAGCATGACATTGCGACCGTAGATCTTCGGTCCGAGGTCGATCGGGTTGACGCTTCTCAGAAAAGCCATGAGCGAACGACCGTCGAACGCGGCAGCCGGGCCGGTATGCCGCGGATTTCCATGTCACGCACCTGCTGCCAGAGCGCGCAGCGTCGGCGGGCGCCTGGACGGCCCGACCGTCGCGATCGTCGGCTGCGGCGCCGACAGCACCGACTGCATCAGCCGGGTCACGGCGGCCGAATCGACACTGTCGATCCGCTGCTCGATCTCCTCGACCGGCAGCACACGATCAAACACGATCAGCTGACGCGCAATCTGGTCGGCCCGTGCCGACGAGCTCTCGAGGCTCATCAGGAGCCCCGACTTGAGCTGGGCGCGGGCGCGGGCGACCTCATCCTCCGTCACCCCGGAGGCGAACTTCTCGAGTTCCCCCGCAACGGCGCCGAACAGTTCGTCGGCCTGATTCGGCGACGTCGCGGCATAGATGCCGAGCAGCCCGCAGTCGGCATAGGCCGAAACGAACGAGCCGACCGTGTAGCACAGGCCGCGCCGCTCGCGGATTTCCTGGAACAGCCGCGACGACAGTCCGCCACCGAGAATGGTGGACAGGATCTGCAGCGTGTAGAACCGGGAATCGGTGTAGCCCGGCGCCTCGAACGCAAGCACGGCGTGGGTCTGCTCGAGCGTCTTGCGGTGCGCGATCTCGCCACCGCGATAGCGGCCCGGACCGCAACCGGGCCCGCGGTCGAGCCTGAGGCCGGCGAACGCCTTCTCGGCGAGCTCGACCAACCGGTCATGGTCGATCGCCCCGGCCGCGGAGATCACGATCGAGGGGGCGCCGTAATGGGTGTCGCGGTAGCCCGCGATCGATTCCGGCGAGAATCCGGAGACGGTTTCGGCCGTCCCGAGGATCGACCGGCCGAGCGGCTGGTCGGGGAACGCCGCCTCCTGCGCCAGATCGAACACAAGGTCATCCGGCGTGTCGCGGACGGCGGCAATCTCCTGGATCACGACCTGTCGCTCGCGGGCGAGCTCGGCCTCGTCGAACACCGGTTCGAGCACGATGTCGGCAAGGACGTCGAGGGCCAGCGCCACGTCGTCCTTCAGCACCCGGGCGTAGTAGGCGGTCGTCTCCATGCCGGTGGCGGCGTTGATGTCGCCGCCGGCATTCTCGATCTCCTCGGCGATCTGGCGGGCAGTGCGCCGCCGGGTGCCCTTGAACGCCATGTGCTCGAGAAGGTGGGACAGCCCGTGCTGGTCGGCCGTTTCGTGGCGGGCGCCGGCGCCGACCCAGGCGCCGAGCGAAACCGTGCGCACGTGTGGCATCTCATCGGTCACGACCCGCAGGCCGCTGGAAAGCTGTGTTACCCGTACCGTCATAGTCCTCTCGTACTCAGGCGGAGACCCTGGTTGCAAGTATATGGTCTCTCACCTTCCGGAAATCATTCGGCAGGACCACGTACCGTTCCGGCCCGTCGAGCAATCCGGCGAGCGCCGGCGGCAACTCCGGCCGCATGCCCGTCGCCTGTTCGACCGCATCGGGGAACTTTGCCGGATGGGCCGTCGCAAGCACCACGAGAGGCTCGCCCGGTCCGGTGGCCGCGCCGTCGGCGGCGGCGATGCCCACCGCCGTATGCGGGTCGACCAGCATGCCCGTTTCCGCGAGGGTCCGCTCCATGCAGCGGGCGGTCGTCTCCTCGTCGACGCGAACGGCGTCGAAGTCTTCGCGCAGCCGGCGCAGCGCTTCGGCACCGATCGTGAACCCGCCGTCCGAGGCGAGATCCTTCATCATGGCGGCGACTGTGGCACCATCGCGCCCGCTGGCGTCGAACAGCACGCGCTCGAAGTTGCTCGACACCTGGATGTCCATGCTGGGGCTCATCGTCGCCCGGACTTCGCCGACCCGGTAGCTGCCGTCCTGCAGGGCACGCACCAGGATGTCATTGACATTGGTGGCGACGATCAGCCGGCCGACCGGAAGCCCCATCCGGCTGGCGACGTAGCCGGCATAGATGTCACCGAAATTGCCCGTCGGTACCGCGAAGCTCACCCGCCTCGCCGGCGAACCGAGGGCGACAGCCGCCGCAACATAGTAGACGATCTGGGCCATGATCCGCGCCCAGTTGATGGAATTCACGCCGGCGACCCGACTGCCCTCGTTCAGGCGTTCGTCGGCAAACAGCGCCTTTACCAGCTTCTGGCAATCGTCGAACGTGCCCTCCACCGCGATGTTGTGAACGTTGGGCGCGATGACGGTGGTCATCTGGCGCCGCTGCACCTCGCTCACGCGCCCATGCGGGTGCAGGATGTGAATGTCGGCGGCCTTGCAGCCGCTGAATGCCGCGATGGCGGCGCTGCCCGTATCGCCGGACGTGGCACCGATCACGGTCGCGCGCTCGCCACGGCGGACAAGCTCGCGGTCCATCAACCGGCCAAGCAGTTGCAGGGCCACGTCCTTGAAGGCAAGCGTGGGCCCGTGGAACAGCTCGAGCAGCCAGCGCCGACCGTCTAGCTGCCGCAGCGGGGCGACGGCGCGATGACCAAACCCCGCGTAGGCGTCGTCGATCATGGCCGCAAGCTCACGGTCGGGAATCTCCCCGCCGACAAAGCCGCGCATGACCGCAAGCGCGACTTCCGCGTAGTCGCAACCCTGCAGCGCCTCGAGCGCGGCGGCATCCAGCGGCGGCCAGGTCTCCGGTACGTAGAGCCCGCCGTCGGGGGCAAGCCCCGCCAGCATGACATCGAGAAATCCGGCGGCAGGCGCCGCCCCGCGTGTGCTCACGTATTGCAAGATCAGCCCGCCCAGTCGTTCTTCGCACCTGGCATCAGCAGTCCCATGATCTTCGTGCACCGGCCGTGGACAATCGGCAAGCCTCGCCTGCACGCGCCGCGCCGGGGCGCCACGGCCGGCTGGTCATGGCTCGCGCCGCAGATGCCAGGCAACAAACACCCCGACGAGGCACGCCGCCAGACCGAACCAGGTCAGGGCATAGCCGAGATGCCGGTTGTTGAGCTGGATACGCGCCGGCGCCGGCCGCGGCAATCCCCCGGCGGGCGCCGGTTCCGTCAGCGCCAGGTAGAACGGCGCCACATCGGCATTGTCGAGCAGGCCTGCCATGCTTGGCACGTCGACAATGAACCACATGTTGTTACCGGGGGTCGCATCGGGCGTGAAGATATTGGCTTCGCCCGACCGGCGCAGAACTCCGGTTATCTCGATTTCACCCGCCGTCTCGCCGATGGAATTGCCGGCGTCCGGCTTGAGCTGCTGGGGGACGAAGCCGCGGTTGACGAGAACGGTGCCACCCTGCGCCAGTTCGAGCGGGGTCAAGATCCAGTACCCTGCTGTCCCGTCGTCGGGATACTGGGTGAAGACATGAAACTCGCGCCGGTGATCGAAAACGCCGCGTGCCGTGAACCTCCGGAACTCCTGCGCGGCGAGGTCCAGCGTTTCCCATTCAGCCGATGCCGGAAGCGGCGCAGGAGGCAGCTGCGCCCGTTCCTCGATGGCTTCGATCAGCGCCGTCTTCCATTCGAGCCTCTGGACCTGCCATGTCCCCAGCCCGATGAGCAGGGCGAGGACCGGTAGTGCGACTACCGTCGGCCAGAATTCGAGGCGAATGCGCATGGCGACAGGCCGCCCGATGGGCGGCGCCCGCATCCGTCAGGCGGCCGAGCCGCCGTCGTCAGGCCGCTCCGGCGCGCGGGTATTGTACTGATGGCACAGCAGCATCGCCTTCATCGGCCGCAGCAACGCGAGCGGCAATCCGAGGATCAGCGGCAGCCAGAGCGCCGCGTGCACCCAGTAGGCCGGCCGCCACGTCATCTCGACCCACAGCGCCAGGCCGACGACCACGAACCCGACGATGAAGATGACGAACACGGCCGGCGCGTCCCCGGAATCGAAGAAGTCATAGTCGAGCCCGCAGGCGTCGCACTTGGCCGGCGAGGTCAGATAGCCGCTGAACAGCCTGCCCTGCCCGCAGCGCGGGCAACGGCAGCGCGCGCCGGTGGCGAGCGGCGACAGTGGCGGGTAGAGGCGTTCTTGCGTCGTCATGCTCCAGGACTGGCGTCTAGTGGGCCGCAACGGTGTCGCCGGCGCCCCAGACGTAGATGCAGGCGAACAGGAACAGCCAGACCACGTCGACGAAGTGCCAGTACCAGGCGGCCGCCTCGA
>CAZSNL010000079.1:0-12793 GCA_964608275.1 uncultured Hyphomicrobiales bacterium | reverse complement strand
GTGCGCGGCGTATGGGACAGCGAGGAGGAAGCCCGCGCCATCGGCGAGGACATCGAGCAGTTGCAGCGCCAGGGCCACCCGCTGCGCGAGATCGCCATCCTGGTCCGCGCATCCGCCCAGATGCGTGCCTTCGAGGACCGCTTCATCACGCTTGGCCTGCCCTACCGCGTCATCGGCGGTCCCAAGTTCTACGAGCGCGCCGAGATCCGCGACGCCCTCGCCTACCTCAAGGTCGTCGCCCAGCCGGACAACGACCTCGCATTCGAGCGCATCGTCAACGTGCCCAAGCGCGGCATCGGCGGGGCATCGGTGCAGAAGCTGCACGCCCATGCCCGTGCCAACGGCACCTCGCTGTTCCGTGCCGCCCAGGCGATGATCGGCACCGACGAGCTGCCGGCCAAGACGCGCACCGCGCTGAAGGACCTGATCGAGTCGTTCACGCGCTGGCGATCGCTGGTCGACGGCCTGCCGCACACCGATCTCGCCGAGATGGTGCTGGACGAATCCGGCTACACCGAGATGTGGCAGCTGGACCGGTCGCCGGAAGCGCCGGGCCGGCTCGACAACCTGCGCGAACTCGTCCGCGCGATGCAGGACTTCGAGAACCTCGCCGGATTCCTCGAGCACGTCGCCCTCGTCATGGACAGCGACGTCGAGCAGAGCGACGACAAGATCAACATAATGACGCTGCACAGCGCAAAGGGGCTCGAGTTCGACACCGTCTTCCTGCCCGGCTGGGAGGAAGGCCTGTTTCCGCACCAGCGTGCGCTCGACGAGAACGGTCGCGAGGGGCTCGAGGAGGAACGTCGCCTCGCCTATGTCGGCCTGACGCGGGCGCGCCAGCGGGTGCATGTCAGCTTCGCGCAGAACAGGCGCCTGCATAACCTGTGGCAGTCGGCGCTGCCGTCGCGCTTCATCGACGAGCTGCCGGAGGAGCATGTCGAGGTCGAGGAGGCGTTCGGCTCCTATGGCGGCTACGGTCTCGGCCTCGCCGAAAGCAGGTTCGACCGGATGGATCCGTTCGAAAGCGCCTATACCACCCCCGGCTGGCAGCGCGCCCGCAGGGCCTATGCCGATGGCACGGCAACCCGGCACCAGCCGCGGATCATCGAGGGTGAACTGGTCGCCCGTGACGAGGGCAGCAGCGGCCTGTTCACCACCGGCGAGCGCGTCTTCCACATCAAGTTCGGCTACGGCACCATCACCCAGATCGACGGCAACAAGCTTACCGTCGATTTCGAGAAGGCCGGCCCCAAGCGGGTGCTGGACTCCTTTGTCGAGAGGCACTGACGTCGCGATCGGCTGCCGGCAGCCTGCTGTCGCACCGGTGCCGCCGTTCAGCCCTGTGGTCGAGATCGTCCTCACCGGCTGCGTGAACAGGCGGCGACGGCGGGTGAACGACCGGACTCAACCCGTTGACTCGACTCGCGGAATGTCGCCGTCCGAAGACGCGGCAAACCTGAATCGGTTTATGAGGAAGCGGAGCTCGCGTGACGCGGCCGAATTGCGGCCCCGTCCTGGCCATGGTAGACCGCGCGCCCGTTTCCCGGCCACACAGTCGGCATCCTGACAGGCAATGTCCTCTCCGCACGCGTGTCACATGGCTTCTCCGACGTCGGCCCCAGGTGAAGATGCGCTGTGGAAGCTCGCGGTAGCACCCCTACACCCTGACGCGGCGATGTCGCTTGCCGACGCGATCGAGGAGAACATGGCGACCGGGGCGGTGAGCTGTTTCGCCATCTCCGGCGCAGCGGACGTCTGGTCGGTGGAGGTGCTGGTCGACTCGCGACCCGCGCCGGCGCAGCAGGCGATGGTCGAGGATACGGTCGCACGCATTGTCGCCGGGATCGGCGGGCCGTCACCGCGGATCACGTGGCGTCCGGTGGAGGACGAGGACTGGGTCGCCCGATCGCAGGCCGCGCTCCCCGCCCTGCAGGCCGGCCGGTTCATCATCCACGGCAGCCACGACCAGGCGCGGTTCCGGGGCCGCGCACTCGCGATCGAGATCAATGCCGGGCTAGCCTTCGGTACTGGCCATCACGGCACGACGGAAGGCTGCCTGCTCGCGCTGGACGGCATCCTGAGGCGGACGATGCCCCGGCGGGTGCTCGATCTCGGTTGTGGATCCGGAATTCTGGCCATCGCCGCGGCGAAGGTACTGAAGGCGCGGGTACTCGCGGCAGACATCGACCCCGTTGCCGTGAACGTCGCGGCCGGCAACGTCCACGCCAACGGGGTCGGCCATCTGGTCCGTGTGTTCTGCGCCGAGGGGCTGTATCACCCGGCGCTGCGGTCGGCAGCGCCGTTCGATCTCGTTCTCGCCAATATCCTGGCGCGACCGCTGGTCCGGCTCGCGCCGTCCCTGCGGCGTTCGGTCGCCATCGGCGGACAGATCGTGCTGTCCGGCCTGTTGCGCCATGACGAACGCCGCATCGTCGCGATTTACCGCCTGGCCGGCTTCCGCCTCGTGCGAAGGCTCAGGCTCGGCGAATGGTCGACTCTCGTCGTCCGGCGCGAAGGTCAGCGCCGCTGCTCCGGCTCGCCCCAGACCATCCGGTGAATGTCACCGCGGGAAATACCGATGTCGAGCAGCAACCGGTCGTCCATGCCGTAGAGGTGCTCCTCCGCCTTCTTCAGCTCGCGGCGCCGCTTGATGGCAGCCACAAGTCTGGATATCAGGCCGCGGGCACCGACGTTTGTAACGGGGGCGCCGACTTCCTTGTATGCAACGTCAGTCATGACTGTTCTCCTGATGAAGCGTGATAGCCGATGCGCTGTGGGAGTAACGGGACCTGGCTGGATCCGTGCTCCCCGCTCAGCCCCCATATAGGTTGCTGTTGCAGTGCAGGGTAGCCGCCATGCTGCATTGCAGCATTGCACTTTCCGCATGGCATTCTGTCTTGAATTTTAAGGCACTGATAACGACTTCTCGATCTCAGAGGCAACTTCTGCCCGCATCCGCATCCGACAGCCATTTTGCAAGTGCATAACCGGCCGGAAATGGCATTGCCATCGATCCGGCCGGCGGCTACTAGTGCATCTCATGTTCCAGTCGTACGAGGACAGGCGTGATCCCGCCGCCGGCGCCGGGCGGGTTGCCCGCCTGCGACAGGAACTCGACCACCTCGGACTCGACGGCTTCGTCGTGCCGCGCGCCGACGAACATCAGGGCGAGTACGTGCCCGCCTGCGCCGAACGCCTCGCCTGGCTCACCGGCTTCTCCGGCTCGGCGGGCGTGGCCATCGTGCTGGCAAGTCGCGCCGCGATCTTCGTCGACGGCCGTTACACCGAACAGGTCCGTGGCGAGGTCGATGTCACGGTGTTCGAGATCTGCCATCTGGTCGATCAACCGCCATCCAGGTGGATCGAACGCGTACTCGAACCCGGCATGCGTCTCGGCTACGATCCCTGGCTGCATACCATCGAGCAGACCGAACGGCTGCAACGCGCCTGCTGCCGCGCCGGTGCCGAACTCACGCCGTTGAGAGACAACCCGATCGACCGGCTGTGGCAGGATCGCCCGCCGCCTCCGACGGGTAGGGTACGCATTCACGAGATCCAGCACGCGGGTGAACCCGCCGAGCGCAAGCTGGCACGCCTCGGTGAAGACATCCGCCGCGCGGGCGCCGACGCGGTGGTGCTGACGCTGCCCGATTCCATCGCCTGGGCTTTCAACATCCGGGGCAGCGACATCCCGCACATTCCCGTGGTGCTGGCCTTTGCGGTGGTCAGGGCCGACGCTGGTGCAGAGCTTTTCGTGGCACCCGAAAAGCTCGACGACGAGGTGCGGGATCGGCTCCGGCCATTGGCCGAGTTGCGGCCGCCCGAAGATTTCGAATCCGCTCTCGAGGCGCTTGGCGAGGCCGGCGCGCGCGTCCTCGTTGACGCCGCGTGGACCCCACGCCGGGTTGCCGACGTGCTCGAAGGGACCGGGGCGACCCTCGTACGGGGAAGCGACCCGTGCCAGCTTCCGAAGGCGCGCAAGAACTCCACGGAAATTGCCGGTGCCCGCAACGCCCATCTGCGTGACGGGGCAGCAGTGACCCGGTTCCTCGCCTGGCTCGATCGCCAGCCGGTGGAGTCATTGGACGAGATCGCCGCAGCCAGGGCACTGGAGGAATTCCGTGTCGCCACCGGCAAGCTGATGGATATCAGCTTTCCGAGCATTTCGGCATTCGGCCCCAACGGCGCCCTGCCGCATTATCGCGTCACCGAAACCTCCAACCGCCGATTCGCTTCCGGTTCGCTCTACCTGATCGATTCAGGCGGTCAGTATCTCGACGGCACCACGGATATCACCCGTACCGTCGCGATCGGCACGCCCAGCGAGGAAATGCGCGACCGGTTCACCCGGGTCCTCAAGGGCAATATCGCGATCTCGCGCGTCCGGTTTCCGAACGGCACCACCGGCGCCCAGCTCGACACCCTGGCACGCATCGCCTTGTGGGAAGCTGGGCTCGATTTCGACCACGGCACCGGCCACGGCGTCGGCAGCTACCTTTCGGTGCATGAGGGTCCACAGCGGCTGTCGAGACTGGGAACGACGCCGCTCGAGCCCGGCATGATCCTCTCCAACGAGCCCGGTTACTACAAGGCTGGTGCATACGGCATCCGCATCGAGAACCTGGTCCTTGTCCGCGCCGACGAGCGCCGCGCGGGTGAGGAACGCGACATGCTGCGTTTCGAGGTGCTGACGCTGGCGCCGATCGACAGCCGGCTGGTCGCGCCCGAACTGCTCACGGACGATGAGCGCGCATGGCTAGACGACTATCACGAGCGCGTGCGCCGCGAACTCTCACCACTGCTCAGCTCCGCCGAGTCGGAGTGGCTTGCGCAGGCGACCCGCCCGCTGTCGCCTTAGCGGCGTGAGGATCGTCGGCACAGGCATCCTGTTCGATCTCCACCGTTGCGTGCCCCAGGCCGAACTGGTCGGCGAGCCTCGCCTTGATCTGCCGCGTCACCTCTCCTGGCATCGCGTCCACCGATACCCTGGCGTGCAGCGTCACCAGTGGGCGTTCCTGGGTGAGCGACCAGACGTGAATGTGGTGGACGTCCTCTACTCCGGCGATCTCACGTTCGAGATCGGCCTTGATCTCTGATACGTCGATGTCGGGCGGTGTGCCTTCCAGCAGGATGTGCCCGGACTGGACGGTGATCCGCCACGCGGCGCGGGCGAGCAGCATGGCTACCAGCAGCGACAGGAGCGGATCGACCGGGGTCCAGCCGGTGGCGAGGATGACCAGGGATGCGACGAGTGCAGCGATCGACCCCAGCAGGTCGCCGGCCACGTGCAGGAGCGCGCCGCGGATGTTGAGGTTCTCGCGATCGGCACCGTGCAGCAGCCAGAACGCTGCCACGTTTACCGCCAACCCCGCGACGGCGACCCCGAACATGACGTCGCCCAGCACCTCCACCGGTGACATCAACCGGGAAATGGCCTCGAAGACGATCCAGCCGATGATGAAGAACAGGCTGATGCCGTTGGCAAACGCGACGAGGATCTGCAGCCGACCGAAGCCGTAGGTTCGGCTCGCATCGGCAGGGCGGCGGGCGAACCGGAAGGCCAGCCAGGCGAGCGTGAGCGATGCCGTGTCGGTCAGCATGTGGGCAGCGTCGGCTATCAGGGCGAGGGAGCCGGACAGGACACCGCCGATCGCTTCGGCGATCATGAAGCCGCCGGTGAGCAGGGCCGCCTGGAGGGTGCGGGTCTCGTTCCTGTGGTGCGAATGGACCATGACCAATGGCTATCCGAGGCCTGCCCGCAGGAGTACCACGGCGCCGACGCCCACGGCGACGGTGGCAATGAGCGGCAGCCGGGTGGCCGCGATCGCGGCGACGCAGCCGGCGATGAACTCCGCCGGTCCGGCGAGAAACAGCGATGGTGCGATCACGCTCATGAGGATCGAGATCGGGACCGCTTCCAGCGCCGCCCTGGCGCGGGTGCCACGCGGCAGCATTGCCGCCGCCCAGAAGCCGGAAACACGGGTCAGGTAGGTGGCGACCGCCATGGCTGCGATGGCCGCAAGTGTCGCCGTCGAGATGCTTATGGTTCGCCCTCCGTCGCCTGACCACCGTTACCGTTCGCCAACAGCGCTGCTGCGGCGACGCCGGCAATGGCGCCGGCAAGAATGAACCAGGGGCCGTCAGCGACGACGTTTGCCGCGACGGCCGCGGCGGCGCTTGCGGCGACTACCCACGTCGTATCGGAGCCGCGCCAGAGCCCCGCGATGAGCCCGATGAAGATGGCAGTGAAGGCGAAGTCGAACCCGTAGCGGGCGGGATCGTCTATCGCGGCACCCGCCACCGCCCCCACGCCGGTCCACAGGATCCAGTTCAGGTAAAGCGTGACGCCGAGCCCGGCATAATAGGCGACGGTGAGGCCGCCCTGTCTCGCCTTCAGTTCGGCCATGGCCCAGGTTTCGTCTGCCATCAGGAAGGCGGCCACGCCCCGTCCGCCCGTGGTGGTGGTCGGCAGCCGTCCGGCAAGGGAAGCGCCCATCAGGACATGGCGGAAGTTCACCAGCAGCGTCGTCAGGCCGATGACCACCCACGACACCGGTTCCGTCCACAGGTCGAGCGCCACGAACTGGGCGCTGCCGGCAAAGACCAGGGCGCTCATCAATATCGCCTCGAGCGGCGACAGACCCTTCGCCGTTGCCAGTGCACCGACCAGAAGCCCGAACGGCGCCGCCGCGAGGATGGCCGGCAACATCGCACGGGCTCCGGCAAGGAATCCGTCGCTATCGAAGGCGGTACGATTCACGCCGATGCCCGGGGTCTCGCACGGTCACGATTCGCCGATGAGCTGCAGCCACTCGTCCTCGGACAATACCGTGACCTTCAGCTCCTCCGCCGCCTTCAGCTTGGACCCCGCGCCGGGGCCCGCGACGACATAATCCGTTCTGGCCGAGACCGACCCGGCCACCCGGGCTCCAAGAGCCTCCGCTCGGGACTTCGCCTCGCTTCGCGTCATACGCTCGAGCGTGCCGGTGAACACCACCGTCTTGCCGGCGATCGGACTTGTCGGCGCGGCGCGTTCCAGCGATTGCGGTTGAACTTCCCGCAACAGTGCCGCGATCACCTCCCGGTTGTGCTCTTCGGCAAAGAACGTGACGATCGCATTGGCGACCACCTCGCCGATACCGTTGATGTTGGTAAGTTCCCGGTAGGCATCGGAGGCCGTATCGACGGCGGCATCCATGGCCGCAAGAAAGGCATCGATCGAGCCGTAGTAGCGGGCAAGAAGGCGCGCCGTCGTTTCTCCGACATGGCGGATGCCGAGGGCGTAGATGAACCGGTCGAGCGGGATCCTGCGGCGGGCGTCGATCGCATCCAGGAGCTTGCGCACCGAGATCTCGCCCCAGCCCTCTCGCTCGGTGAGGCTGATCTCCCCGGCCTCCTCCCTTGCCCGGAGCGTGAAGATGTCGGGCGGCCTCGTGACGATCCCGTCGAGATAGAAGGCACGCACCTGCTTTTCGCCCAGCCCTTCGATATCGAAGGCACCGCGCGAGACGAAATGCTCCAGCCGCTCCATCGCCTGGGCGGGACAGATCAGCCCGCCGGTACAGCGGCGAACCGCATCCGCCCGTCCCGTCTTGGGGTTGATCTCACGGACCGCCTTGCTGCCGCAGGCGGGGCACACGGTCGGCATCTCGAAGGGCCTGGCGTTCTTCGGTCTCTTCTCGAGAACCGGACCCAGAACCTGCGGGATCACGTCCCCGGCGCGCTGGACGATCACGGTATCCCCGATACGGATGTCCTTGCGGGCGATCTCGTCCTCGTTGTGAAGGGTTGCGTTGGAGACCACGACACCGCCCACGGTGACCGGCTTCAGTTTCGCCGCCGGTGTCAGCGCCCCGGTCCGGCCGACGTTGATGATGATGTCCTCGAGCACCGTGGTCGCCCGTTCGGGTGGAAACTTGTGGGCCGTCGCCCACCGTGGGCTGCGCGAAACGAAGCCCAGGCGACGCTGCCAGTCTAGCCGGTCCACCTTGTAGACCACGCCGTCGATATCGAAGCCGAGATTGGCGCGGTCCTGCTCGATCCGGCGATAGAGGGCGAGCATCTCATCGACGCTGCGGCAGCGCTCGAAGGGAGAATTGATGCGAAACCCCCAGTCAGCGAACCGTTGCACCGCGTCGTACTGGGTTTCGAACACGTCTTCCGAGATTGCACCCCAGGCGTAGGCGATGAACTTGAGCGGCCGGCTTGCGGTGATCGACGGATCGAGCTGGCGCAGTGAACCGGCAGCCGCGTTGCGCGGGTTTGCAAACACCTGCTGGCCCGCCTCTGCCTGGCGTGCATTCATCGCCGCGAAATCCTCGTGCGTCATGAAGACTTCGCCGCGGACCTCGATCATCGACGGCCAGCCGGTGCCGCGGAAACGCTGCGGGATATCGGCGATCGTTCGCAGGTTGGCGGTCACGTTCTCGCCGATCTGACCGTCGCCGCGCGTGGCGCCCACCTTCAGGACCCCGTCCTCATAGAGCAGCGAAGCCGAAAGCCCGTCGATCTTCGGTTCGCCCGTGACGACCACCTCGTCATCGGGCCGCAGCCCGAGAAACCGCCGGATCCGGTCTACGAACTCCCGCACATCGTCGTCTTCGAACACGTTCGACAACGACAGCATGGGTACGGCGTGCCGGACCTTCTCGAACTTCTGCGAGGGCGGGGCGCCGACACGCCGGGTGGGCGCGTTCTCCGGCGCGAGGTCAGGAAACCGGCGTTCGATCTCCTCGTAGCGGCGGCGCAGCGCATCGTACTCGGCGTCGCTGATCTCCGGCCGGTCCTCCTGGTAGTACAGCATGTCGTGGTGTGCGATTTCGTCGGCCAGCCGCTTCAGTTCGAGCGCCGCCTGCTCGCGCGTGATCTCGTCCGGTGCCGCGCGGGCATAGTCGAGCTTTTCGTTCACGGAAGGCTCCCGATCAGCCGGTCTGCCGCGGCACGGGCCTCTTCGGTGATCTCCTGGCCGGACAGCATCCGGGCAATTTCCTCGCGGCGGCTGTGAGCGTCGAGCCGCTCGACACGGGTCGTCATGCGCTCCTCTTCACGAAGGTGCGCCTTGGTGATGAGAATGTGGCCACTGGCGCGCGCGGCAACCTGCGGCGAATGGGTGACGGCGAGCACCTGGAGCGTTTCTGACAGCCGTCCGAGCCTGACGCCGATCGCTTCTGCGACGGCACCCCCCACCGCCGAATCGATTTCGTCGAATATCAGTGTCGGTGCGCTGCCCCGTGCGGCGAGGACGACCTTGAGGGCGAGGATGGATCGCGTCAGTTCGCCCCCCGAGGCAACCTTGATCAGGGGGGCAGGCGGCGTACCCGGGTTGGCCGCAAACAGGAACTCCACCCGGTCGAGTCCGTGCGGACCCGCCTCGTCCGGCTCGACGGCGGACACGTCGACCACGAAGCGGGCGCGCTCGAGCCTGAGCGGCGGCAACTCGTCCATTACTGCCGAGGCTAGCCTTGCGGCCGCCTCCCGCCGCGCCGCCGAAAGTGCGCCGGCGCGCTCGAGGTACGCCGTCCGGGCCGTGGCGCACTCCTTCTCGAGGATTGCGAGCCGTTCGGCGCCCTCCTCTATCAGCCTCAGTTCGGCTGCCATCCGCTCGGCCAGCGCCGGCAGTTCGGACACTGCGACACCATGCTTGCGTGCCGCCGCCCGCAGCGCGAACAGGCGCTCCTCCACCCGTTCCAGGTCGAGCGGATCGAATTCGATCGCGCGGAGCGCGGTTTCCGCCTGCGCCCGTGCCTCCGCGTACTCGCTCAGCAGCCGATCGAGGGCGGCGCAAACCGCGCCGACAACATCCGGCGGAGCGTCCTGCGCGCGTTCCAGCCGCCGCAGCGCGGCGCTCAGGCGGGCCTCGGTCGTGCCGTCGCCGGCGAGTGCGTTGGCCACCTCCTGGAGCTCACCGGCAAATTTCTCGGCCTGCATCATCGCCTGCCGGCGCTGCGCGAGGGTCTCTTCCTCGTCGGGCTGCGGCGCCAGCGCGGAGAGCTCCTCGACGGCGTGCGCCAGGAACGCCCGCTCGCGACCGGCCTGCTCCACCGCGGCCCTGGCATCCGCCAGTGCGGCTTCGGCCTTCCTGTAGGTCCGCCAGCTCTCGGCCACTGCCTGAGCGTCGCCTTCAAGACCCGCGAAGGCGTCGAGCAGCCGGCGGTGGGCGTCGCGATCCAGCAGGGCACGCTCGTCGTGCTGACCGTGCAATTCGACCAGTCGGCTGCCGACCTCGCGCAACATCGCAACGCTGGCGGGCTGATCGTTGATGAAGGCGCGCGTCCGGCCGTCGGTGTGCTGCACCCGGCGCAGCACCAGTTCGCCCGCCGCATCGATTCCCTGTTCTGCCAGGAGTGCGAACACCGGGTGGTTGCCGGAAAGGTCGAAACTTGCTGTCACCGAGCCCTGCTCGGCGCCGACCCGAACCAGGGCACTGTCGCCGCGGGCACCGAGGGCGAGCCCGAGCGCATCGAGCAGTATCGACTTGCCGGCTCCCGTCTCGCCGGTCAGCACGGTAAGACCGGGGCCGAGCTCGACGTCCAGGCGGTCGATGAGAACGATATCGCGAATTGACAGGGTGGCCAGCATTGCCGGCCTATATATCAGAATGGGAGGATCGTGTTGAACGCCTTGCTGATCCACGACTCCTTGTCTTCGCGCGGTTCCAGGCCGTCGCTCTTGATGAGCTTGTAGGCATCCTCGTACCACTCGCTGGAGGGGAAGTTGTGGCCCAGTACGGCGGCCGCAGTCTGTGCCTCGCTCTTGATGCCCAGCGCCATGTAGGCTTCGGTGAGCCGCTGCAGCGCCTCGGGCGTATGCGAGGTCTGCTGGTAGTCTGTCACGACCTTCTTGAAGCGGTTGATCGCGGCGACGTAGGCGTGCCGGTTCAGGTAGTAGCGCCCAATCTCCATTTCCTTGCCGGCGAGGTGGTCGCGTGCAAGGAGCGCCTTCGCCTCGGCATCCTTGGCATACAGCGTGCCCGGGAAGCGCCGGACGACTTCCTCGAGCGCCGCGAGCGCCCTTTCCGTCATTTCCTGGTCGCGGCCCACATCGGTGATCTGCTCGTAGTAGCTGAGCCCGATCAGGTAGTAGGCGTAGGCGGCGTGCTCGTTGCCGGGATGCAGCGCGATGAACCGCTGCGCGGCACCGATCGCCTCGGGGTAGGCATTCCGCGCGTAGTTGGAGTAGGCGGTCATGAGAATGGCGCGTCTCGCCCACGACGAATACGGGTGCTGTCGCTCGACTTCCTCGAACTTCGCCGCGGCCTTCTTGAAGTCGCGGTTGTTCATCAGAGTGAGCGCTTCGTTGTAGAGCTTGCCCACCTCCTCGTCGGTATTGGCGGCTACGGTTGCCTCTCCGGGCGGCTGGCGGGGATCGCTCGAGAACATCGACGACAGCGACGAGCAACCCGCGACCAGCAGTACGCCGGCGATGGCGAGCCCCGGCAATACACACCTTGTCAACTTCATCCCGCTCGTCCTGCCCCTCAGACCCGGGGCGAACCCCTTGATGTCACGTGGTTCCCTTTGGCGCCCGTTCGTTTCCGGCCCGCACGCGAGCGCGTGCACAATCGGCCGAGATGATGGCGCAGATTGGGCAGGGGAGCAGCGCCGGTCCCCGGCGGCGCCAAGCCTGCCCGCCCGCCATTACCCGATAACAGGATCGGGCGCGAGAGTAAAACCCGGCGGACCGCGGTCCACCGGGTTCTGGTATCGGGTTGATGATGCGATGCAGGCCCGTCAGTTCGCCTGCCGCCGCAGGAAGGCCGGGATTTCGAGCTGCTCGTCGTCGATGTCGGGATCGATGCGGCTCTCGATCGGATGCACGTTGGATGGCCTCTCGCCATGTCGCGGCTCGGCGGCCTCTGCCCGGTGCGGATGCTGTGGCGGCTGCCTGTACTGCGGCTGCGGGCTCTCTGCGGCGCGCAGCGAGGGCTCTGCCGCCTCGGCCGGAACCTCCGGTTGCTGGCGTACGCCCAACCCCATGTTGGCCAGGCGCTCGAGAAAGCCGCGCTTCTGCCGCTGCTGGGCGTGGACATCCAGATGCGCGATATTGTCCCGGCGCGCAGCGATTTCGCGCTGTGCGATCGGCGGGAAATCCTCCACCGACGGCATCCGGGGCCGGCCAGTGACACGTCCGTACATCTCCGCGTGGGACGATGCATACGCTTGGGGATGACCATGAGCGGCCGTGTCGTCGCGGAAGTCGTCGTAATCGCCGGGCCGGCCGCGATTGTCGCGCTCGTCGGCGTCGGCCGGATCGCCCCGGTGATCGGCCTCGTCCATGGACTGATGATGATCGTTCGCATCGAACCGGGCCGGTTCGCGCAGGTCCTCGCCGTCATCGAAGGTTTCGCGCGTCGCGGGCTTCTGGACGTCGAAACCATGGAAGCCGCGGGTAAGGGCGCGCGGTTCGGCCTGATCGTGCGCCTCGTAGGCCCCCGCCGATTCCGATGCCACGTCCTGGATGCCGGTCGCGACCACCGAAACCCGGATGATGCCCTCGAGCTGATCGTCGAAGGTCGCGCCGAGGATGATGTTGGCGTCCGGATCGACCTCCTCGCGGATCCGCGTGGCCGCCTCGTCAACCTCATAGAGGGTAAGGTCGGGTCCGCCGGTGATGTTGATGAGCAGCCCGCGGGCACCACGCATGCTGACCTCATCGAGCAGCGGATTGGAAATCGCCGCCTCGGCCGACTCGACCGCACGTTTCTCGCCGGACGCCTCGCCCGTCCCCATCATCGCCTTGCCCATTTCGCTCATCACTGCCCGGACGTCGGCGAAGTCAAGGTTGATCAGGC
>CAZSNL010000078.1:0-13133 GCA_964608275.1 uncultured Hyphomicrobiales bacterium | reverse complement strand
CTTGACGTCGACCTCGCCGTGGTGTTCGGCGATCTGCATCGACAGGATCGGCGGCATGACGACGTCGCGCGTGGCGAGGGCCTCGAAGGCCGCCTCGACGCAATCCACCGCGTCGGCGTCGAGCGGCACCCGGGCCCTGAGGTCGGCTTCGGTCAGGATCGTGATCTTCGGCATCAGGTTACGTCCTCGCCGTTGATGATGCGGCGGTGCAGGTCCATGTCGATGTTGTTGCCCGTCATGACCACCACCGTGCGGCCGGTATCCGTGAGGTGGCGATGAATGAGCGCGGAGATGCCGACGGCAGCGCCCCCCTCGACCACCTGCCGCTCCACTGAATAGGCGTGGCGGACCCCGTCGGCAATCTCGTTTTCGGTCACCAGCAGGGTGCGGTCGACGAGGTCGCGGACGAGCGGGAAGGTGAATTGGTTGTCGAGGCCGATGCCGCCGCCCAGCGAATCGGCGAGGCTCTCGACCTCCTCGACGGCGACGGGCCGGCCCGCCTTGAGCGACTCGTGCATCGCGGCGCCGCGATCCATGGTGACGCCGACGACGCGGACGGCCGGATTGATGGTCCTTGCCGCGAGCGCGATGCCGGCGATCAGCCCGCCGCCCGACAGCGGCACGACGATGGTGTCGGCGTCGGGCATGTCCTCCATGATCTCGAGCCCCACGGTGCCCTGGCCGGCGATGACGTCGGCATGGTCGAACGGCGGGATCATGACCAGTCCCTGGGCGGCGAGCGTGCGGGCTTCCTCCTCCGCCTCGTCCTGCGAGTTTCCGACGATGCGGATCTCGGCCCCCAGCGCGCGGATCGCCTCGATCTTGTTGCGCGGCACGAGCTTCGACATGCAGATGGTGCAGGGGATGCCGGCAGCCTTCGCCGCCTGGGCGAGGCCGCGGCCGTGATTGCCGGTCGACACGCCCACCACGCCCTGCCGGCGCTCGTCCTCGGTGAGTGCCATGACCGCATTGGTCGCCCCGCGCAGCTTGAAGCTGCCGGTCGCCTGGTGATGCTCGAGCTTGAGATGGACGTCGGCGCCGGTGGCCGCGGTAAGCGCCGGCGAATGGACGAGCGGTGTCCGTCGTACCACGCCCGCGATGCGTGCCCGCGCCCGGTAGATGTCGCCGAGGGTGATCGGGTGCTCGCTCATGAGGTCCTTCTTTCCGTCCACGGCCGCACCGCCTGCCACTTCGCGTCCGGCACGACGGCGAGCTTGCCGACGTACGTCTTGGCCACGAACTCGGCCTGTGCGTCGCGGAGCCGTGACAGCGGGTAGGTGGCCCACAGCAGCGGTTCGATGCGGCCCTCCTCGATGTACCGCACGAGCCTGCGGAAGGCGCCGCGCGTACCCTGCGAGGAGCCGTGCAGCTCGAGATGCTTGAGATACATCCGCCGCAGGTCGAGCTGGACCACCGGACCGGCGATCGCGCCCGCGGTGACGTAGCGGCCTTCCGGGCGCAGGATGGCGATCAGCTCGCCGAACAGCTCGCCCGCAACGAGGTCGGCGACCACGTCGATCGGCTTGCCGCCGGTCGCTTCCCGCACCGCCTCGCACAGGTTGCCTTCGCCGCGCGGGATGACCGCCTCGGCACCGATGGCCTGCACCGCACCCGCCTTGCCGCGGCCGGCGACGGCATAGGGGATGGCGCCGCGCACCCGGGCCAGCTGGACCAGCGCCGATCCGACGCCACCGGAGGCGCCGGTGATCAGGACCCGCTCGCCGGGCCCGACGCGGGCGCGGTCGAGCATGTGCTCGGCAGTCAGGTAGGCGCAGCAGAAGGTTGCCAGTTCCGCGTCGGAGATGTCGGTCTGGATGGGGTGGGCGTTGTCGGCCGGAACCGCGCAGTATTCGGCAAACCCGCCGTCGCGGCCATGGCCGATGTAGTCGATGTCCGCAAGGCTGTCGTCATCGCGGTTGTAGATCGAGAAGTCGACGATCACCCGCTCGCCGATCCGCGATTCGGCAACGCCGTCGCCCACCGCGACGATATGGCCGGCGATGTCGGCGCCCTGGATGCGCGGGAACGACAACGTGCTGCCGTCCTCCCGCCAGGTTGCCACCGCGCCCGGATCGTCGGCGGTGCCGTAGGCGCCCTCGCGCACCCAGATGTCGGTATTGTTGAGGCCGCAGGCGGCGACCTCGACCAGAACCTCGCCCGCCGCCGGTCGCGGCACCGGGACGTCGGTGCGGTATTCGAGCCTGTCGGGCCCGCCGTGGCCTGTCAGCAGGACGGCGGCCATCGTGTCGGGAATGTCTGGCAAGTGGGCGGTCTCCTCGATTCCTCTTTCCTGCTTCGCCGTGGGGGCACGGCGTTCGCGGCAATGCGGAACGTGCTCCGGCCCCGCTCCGGGCTTCGTTCCCTGCTCATGCCTGTACCCGAGCGCGGAGGCAACCCTTCAGGGTGCCATATCCGGTTGCCGGCTGCCGCCGATGCACGACCATCGGTCGCGCTTCCGGGCAGTGCGGCATGGAAGGACGGCGAGCACGGACATTCCCATGGTATGCGGTTTGCGCTAACTAGGGCGCCTCAGTACGGAGGATGGAATGGTACGCGGAACGGTTCTTGGCCTGATCGCCGCCCTGGCCGTGTCTGTCGCAGCGCCCGGTCCGACGCAGACCGCCCGGGCCAAGGACACGATCAGGATCGGTGAACTCAACTCCTATAACCGGATGTCGGTGTTCACCGTCCCCTATCGGAACGGCTGGCAGCTGGCGCTGGACGAGGTGAATGCCGCCGGCGGCGTCCTCGGCCGAAAGCTCGAGATCGTGTCGCGCGACGACGGCGGAACCACCGGTGACGCGGTGCGCGTGGCCGACGAACTGGTGAGCCGCGAGGGCGTCGTCATGATCTTCGGCACCTACCTGTCCAACGTCGGGCTGGCCGTCGCCGACCTCGCCAACCAGCGGCAGGTGGTGTTCTTTGCCGCCGAGCCGCTCACCGACGCGCTGACGATGGACAAGGGCAACCGCTACACCTTCCGCATGCGTCCGAACACCTACATGCAGACCGCGATGCTGGTGCAGGCGGCGAAGGAACTGAGGCCGAAGAAGTGGGCGATCGTCGCCCCCAACTACGAGTACGGCCATGCGGCGGCCGAGGCGTTCAGGACCCTCATCGTCGAGGCCGTTCCGGGATCGGAGATCGTCGTCGAGCAGTATCCCGCGCTCGGCAAGGTCGACGCCGGCGCGACCATAGGCGCGCTGGAGCAGGCAAACCCCGATGCACTGTTCAACGTGCTGTTCGCCGGCGACCTCACCGAATTCGTACGCGAGGGCCAGACGCGCGGCTTCTTCGAGGGGAAGACCACGCTGTCGCTGCTGACGGGCGAGCCGGAATACCTGATCCCGCTTCGCGACGAGGCGCCCGAGGGCTGGATCGTCACCGGCTACCCGTGGGACCAGATCGACACCCCGGAACACAAGGCGTTCGTCGATGCCTACCAGGCGGCGTTCGGCGAATCGCCGCGGCTCGGCTCGCTGCTCGGATACGTGATGGTGAAGGTGATCGCCCAGGCGATGGACCGGGCCGGCTCAACCGAAACCGACGCCATGATCGAGGCGCTGGAGGGCGGCACGTTCGACACGCCGATCGGGCCGATCTCGATCCGCGCCAGCGACCACCAGGCCTCGTTCGGCGCCTGGGTGGGCAGGATCGTCGTCGAGGATGGCAGCGGCAGGATGACCGACTGGCAGTATCTCCCCGGCGACGACTTCATGCATACCGAAGACGAGGTGAGGGCCGCCCGCGGCGGCTGACGGCACCGGGAAAGGCGGTGGCCGCCGCCGCTGCGGCAACGGGGTGCCACAAACGGGGAGCCAAGGTGCGGACAACCGACAGCGGGGCGTGCCGGCCGATCCGAGCATCCCGATCGCGGAGCGCCGGCCGGCGGGAACGGCCGGCATGGGTGCAGCCGGTGCGCGGCGGTGCCGCGCGCCGGCAATAGCCCGCCGCCAACCGGTCGCGGCCGATGGACCTGTCATTTCTCGTCATCCAGGCTCTCAACGGGCTTGCCACCGCCTCGGCGCTGTTCATCGCCGCATCGGGCCTGACCATCATCTTCGGCGTCACCCGGATCGTGAACTTCGCCCACGGTTCGCTGTACATGCTGGGCTCCTACATCGGCGTGACGGTGGTCCCGGCATTCCTCGATGCCTGGTACGGGCCGTTGTCGTTCTGGGCCGGCATCGCCGCGTCGGCGGTCGCGGTGGGGCTGATCGGCATCGTCATCGAGGTCGTGCTGCTCCGGCGCATCTACCGGGCTCCCGAGCTGTTCCAGCTGCTGGCGACGTTCGGCATCGTGCTGGTGGTCCAGGACCTCGTGATCTGGCTGTGGGGGCCGGACAACATCCTCGGCCCGCGGGCGCCGGGCCTTACCGGGGCGGTCACGATCATGGGCCGCCGCTTCCCCGCCTACGAGCTGGTGCTGGTGGCCGCCGGCCCGGCGGTGCTCGCTATCCTGTGGTTCGTGTTCCGGCGCACCCGGTTCGGCATCCTGGTGCGGGCGGCGACCCAGGACCGCGAGATGGTCGGGGCGCTCGGGGTGAACCAATCGCTGCTGTTCACCGGCGTCTTCTTCCTCGGTGCGATGCTGGCCGGCCTCGGCGGCGCGCTGCAGGTGCCCAAGGCGCCGGCCAACCCGTACATGGACGTCAACATCATCGCCGAGGCGTTCGTGGTGACGGTGATCGGCGGCATGGGCAGCGTGCCGGGCGCCTTCCTAGCCGCCCTGATCATCGGCGAGCTGCAGGCGTTCGGCATCGTCGTGTTTCCCCGCGTCACCCTGATGCTGGTGTTCCTGGTGATGGCGGTGGTCCTGGTGGTGCGGCCGTGGGGACTGCTCGGCCGCCCCGATCCCGAACAGCGGCCCGTGCACGGCAGCCTGCGGCCGCTGCGACCGTGGGGGATGGCGCCGGCGGTGGCCGCGGTGACCGTCTTCCTCGTCCTCGTGCTGCTGCCGATGGTCGCCGATGCCTTCACACTGACGCTCGCGATCGAGATCCTCGTGTTCGCGGTGTTCGCCCTGTCGCTCAATTTCCTGATGGGAATCGGCGGCATGATCAGCTTCGGCCACGCGGCCTATTTCGGCCTCGGCGCCTACGGCTCGGCACTGGTGGTCACCCATTTCGGCAGCCCGATGGAGCTTGCGCTGGTCATGGCGCCGGCGGCGGCGGCGGCCGGCGCCGCACTGTTTGGCTTCTTCATCGTGCGGCTGTCGGGCGTCTACCTGGCGATGCTCACGCTCGCCTTCGCCGAGATCGTCCACGCGGTCGCCTTCCAGTGGTACGAGGTCACCGGCGGCGACAACGGGCTCATCGGCATCTGGCCGTCGCGCTGGGCGTCGGGCAGGGTGGCCTACTACTATCTCACCCTCGGGCTCTGCGCGCTGACCCTCTACGCCATGCGGCGCGCGATCCACGCCCCGTTCGGCTACACCCTGAGGGCGGGCCGCGACTCGCCGGCGCGGGCCGATGCCATCGGCATCGACGTCACGACGCACCGCTGGCTCGCCTTCACCCTCGCCGGCGCGGCGGCCGGTCTCGCCGGCGGCGTCTACGTGTTCTCGCGAGGCAACATCGACCCCGGCGTGCTGTCGATCCCGACCTCGGTCGACGCGCTGGCAATGGTGCTGCTGGGCGGCATCCAGACGGTGACCGGCCCGGTGTTCGGCGCCGCCGTGCTGCACCTCGTCAAGGACGCGGTCATGCCGCTGACCGACTTCTGGCGCGCCATCCTCGGCGCCGTCATCATCCTGCTCGTGCTGCTGTTCCCGCAAGGCCTCGCCGGCCATGCCTCGGAGCTGTACGCGCGGCTGCGGGGGCGGCCGGCATGACCTTGTTGCAGGCCAGCGGACTGTCGAAGGCGTTCGGCGGCGTCGTCGCCGCCGACGATGTGAGCTTCGCCGTCGACGAGGGCGAGCTGGTCGCCATCATCGGTCCCAACGGCGCCGGCAAGTCGACCACCTTCAACATGGTCGGCGGCCAGTTGCGCCCTGACGCAGGGACCGTTCATCTCGCCGGCGAGGACATCACCGGCCTGCCGCCGCGGGCGATCTGGCGGCGGGGGGTGGGGCGGACTTTCCAGATCGCCCGGGCGTTCGCGTCAATGAGCGTGCGCGAGAACGTACAGATGGCGATGATCAGCCACGCCCGCCGCCTGCGGTCGCCGTGGACACCGGCAACCCGCCTGTTCCGCGACGAGGCGGACGAGGTGCTGGCGCTGGTCGGCATGGCGGACCAGGCGAAGCGGCCATGCGCGGTGCTTGCCTACGGCGACCTCAAGCGGGTGGAACTCGCCGTCGCCCTCGCCAACCGGCCGCGGTTGCTGCTGATGGACGAGCCGACCGCCGGCATGGCGCCGCGCGACCGGGCCGACCTGATGGCGCTCGCAGCGAACATCGTGCGCGATCGCAACACCGCCGTCCTGTTCACCGAGCACGACATGGACGTGGTGTTCGGCCACGCCGACCGCGTGCTCGTCCTTCACCGCGGCCGCATCATTGCCGAAGGCAGCGCCGAGGCTGTGCGCGCCAATGAGGAGGTCCGGGCGATCTACCTCGGTGGCGCGGTCACCCCGCGGCCGGCGCCGCCCGAGGGGCAGGGGGAGCGGCCATGACCGCGCCCTCCGGCCACGCCGGACCGCTGCTGGAGGTCCGCCGGATGAACGCACGCTACGGAGCCGCCCGCATCCTGTTCGACATCAGCCTTGCGGTCGACCGCGGCGAGGCGGTGGCGCTGCTGGGCCGCAACGGCGCCGGCAAGTCGACGACGCTGAAGGCAATCATGGGGCTGGTGGCCGTCGAGGCCGAAGCGATCCGCTTCGACGGTCACGACATCGCCGGCCTGCCGCCGTTCCGAATCGCGCGGCTCGGCATCGGCTACGTGCCCGAGGACCGGCGGATCTTCACCGATCTCACCGTCGCCGAGAACCTCGAGGTCGGGCGACGGGCGGCGGGCGGCGCCACGGCCTGGGACGTCGAGCGGCTGTTCGCGCTGTTTCCCAACCTCGCCGACACGCGTGACCGCCGCGCCGAGCAGATGAGCGGTGGCGAGCAGCAGATGCTGACGATCGCACGGACGCTGATGGGCAATCCGACGCTGCTCCTGCTCGACGAGCCGTCGGAAGGGCTGGCACCGGTGATCGTCGAGACGATGGGCGAGACGATCACGACACTGAAGCGGGAGGGGCTCTCCATTCTCCTGTGCGAGCAGAACCTCCAGTTTGCGAACGCCGTCTGCGACCGTGCCTACGTCATCGAGACCGGCCACATCCGCTACGAGGGCACCATGGCCGAACTCGCCCGCAACGCCGAGGTGAGCCGGCAGTACCTCACGGTGTAGCGGGGACCGGTGCTGGCCGCCGTCCTCATTCGGGATCGGAGGTGCCACGGAAGCCCGTCGCGAGGACGTAGAGTTCGGCCGAATCGGCACGGCTCGCCTTCGGCTTGACGTGGCGGACCTCGCGGAAGTCGCGTTTCATGACTGCCAGCAGGTCGCCTACGGTCCCGCCCTGCAACACCTTGGCGAGGAACACTCCTCCCGGCGCCAGAATCTCGCGGGCGAATTCGAGCGCCGCCTCGCACAGCGCCATGATGCGCAGGTGATCGGTCTGCGCGTGGCCGGTCGCCGGCGCCGCCATGTCGGACAGGACGACCTCCGCCTTGCGTCCGCCGAGGGCCGCCCACACGCGTTCGACGGTCGCCTCGTCGAGGAAATCGCCGTGCACGATGGTGACGCCTGCGACCGGCTCCATGTCCTGCAGGTCGACGGCAATCACCCGTCCCTTGCCGCCGGCGGCCTCCACCCGTTCTGCGGCGACCTGCGACCAGCCACCGGGAACGGCGCCGAGGTCGACGACCGTTCCGCCCGGCTTGAGGAAGCCGAACCGGTCGTCGATCTCGGCGAGCTTGAAGGCGGCTCGCGACCGGTATCCGAGACGCCGCGCCTCGGCCACGTAGGGATCGTTGATCTGCCGTTCGAGCCAGCGGGTCGACGACACGCTGCGTCCGCGCGCGGTGCGCAGGCGTTCCTTGAGCTGGCGCGCCTCGCGGCCGGGAGGCCGCCGTCCGCCGCGGCCGTCCCTGCCGTCGCGCCTGCCCCTGGACCCGCCGCGAGGCATAGTCCGGATGCTGCCGTCAGCAGCCGCAGTCGCGGCCGAAGGTGCCGTCCTGCTGCATCAGCTCTGTCAGCATGCCCTCGCGCAGGCCGCGGTCGGCGACCCGCACCCGCGGGCACGGCCAGGCGGCGAGGATCGCCTCGAGGATGGCGCACCCGGCAAGCACGAGGTCGGCGCGATCGCGGCCGACGCAGGGGTTGGCCGTGCGCTCCTCGTAGGTCATCGACAACAGGCGCCGGGTGACCGAGGCGATCTCGTCGGCGGTGAGCCAGCAGCCGTCGACACGCGAGCGGTCGTAGCGCGGCAGTTCGAGCTGGACGCCGGCGATGGTGGTCACCGTGCCGGACGTTCCCAGCATGCAGCCCGGCGGCCTCCCGGCCACGCCGTAGGCGGAGGCGATGAGGCGGACGAACGGCTGCAGCGCCCGCGCCACGTCGGCCACCATCGCGGCATAGGCGTCCGGCGGCACGTCAACGCCGCCGTGCCGCTCGGCCAGCGTCACCACGCCCAGCGGCAGCGACACCCAATCGCGCAGCGTGTAGTCGCCATTCCTGAAGGTGACGTACATGACCTCGGTCGACCCGCCGCCGATGTCGAAGACGATGCCGTCCCGCTGCGAGGTATCGAACAGCGGCGCGGTACCGGCGACGGCAAGGCGCGCCTCGGTCTCGCGGTCGATGACTTCCAGTTCGATCCCGGTCTCGCGACGGACCAGGGCGATGAAGTCGTCGCCGTTGCCGGCGGTGCGGCAGGCCTCCGTGGCCACCAGCCGGGCACGGGTCACGCGCTGCCTGACCATCTTGTGGACGCAGACCTGCAACGCGCGCACCGTGCGCTGCATGGCGCTGTCGCTCAGCCGGCCGCTGACGCCGGCGCCCTCGCCGAGCCGGACGATCCGCGAGAACGCATCGATGATGCGAAAACCGTCGACCGACGGCCGGGCAATCAGGAGGCGGCAGTTGTTGGTGCCGAGGTCGAGGGCGGCATAGACGGCGGTGCGGATGTCGACGTCGCCGCCGGCCGGCGGGAATCCCGGCGTCGATCGCGAAATCGGGCGGGCTGCCACGCCATCGAGCCGGACGGCGGACGCGGGAGGGGAGATGTCGAGACGAAGGTGCTTCGGATGACGGTTCTCCGTCAGCCCGGTCTTGCGGCCGGAACCGACGGCTGTTGACCGTTCTCCTCCCTTCGTCGCGTCCACGAAATGCTCCGTTCGGCGATGAGACGGCGGGATGCCGGCCCGTCGGTCCGCATGATCCGTCCCCAGGAACGCCAGTCTAGCAGGAACATGCTTCCGGTAAAGGCGGCTGTATTTGTGGTGGCCGGGATGCCCGCAATGCTCAGGGTTCAATTAACCTTGAATTATCGGTTTTAGCCTTAGGGTTTCACTTTCTGTTCCCGGGGGACACGAGCCGGATGCGGAGGCATTTCGCGACCAGGATACCCAGGCGCCAGTCACTGATCGGCGCATATTCCGAACGTCTCGGCAACGCGGTGCTCAGGCACCGCTCGTCGGTAGCGTTGTCGGCTGCCAAGGTGGAGGCCGAGGCGGCCAACCGCGCGAAATCCGAGTTCATCGCCAACATGAGCCACGAATTGCGGACGCCGCTCAATTCGATCATCGGCTTCGCCGAGGTGCTGGCGAAGTCGCACGAGGAGTGGGGCGGCCAGCAGCGGGTCCAGGAATACGCCGCCTACATCCAGGATTCCTCGCAACACCTCCTGTCGATCATCAACAACATCCTCGACATCTCCAAGATCCAGAGCGGCCACCTCGTCTGCCGCAGCGAGGAAGTCGACGCGACTGAGGTGATCAGTCCGTGCATCGAGATGATGCGCCACGAGGCGGCCCAGCGCAGCCTCGCGCTCGCGTTCGACGGCGCGGCCGAGCGGGTGAGCCTGCTGGCCGACCCGACCCGCCTGAAGCAGATCACGATCAACCTGCTTTCGAACGCGATCAAGTTCACCGAGCCCGGCGGCAGGGTGACCGTCGCCGTCGAGAGGCTGGACGACCGCGAGGCCTGCGTCGCCGTTCGCGACACAGGCATCGGCATGTCGCCGGAAGAGGTCGAACTGGCGCTGGAGCCGTTCGGCCAGGTCGACACCGGCCTTCGCAAGCAGCGCGGAGGCACCGGGCTCGGCCTGTCCATCGCCCGCGCCCTGACCGAGCTGCAGGGCGGGCGCTTCGACATTTCCAGCGCCAGGGGGCGCGGCACCACCGTCGCCGTCGTCCTGCCGCTGGCCGGCGCGCAGCGCAACCACAAGGACCGTGTACAAGGATCGACGCCGGACGGCATGGGGGCCGGCAACGGCGCAATGGCTCCACAAGAGAGGCGACATGCAGAACGCGTTGCATAACCCCGAACAGGCACCGCGGGCCGCTGCCGAGGCGCCGATCGGCCGCATCGTGTCGGTGACCGGATCGCAGGCGATCGTGCTGCTCGAGGCGGGGGGCGACCCGAACGACCAGCAGGCGCAGGCGAAGCGCCCCGAGATGGGGACGCTGCTCAAGATCGACACGCCGCATGGCGTGGTGCTCGGCCTCGTGTCGGCGCTCAGCGTGCCGATGCCGATCAGCGAGCCGGGGCAGCCGGAGCTCAGGATTCTGGAAGTCGAGTTCGTCGGCGAACTGCAGCGCAAGGAAAACGGCGCCGGCGAGGTGTTCCAGCGCGGCGTGTCGGCCTATCCGGCCCTCGGCGACCGGGTCTACAACGCGACCAACGACGAGCTCGCCAAGGCCTACGCGTGCACGACCGAGACCGCGATCCGGATCGGCTGGATCAAGCAGGATGCGTCGATCCCGGCGATGATCGAGATCGACGACCTGCTCGGCAAGCACTTCGCCGTCCTCGGCACCACCGGCACCGGCAAGTCGTGTACCGTGGCGCTGATCCTGCGCCAGATCATGGAGCGCAACCCGCAGGCCCACATCGTGCTGCTCGACCCGCACAGCGAGTATGCGCCGGCGTTCGGCGACCAGGCCGAGCTGATCACCCCCGACAACCTCAACCTGCCGTACTGGCTGCTGACCTTCGAGGAGGTGGTCGAGGTCCTGATCGGCCAGTATCCGGGCCGCGAGGTCGACATCGAGATCCTGCGCGAGCTGATCCCGGCCGCCAAGGGCCGCTACGGCGCCAACCAGCGCCGCGACCGCCGCACGCTCCTGCAGAAGCTGCCCAACGACCTGCTGGCGCCGTCGGTCGACACGCCGGTGCCGTACCGCATCTCCGATCTCGTCGGCCTGCTCGACGAGCAGATGGGCAAGCTCGACCTGCGCGGCGAGCTCACCCCGTTCAAGCGGCTGAAGTCGCGCGTCGAGATGGTGTCGCGTGACCCGCGGTTCAGCTTCATGTTCGGCAACGTCGCGGTGCACGACACCATGGCGCAGATCCTCGGCCGCCTGTTCCGGGTGCCGGTGAACTCGAAGCCGATCAGCATCATCGAGCTGGCCGGCCTGCCGCCGGAGGTGATCAGCGTCGTGGTGTCGGTGATCAGCCGGCTCACCTTCGACTTCGCGATGCGCAGCGAGGGCCGGGTCCCGGTGACGCTGGTCTGCGAGGAGGCGCACCGGTACATCCCGGCCGACGACACACTGGCGTTCGCCCCGACCAAGCGGGCGCTGGCGCGTATCGCCAAGGAGGGCCGGAAGTACGGCGCCGCACTCAGCATCGTCAGCCAGCGGCCGTCGGAACTCGACCCCACCATCCTGTCGCAATGCAACACGCTGTTCGCCATGCGGCTGTCCAATGAGCGCGACCAGGAGATCCTCAAGGCCGCGATCTCCGATGCCGCCTCGAGCCTGCTCGAGTTCCTGCCGTCGCTCAGCACCGGCGAGGTGATCGCGTTCGGCGAGGGGGTGTCGTTGCCGACCCGGATCAACGTCGACCTCCTGCCGCGCAGCATGATGCCGAAGAGCTCCAGCGCCCGGTTCTCCCAGCGCTGGCGGCACGAGCTCCACGACACCGGCTTTCTCGACGAGCTGGTGGCCCGCTGGCGCGCCCAGACCCGCATCGTGGCGCCCGACGGGGCGTTCGACGACGACGTGGTCCCCGAGCACGCGGCCGCTCCCGCCACCGCCGCGGTCCATGCGCCGGCGCCGACCCATGCGCCTGTGGCGGCCCATGCGCCTGCTGCCCATGCACCTGCGGCGCCCCATGCGCCTGTGGCGGAGCATCCGGTTCACCCGGCCATCGGTAACGGCACCGTCGACCGCAGATCCGTCAACGGGGCCGCGCCGCAGCCCGACGGGGCGGTGGCGGCGAGGCTCGCCCAGCGGCCGGTCCATGCGCCGTTGCCGCCGCTCACCGCCGGACCCGCGAGGCCCCACGCGGCGCCCGCCATGCCGCGCCAGCACGCAGCACCGGAGCCGCCGGCCGGCGGCCTGCGCCGGCGCCTGTTCGGCTCCGACCACGGCTCGTGAGCGTTCGCAAATCAGGTCGTCGAACCCGCTTGACCTCGTGAAGGGCGGCCCTATGTTGTATCGCGATGCTGCCGATGGCGGCTGCTGGGGCGTCGTATAATGGTATTACGCTCGGCTCTGGACCGAGTAATCGGGGTTCGAATCCCTGCGCCCCAGCCACACTCCCGCGTCCGGCCGCGGTGTCGCCGAGGCCTGCCCGCGCGGGGGGCGCAACGCTTGACCTTTCAGGCGATTTCCTAGCAGATCGGACAGAGGTCGCGGCCCGCCGCCGCGACGACATGAACGGGCGACAGGGAGACCGATGGCGACCGACGAGGCCAATCCGGACGGACCCGCAGGCGCGCGGGACTTCATTCGCGACATCGTGCGCGCCGACATCGACGCCGGCCGTACCAGGACCGTCGTCACCCGGTTCCCGCCGGAGCCGAACGGCTACCTGCACATCGGCCATGCCAAGTCGATCTGCCTCAACTTCGGCATCGCCGAGGAGTTCGGCGGCCGCTGCCATCTGCGGTGCGACGACACCAACCCGGTCAAGGAGGAGAAGGAGTACGTCGACGCCATCATCGAGGACGTGCACTGGCTCGGCTACGACAGG
>CAZSNL010000077.1:0-13645 GCA_964608275.1 uncultured Hyphomicrobiales bacterium | reverse complement strand
GAGCGCCCGCGTCGGGCCCGCGGTGACCAGGGCGTCGGCCTGGCCGGAGGCGACCACGTAGTCGGCGGTCTCGGGCGTGCGGATGTGGCTTTCGGCCTGGACGCGGATGTGCCGGGCGACCTGCTTCAGCGCCTCGGCGTACGGCGCGCCGAGCTTGTCGGGGTACACGTAGGTCGGCATCAGCGGGTAGAAGTCGAAATAGCTCCCCGTGCCGCAGGTCACGTAGTCGATGAGCGCCCGTTCGTCGTGCCAGGCGACGATGCGCTGCATCTCCTCGATCGACAGCGACACCTCGACCTCGGGGTGCAGGTTCACCGCCATGCCGATGATGAAGTCGTCGCCGACCGCCTTGCGGATGCGGCTCGTGATCTCGGTGGAAAACCGCATCCGGTTCTCGAACGACCCGCCCCAGCGGTCATCGCGGCGGTTCGACCACGGCGTCCAGAACTGGTCGATCAGCGCATGGTAGGCGGCGAACAGCTCGACACCGTCGAAGCCGGCCATGCGGACGCGGCGGGCGGCGGCCACGAACGCCTCGATCACCTCCTCGATCTCGGCCTCGCTCATCGCGTGGCTGCCGTCCATGTCGTGATAGCTCGGCAGCCCGGACGGCGAGAAATAGGGCTCGAAGGAATTGTCCCAGTCGCCGTGCTGGCCGACGTGGTAGAGCTGCTGGCAGATGACCGCGCCGTGCTCGTGAACCGCATCGGCAATGCGGCGGAAGTGCGGGATCACGGCATCGTCCTCGGGCCGGAAGTTGCCGCGGGTGAGCACCGCCGTCCGGTGGACCGGCATCGGCTCGACGACGATCATCGCCGCTCCGCCCATCGCCCGCTCGCGGTAGTAGCCGAGGTGCCGGTCGCCGGGCAGGCCACCCTCCGACATGTTGGCGGTGTGGGAGCCGAACACGATCCGGTTGCGCAACGTCTTGTGGCGCAACGTCAGCGGCTGGAACAGGTTGGGAAAGGTCGCGCTCATGGCCCCATGTTGGCGGCATCGCCGCCGGCGGGCAAGACGGGAGTAACGAGCGCCAATCCCCCCTGCCTGTAAATCCGCGTGTTTGGCTTGCAATGCAATCGGCGCGCGATTGTCCGGGAGTTGGCCAATTGCTAGCATCGCGCTCCCTTCGCTGGTCCGCTTGGGCGAGTTGGTGCAGTCGTTTCCTGCCGGGGCATCGGCATTGAACCGAACTGCGCCGGGACGGCGTGTCATCTTGCAAGAAACATCGGGGACGGGAGCATGTCATATAAGGAAATGATCGCGATGCTGGCTCTGGTGGTCCTCTTGACCCCTTCTGTAGCCAGTGCGGAGAATGTGATTGCGGATATAGAGCGAACAAAGATCCTGAAGGTTTGCCAAGCTGCTGATTCACCGTGGTCTTCCATCAACCCTCTGAACGGGGAATGGGAAGGATTTACGGTCGATCTGGTGAATAGGCTCGCGTCCGAGCTTGAAGTTTCCGTAGAGAACATCGATGCCGGATGGAGCGGCCTCGTACAAAATCTCGCCACTGGTGGCTGCCACATGGCCGCAGCGGCCATGTTTGCCACTGTCCCGCGAAGCAAGGTGGTGTTGTTCACCAATCCGTTCGCCTATGAAGGCCAGGCCGCGGTGGTCAAGAAGGGCTCGGGTCTGAACTCCTATGTGGACATCGATCAGCCGGACAAGGTCGTCATCGGCTTCGCAGGCAGTGCGACGACGGCATTCGCCGAAAAGTTCTTCAAGAACGCGACAGTACGGCCGGTGAACTACCCGGAGACGCTTCAGGTGGTCGCGGACGTCGCCGCGGGCAGAGCGGATGCCGCCTGGGTCTCGTACGTGTCTCACAGCCTGCTGCTGAAGGCCAATCCCAATCTGGACGTCGAGTTCGTCAACGAGAAGCCGATCGGGTTCAGCGCAATTCGCTGGGCCATTCCCCCTGGGGAGTATCAATTCCAGCAGCTGATCAACAACTGGCTGACGCAGGCAATAGCCTCGGGCGAGGTTGCAGAGGACTGGGGCAAGTGGTTCCAAGACGTCCCGTATGTGGACGGCAGGTCCAACTAGTGAGCCTGCTTCATCGGCTTCCTCATTCCTGACCGGGCCGCCGCCCCGTCAGGGCGGCGGGTCGGCACCGCAACCGACTGCCGGTTGCATGCTCCATTGGCTGACAAGGACGTGAGCGCCTTACCCCTGCCCGACCGCATCCGAGCTCGCAGACGGTTGATTGCCGGCGAGGTGCTTCCGCTCGCAGTCATCCTTGCACTGATTGCTCTCATCGCAGTCAATGTGAAGTGGAGTTTTATCGCAACCCTAGATTTCCCGGTGGTCTGGCGCTACGCGGCGGCTCTCTGGCGGGGTTTGTACACTACCCTCGGCATTACCTTTGTTTCCCTCGCCCTCGGGCTCGTAGCGGGAATCCTGCTGGCGATCGCCTATCGGACCGGCGGCCGCGCCGTTCGCTCGCTTGTCATCGCCCACACCGAACTGTGGCGTAACACCCCGCTCCTCATCCAGGTCCTGTGGATTCACTTCGCGCTACCCACCCTTACCGGCGTTTCGACGTCAATTCTCGTAAGCGGCACCCTAGCCCTTACGCTCCAGGCCAGTGCCTATCTGGCTGAGGTCGTACGAGGCGGAATCGCCGCCGTCCCCCGGAGTCAGTGGGATGCCGCGCATTCGCTGGGACTCGGCACCTTTCCGACCTGGATGCGTGTCATTCTTCCCCAGGCGATCAAGTTGATGATCCCGCCATTGGTCAATACGTCGTTCAGTTTCTTCAAGGGCAGCACGATCCTATCAATTATCGGCGTATCCGAACTCATGAAAATGGGAAGCATCATATCCGTTCATTCTCATAAGCCGATAGAAATATTTACAACCGTTGGATTGATTTACCTCATAATTGGATTCATATTTTCGAGACTCGGCAGGTTGGTAGAAAAATATCTGTCAAACTGAGACAGTCATGGAAATCAACCTATACTTTATTCGCGACCATGTAGCCACGTTGACGATTGCGGGGCTTAGCACCCTTGCAATCTGCGCTGCCGCCCTCGTCATAGGCGCGGCAATGGGCGCCCTCCTTTGCTGCATGCGGATGTCGCGCATCGGGGCTCTCAACAAGGTCTCGTCGATTGTAATAGACTCGCTTCGATCCATACCGGAACTCGTTCTTATTTTCTGGCTTTATTCGTGTCTTCCTCTTGTCACCTATTTTTCGCTGACCTCACTGCAAACGGGCATACTGTCCCTAAGCCTCATTGCGGCCGCCTATCTTGCAGAGATATTCCGTGCCGGTATCAACGGAGTGCACGTCGGGCAGCCCGAGGCGGGCTTTGCACTGGGCCTGACACGGTTCCAAACGCTGCGCCTTATCATCGCGCCCCAGGCGGCACGAATGATGATTTCGCCGTTTCTGAATTTCCTTTGCGATTTAATAAAGATATCCACACTCCTATCTGCTCTTTCCTTGCCAGAACTTGCGTATAAAGCATCAGTTCTCGCATCAAACACGTATAGATATCTTGAAATATACACCATAGTAGGAGCATTTTATTTTCTAGTGATTTTTACCCTTAGTACGATTGCTCGATCCTACGAGAGACGACTCCTCGAGATCAAGACCTGACCTCTTTACCACTGACTGACGGAGTAATGCTGTGGCCAGAACTTATTCTTACGCGGGTGGGGATTGGGAAGTTTCGATGTGGAACCCCTATCCTCAGGTCGTCTGTTCCGAAGGTTTCGCCTACGCGCGCGGACAATGCGCCTTTACGACCGCGGGCGACGTGATCGCTCCATTCGATCTGCGCGAACAGATCAGGCTGGGCGTGAAATATGGTCTGCGGTCGTTTGCCGAGCAGGAATTGGCGCCGACGCAGTTCCTGAGAGCCGTCGTCTATTACGACCACAAGGTCGGATTTTCGGAGTCGCAGGTGCGATCGATGTTCATCGACGCACTTGGCGTCGATGAACTCCCAAGCATCATCTTGGTGCCGCTTAACGGATTTCCCGAGATGGGAATGGTCCAGGAAATTGATTTCTTCGCCACCACCGGCGAAGTCGATCGCGTCACAGTAGATGATGTTTCCGTGGCAAGCGCCTTCGGGACGGCCTTCGTATCCGGGGTTTCGGTAACCGGCACCCCACGCGGCGACATTGAGTCCGCACTCGATAAAGCGCGGGAGAAAATCGCAACAGTCCTGGACAGCGCAGGAATGGAACTTGATAGCATCGTCAAGCTCAAGACGTACGTGTCGACGGACATCCTCTCGAAGACCGAACAGTGGCAGCGACTGGTCGAACTAAGGGCTTCGTGGTTCCGCAACCGCTACCCGGTCATCACCGACATCCCGCTTTCCGGATTGGCCGAAAAGGGATGCGATCTGCGTTTCGACGTCATCGCAAAGACCGCGGAAGCGGCTGGCGATTATCAGCCTGTCCATGCCCAAGGAACCGGCAAGCTGCCGTTCAACTCGCCCCATCCGCCGGCCCTTGTCGCGGGCAAGCATTTCTTCGTCGGCGGCCAGCTGGGGTTTGCGCCCGACGGTCAGATCGTCGAGCCTGGCATTCAGGAGTATCAGACCCGGACCATCATGGAAGCAATTGGTCGGCTGCTGGAGGCTGCTGGACTGTCCTTCGACAACGTAATCAAGAAGACGACCTACGTGATTGGCAGGCGCGGCCACAAGGAGGACCTGCAGCGCAATTTCTCGATCCGCGCCAGCTACTACAAGAACCCCGGGCCAGCCTCAACCGGCGTTTTCGTCGATTCGCTCCCTGTCGAAGGGACGCTACTCACGATCGAAACGACCGCGATACGCGACTGACGGGCAGTGCAGGGTGAGCCCCGGGGCCGCCGTACACGCCGAAGCCCATCGCTGAACTGGAGTGACCATGGAAACTAAATCGCCCGTCGGACACAACCAGCTCGCCGCAGTGCGCGACGTGCGGGAGTGGAGACGCTACCTTCACAGCATTCCCGGCCTCGCCTTCGATGTCGGAGAAGCGGCGGCTTTCGTTGCCGACAAGCTGCGATCGTTCGGCTGCGATACGGTCGAGGGAGGGGTCGGTCGTTCAGGCGTGGTCGCGACGATTCGCGGCAAGGGCGAGCAGGGGCATCCAGTCATCGGCCTGCGCGCCGACATGGATGGCTTGCCGATCCATGAGCAGACAGGCGCCGATTACGCCTCGAAGTATCCCGGCCACATGCATGCATGCGGCCACGACGGCCACACTGCCATGCTGCTCGGGGCGGCGCGTCATCTTGCGGCAAACCGGGATTTCAACGGGATCGTGGTCCTGATCTTCCAACCTGCGGAGGAGGACGGCGGCGGTGCGCAGGCTATGATCGATGATGGGCTGATTGAACGCTACAAGATCGAACGGATTTACGGCATGCACAACATGCCGGAGCTGCCGGTCGGGGAATTTGCCATCCGCAGCGGGGTCGTGATGGCTGCGGTGTCAGATTTCACCATTACTGTGCGCGGCAGAGGCGGACACGCTGCGAGACCCCACAAAGCGGTCGATCCGCTTGTTGCCGCCGCAACCCTGCTCCTCAACCTGCAATCAATCGTGTCGCGGAACATCGATCCGCTGGACGAGGTTGTGGTATCCGTTACCACGATCCACGGCGGTTCCACCTACAACGTCATACCGGAAGACGTGATTCTCACCGGCACCTGCCGCACTTTGCGGTCTGGACTCGACGACATAGTCCGGGACCGGATACTCAATATCTGCCGCGGGACCGGCATAGCGACATCGAGCGACATAAGTCTCGAATACAGGAATACATGTATTCCTACCTTCAATCATCCCGAGGATACTGATATCTCCGTTCGAGCCGCTCGGCGTGTTTCATATTCCGGACATGTAAATCAGGATATAGATCCCAAGATGGGCGCCGAGGATTTTGCCTACATGCTCAACGTCATTCCGGGCTCCTACATCTTTCTCGGCAATGGCGATAGCTATCCTCTTCATCATCCTCGCTACGACTTTAACGACGAAGCGCTGCCCTGCGGAATCAATTACTGGATCAATCTCGTTCACGAGGTCGCGGGATCGCATCAGGGTGCCTCACCCGCACGCTCATGATCCGCGGCCGGCATTCCTGACCAAGCAGGAAAGTTTTGTACCAGCGTGGCTGGGATTCGCCATCGGCGACCGCAACCGCTGCTCGCGCGGTCGCATTCCCTGATTGATGGGGGCGCGATCAGCCGAGGCGCGTGGCCAGGTAGCGGGCGGAGAACAGGTCGAGGTGGCCGCCGCCGCCGTTCTTGAACAGGGTGATCTCGTCGTCGGACCGGCGCCCCTGGCGGTCGCCCCGGCACAGCTCGAACAGGTCGGCCTGGATGTCGTCCTCGGTGATCACGCCGGCGGCGATCGGCTGGTCGATGTCGCCCGACACGCCGACCGTGAACCAGCGGGAGTCGACGAACAGCCGCGACCGCGCCACCGCCTCGTCGTCGGCCTCGCGCATCTCCCGGGTGTAGCTGCCGATCAGGTCGAGATGGGTGCCGGGACGGAGCCAGACGCCACGCACCAGCGGCGTCATGGAACTGGTCGCGCAGCTCACGATGTCGGCGTCGCGGACCGCCGCCTCGAGGTCCTGCGTCGCCCGGCAGTCGATGCCCCTGGCGGCGAATGCTGCGGCGACCTTCTCCGCCTTCTCCGGCGTCCGGTTCCAGACCAGCACCTGTTCGATTGACGGCCGCGCCGCGAGATGGGCGGCGACCACGTGCGGACCAAGGGCGCCGGCGCCGGCCACCACCAGCCGGCGCGCGTCCTGCCGCGCCAGCAGCCGCGTCCCGAGCCCGGAGTCGGCGGCCGTCTTGCGCAGCGTCAGCATGGTGCCGTCGAGGGTGAGCGTCGGCGCGCCGGTACGGCCGTCGAACAGCTGGTACACCGCCTGCACCGTCGGCAGCCCGTGGGCGGCCTCGTTGCCGGGCATGACGGTGACCATCTTGATGCCGAACGCCTCGCCCGGCAGCCATGCCGGCAGGTTGAGGAACAGCTGCACCGGCTCGCCCGGCCCGAGCTCGTGCTCGAGCCCGCTGCGGTCGGTCAGCGGAACCGGCCCGCGATGGGCCGCCTCGAGGGCGTCGAGAAGGCCAGGATAGTCGAGCAGCGCTTTGACCTGTTCGGCATCGATGAATCGCATTGCAGCCCCGCAACCTCGGTAACCGGAAGCGGCCTCATAGCACGAAAGTCGCAGCCCCGGTAATGCGCCGGCCGGCCGCCGGCGCCGGCGCCCTTCCGGTGTTCCGTGCACGTCTGCCGTTTTCAGGCGTGCGCGGGCGCGGTAGAAGCGGTGCATGAGCACGCACAGGATCGCCCTGCACCAGAACGCCGGCCGGCCGGGCGAGCCGGCGGCCCAGCTCGCAAGCCTCGCCGCCGCCGCCGGCGCCGCGGCCGGGGCGGGCGCACGGATCGTGGTGTGCCCGGAACTCTACATGACCGGCTACAACATCGGAGCGCGGATCCGCACGCTCGCCGAGCCACAGGGCGGGCCGTTCATGGCCGCAGTCGCCGGCATCGCGCGGACCAGCCGGGTGGCGATCGTCTACGGTTACCCGGAGCGCGATGGCGGGCATTTCTACAACGCCGCCGCCGTCGTCGGCGCCGATGGCACGCTGGCCGCCAACTACCGCAAGGTCCACCTGATCGGCGCCCTGGAGTACGAAACCTTCGGCCGCGGCCGCGAGATCGTGGTCGCCGAGGTCGACGGCCTCCGGGTGGCGCCGATGATCTGCTACGACGTGGAATTTCCCGAGATGGCCCGCGCGGCGGCGCTCAGGGGCGCGCAGGCGATCGTTGCGCCGACAGCGCTCCGCCACCGGTACGCCTACCTCGCGCGCACCATGATCCCGACGCGGGCGTTCGAGAACGGGATCTACGCCGCGTATGCCAACCATGCCGGCGCCGAGGACGACTGGCACTACTGCGGCCTGAGCCTGGTGGCCGGGCCGGACGGCTCCGTCGTGCAGGCGGCCGGCGACCAGCCTGAACTGGTCATCGCCGAGATCGACACCGACCGGATCGCGGCGGCGCAGGCGGAGCTGCCCTACCTTCGCGACCTCAGGCCGAGCGTCTACGGCCGGTGACGCCGGGGGGCTCAGACCGGCTCGACGTCGCCGCCGGCCTCGACCCAGTCCTTGAAGCCGCCGAGGTTGTAGACGCGCCGATAGCCCATGTCCTTCAGCACCTTGCCGGCGAGCGCCGAGCGGCCGCCCGAGGCGCAGTGCAGGACGATGGGGCGGTCCTTGCGGAATTCCGGATTGTGGTACGGGGTGTCGGGGTCGGCGCGGAATTCCAGCATGCCGCGCGAGACGTGCACGGCGCCGGCGATCTTGCCGGTCGCCTGCAGTTCGTTGACGTCGCGCACGTCGACGATCAGCGCGTCCTCCTGTTCCACCAGTTCGCGGGCGCGGTCGGGCGTGATCCGCTCCACGGCCGCATTGGCTTCCGCCAGCATGTCCTTGACCGATGCCGCCATCGGCGCCTCCATCGTGGTGTCGATGGTGCACAGTAGCAGCAATCGCGCGCGCCGTCAGGAGCAACCCCGCACGCGGTGCGGCCGTCCGGACCCGGCCGCCATCGGAAAGGCGGCGTTTGCCGTTGCGAATGCGGCCCGCGGCTGGTATTTGCGAATCCTTCACAAGGACGCACGATGGACGACCGTACGGCCACCAAGGATCAGCTGCAGGATCCGCACGAACTCGTCGGCAGCCGCAACAACCGGCTGGAGGAGGCGATCGGCCGCCAGGTGCGCAACTTCCGCAAGAAGCTCGACATCACCGTGGTCGACCTGGCCCGCGAGGCGGGGCTGTCGGCGGGCATGCTGTCGAAGATCGAGAACGGCGTCACCTCGCCGTCGCTTGCCACGCTGCGGGCGCTCGCCGACGCGCTGTCGGTCCCGGTCACCTCGCTGTTCGCCGGCTACGAGGAAGTCAGCGACGCGATGCACGTCAAGGCGGGGCAAGGGCTCAAAATCGAGCGCCGCGGCACCCGCGCCGGCCACCAGTACCAGCTGCTCGGCCACTCCATCCATACCGAGCTGGCGGTCGAGCCCTACCTGATCACCATCACCGAGAAGTCCGATGTCTTCCCGCGCTTCCAGCACGCCGGGCTCGAGTTCCTCTATGTGCTGGAGGGCAAGGTGGTCTACCGCCACGGCGACAGCACCTACCTGCTGGAGGAAGGCGACTCGCTGTTCTTCGACGCCGACAAGCCGCACGGACCCGAGGAACTGGTCCGCCTGCCGCTCAGGTTCCTGTCGGTGATCACCTGGTCGCGCAACTGAGGCCGGCCTCCCCGCCCGGCGGTGCATCGGGCGGCAACCCGGCAACGCATGCGGCGGCAACCGGCAACGCATGCGGCGACAACCGGCGACGGGCGATACTAGCCGCCGGCGGCGGGTTCGGGCGACACCAGCAGGTCGCAGGACGACGACCGGACCAGCGTCGCCGACGTGCTGCCGAACAACCGGTCGAGCACATGGGCCTGGCCGCGGGTGCCGACCGAAACAAGGTCGATGCCGTGGTCGACGGCATATTGGTTGAGCAGCGTTTCGGCGTGGCCCGGCTTGACGACAATCTTCACATCGGAGGCGCCGGGCAGGACCTGGGCGACGAACGCGGCGGACTGGTCGAAGGCGTGGCGATGGTCGATGTCGTCATCCGGCCGCGTACCGCTTACCGTAACCGCCAGGTCGGTGTAGGCGTGCAGGACGGTCAGTTCGGCGTCGGGCAACAGTGTCGCCGCCGCCTCCAGCGCGGCACGCGCGTCGGGCGAGAAGTCGATGCCGACGAGAACACGCTCATAAGGCCTGCGCACCCGCTGCTTGACGATCAGCACCGGCGCCACACCGGTGGCAATGACGGCCTCGACGGTTGAGCCGAGTATTGCCGCCACCATGCCGGTGCTGCGGGCGATGCCGGTCACGATCAGGTCGGGAGGGTCGCTGCGGGCGACTTCGGCGATCAGGTCCCCGGCGCGGGCGCGCCGCACGACCACCTCGCCATCGATGCCGCTGGCCTCCAGATCGCCGCGAACCAGGCTCTCGGTGGCAGCTACCTCTTCCTCGGTCCGGCAGCAGTCCGGCCCCAAATCGTCTCCGGCCGCGTCCGGCGGGTCCTCCAGCGCCGTGGCGACCGTCAGCCGGGCATTCCAGGCACGGGCGAGCGACACCGCCCGGTCGAAGGCGCGGTCGCAGCGCGCGCTCAGGTCGGTTGCCAGCAGAATCCTGCGCTGCACGCCGGTTTCCTCCACGATGGTGGGATCCGGCGGCAAGCATAACCGGCCTGCCGATCAACGGGAAGGGACCGCGCGGCGGCCCGGTTGCGACCGGCAGCGCCCGTCATGGCCGGCCCCGTCTCCCCGCCATCTACGTGGCATCGGGCGGCCTTTCATGGATACGAGGCGGGTGTGCGCGCCCGGAATGCCACGGGATGGGTCGTCCACGGTTTCCCGCATCTCCCTTGCGAGCGGAGCGAAACGGGCCCCTACTTCGACAGGTAGATTGCCTTTGCCAGCTGGCCGGTGATGGTCTCGAAGGCGGTGGCGAGCTCGTCGTTCTCGCTGGCGTCGTAGAAGTACTGGTCATCGCTGGCGCAGGCGGCGAGACGATCGCGGGTCCGACGCTGGGCCGGGTCGCTGTAGTCGAGATCGAAGGCAATGGTGATGACGAGGATCCCCTTGTCCTTGGCCGCCTCGCACATCGTCTCGAGGTTGCGCTCGCCATTGCGCACGGTGCGCCTGCCGTCGGAGCCGAAGGCTGGTTCGGTCTGCGCGCCGTCGGTCAGCAGCACCAGGGCCTTCTGCACCTTCTTGTCACCGTAGGACACGCCCTCGGTGAACGGCGCGTTGGGCGACAGCAGATGCCAGCCGAACTCGAAGCCGAGCGCGATATGGGTCCAGGAGTACGGCCGCATGCGGGCGAGCTGGCGCGTGATCGCGCGATAGTCGTCGGAAAGCGGGCGCACGAACAGATTGTTCGCCACGTAGCCCGCATACCGGCGGGTGCCGTCGCAATCATAGTCCTCGTGCACCTCCGCCTGGGGATGACCCCAGCGGGTATCGTCGTTGCGCCAGTCAGGCGTCTCGTCGGTCACGTTGTAGGGCCAGCGGCGATCCTGGGTGCAACCCTCCCACACACCGCCCGGGTCCTCGCCGACCACGTAGTCGCTCGGCAGCCGGACGTAGACGTGGTGGGAGAACGGCACGAGGCCGAACTTCACCGTCTCGTCGCGGCGTTGCTGGCTCAGGGTGTCAACGAGCTTGATGGCGGCATCGCGCATCGCCTGGTACTTGCCCCGCTGATTCATCGATTCCGAGTAGTCGAGCACGAGAGCGATCTCGGCGTCCTTGACGCCCGGCAGGGTGACCTCGGAGTTCGAGCCGACACTGAGCGTGTCGATGCCGACGATGTTCATCAGCGTGGTGGGCAGCTCCGCCCGGGCCCGCGCCACCACCGTGCCGTCGCCGATCCGGATGTCGGGGGCTGCGGGAACGCCGAGCTTTTCGGCCGGGTAATTGGCGTTGAACGCCGCGACCGCAAGCTCGATCCGCTCGCTGTCGGTGAGCCCGCGTGCCGATGCCGCGGCAAGGGCGGCCGAGTCGAGGGCATGCTGGAGACGAGACTGGGCGGTGTAGGCCCGCATGTAGTCGAGCGCTGCGCCGGCGGCCATTATCATCGGGATCAACGCGATACCAAACACCACCGCGACAGTCCCGCTGCGATCCCCGGCGAACCTTCCGACCAGTCTGCTGAACATTCGCGCAACCGACATCTGCCTCTTCTCCCTCTCGTCCGTGCAACTCCCGCTCGTCCCGTTTCGGGACAGTTGCGAAACCTTTCGGAAGAGACGGAGCAACGGGCATGCCGCGACGCGGGCAGCATCGGGAATGAAGGAGAAAAGCGGCCGCCTGCCTCGACGGCAGACGGCCGATGCCCGGGGGGATCAGGCAGCCGCCACCGGCACCGGCGGCGGCGCGTGCTCAGTCAATCGGCAGCCGGCAGCGCGGCGGCAGAAGGCCACCGGGATTGCGCTGATCGGGCAGAGGCGCGTCGAGCACCGTTCGCATCGGCAGCACGCCCGCCCACACGGGCCACCCGTAATCCTCCTCGTCGTCTTTGGGCGGCCCGGTACGGATCTTGGCCGAAGCCTCGTCGATGGGGATCGACAGCAGCGTCGTGGCCTTGAGCTCGCGGTCCGTCATCGGCCGGAGCTCGGCCCAGCGGCCGGGAAACAGCCGCTCGACAAAGGTTTCGAGGCGGGCGGCGGCGGCGGCCGGGTCATCGACCTTCACGGCCTCGCCGAACAGCATGACGGACCGGTAGTTGGCCGAATGATGGAACGCCGAGCGGGCGAGAACGAGGCCGTCGAGATGGCTCACCGCCACGCAGACGGGGGTGCCTTCGGACGCCCGCAACATGCGGCTTGCGGAGGAACCATGCCAGTAGACGCGGTCGCCATCGCGCCAGTAGAGGGTCGGCGTCACATAGGGTGCGCCGTCGACGACATAGCCCACGTGGCACAGGCAGCCGGCATCTAGTATGGCGTCGATGGTCCCGCGGTCGTAAGCGCCGCGTTCATGGGCCCGCTTCACCCGTGTGCGCTCGCTCGGGGCGGCAGATCTCGCTCGCATCCGGAACTCTCCACAACCTGATTGCTGTCGGATGATCGCTGGACGTAAACGCAAACCGGTCTTATAAAAATATCCAATATCGGAAAATTTCATCATACCAATGACTGCAGCTACGTCGTCTGGAACGTCGATGCTCGCCGTCGCGCTCGACCCCGGCGGCCGCCGCCCGCTGGGCGACCAGCTGTACGAGCAGATCCGCGACCTGGTGCTCGAGGGACGGCTGAAGCCGGGCGAACGGCTGCCATCGACGCGCGCGCTGGCCGCCGAACTCGGCGTGTCGCGCACAACCACCGTTTCCGCCTACGCTCAACTGGAGAGTGAGGGTTATCTCGAAAGCCGCACCGGCGCGGGCACGTTCGTCTCGCCCGAGCTCGGCGCAGCCATATTGCGCGGCGTCTCAACGGAACTCGGGGCAAACCGGCCGCACGGCCAATCGACGACACCCGCACGGCCTGATGGAGCGCCCTTCGATCCGCGCATGCCCGATACGCGGCGGTTTCCGTTCGCGCGGTGGTCACGCGCGCTGGCACGGTGGTGGCGGGCACCCGGTGCCGATGTCATGCGCGGCGACGACCCGGCCGGCCATCCGGCGCTGCGGGCGGAGATCGCCGCCCACCTGCGCTGCCTGCGCGGGCTGGCGTGCACCGCCGAGCAGGTGATCGTGACTTCGGGAGTGGTCGAATCGCTGGGGCTGATCGTCCGCGCGCTGCTCTCCGGCGGGGCGACGGTGGCGGTTGAAGAGCCGGGGTTTCCGCCGGCAGCCAGGACACTGGCGGCCGCGGGGACCCGGATCATGCCGATACCCGTCGACCGCGAGGGCCTGATGTTCGATGCCGTGGCACCGGAGAACGCCTCCGTGCGGGCGGTCGTCGTTGCGCCGTCGCGCCACTACCCGCTCGGACATACGCTGTCGGTGAGCCGCCGGCTTGCCCTCATCGCGTGGGCGGAGGCAACCGGGGGCCTGCTGATCGAGGCGGGCGGGCGGCTGGGCACCTCGAATGCGGCC
>CAZSNL010000076.1:0-13673 GCA_964608275.1 uncultured Hyphomicrobiales bacterium | reverse complement strand
ATGAAGATCTCGAACGGGCGCCGCCGGCCATCCTGGATGATGTCGTTCAGGGTCACGTATATGGCGTGATCCGAGTCGGGCCAGCGCAGCTTGTAGGTGAAGCCGGGCAGTACCGGCTCGCGCTCCAGCGGCTGCTTCATGTAGACCACCTCGCCGCCCGCGTCGGGGACGGGCGCCTCGAGCGGCAGGCTGGGCTGGGCGCCCGCGGCATCGGGTGCGGGCGCGGCGCTGAGGACGGCGCCGGTCACCGGATTGGGCCGGTAGGCGGTGCACCCCTTGAGCCCCATGTCGTAAGCCAGCCGGTAGAGATCGCGGAACTCCTCGAAGCCCATGTCCTCGGGGCAGTTGACGGTCTTCGAGATCGAGCTGTCGACGTGGGCCTGCATCGCGGCCTGCATGACGACGTGCTCGCGCCGGGTGAGCTCCTGGGTGGTGACGAAGTACGCCGGCAGTTCCGCCTGATCGCCGAAACGGGCGCGGTAGAGACGGTAGGCGTAATCCTCGACGGTCTCGGTCTCGTGGCTGCCGTCGGGGAGCAGGACGCGCCTGGTGTGGGTGAGCGCGAATACCGGCTCGATGCCGCTCGAGACGTTGTCGGCGAACAGCGAGATGGTGCCGGTCGGCGCGATCGAGGTCAGCAGGGCATTGCGGATGCCGTGGCGGGCAATCTCGGCGCGGATGTCGTCGTCGAGGTCGCGCACGTGGCCGCTGGCGAGATAGGCATCGCGATCGAACAGCGGGAAGGCGCCCTTCTCGCGGGCCAGTGCGATGCTGGCGCGGTAGGCCGCGCGTTCGATCGCCGCCATCCACGCCCGTGCCTGATCGGCCGCCTCGTCGCTGCCATAGCGAAGCCGGCACATGGCGAGGGCATTGGCGAGCCCGGTCACGCCGAGGCCGATGCGGCGCTTGGCGTGAGCCTCCCGGCGCTGCTGCTCGAGCGGGTACCGGGAGACGTCGATGGCGTTGTCCAGCATGCGCACGGCGACGGCGACGAGGTCCTCGAGTTCGGCGGCATCGATGCCCGCTGCCTCGTCGAACGGCCTGCGGACGAGGCGGGCGAGATTGATCGACCCGAGCAGGCAGGCGCCGTACGGCGGCAGCGGCTGCTCGCCGCAGGGATTGGTGGCGTGCAGCGTCTCGCAGTAGGCTAGGTTGTTGGCGGCGTTGACGCGGTCGATGAAGATCACGCCCGGTTCGGCATTGTCATAGGCGCCGCGCATGATCCGGTCCCACAGGTCGCGGGCGCGGATGGTGCGGAAGGTCCTTCCCTCGAACACCAGCGGCCACTCGGCGTCATCGGCGACCGCCTGCATGAACGGATCGGTCACCAGCACCGACAGATTGAACATGCGCAGGAGATTCGGATCGCGCTTGGCGTCGACAAACGCCTCGATGTCGGGATGGTCGCAGCGCAGGGTCGCCATCATGGCGCCGCGGCGCGAACCGGCCGACATGATGGTCCGGCACATGCTGTCCCAGACGTTCATGAAGCTGAGCGGACCGGACGCATCGGCGCCGACGCCTTTTACCTCGGCCCCCCTGGGCCTCAGGGTGGAGAAGTCGCAGCCGATGCCGCCGCCCTGCTGCATAGTCAGCGCCGATTCCTTCAGCGCGTCGAAGATGGCGCCGAGGTCGTCGTCGATGCGGCCCATGACGAAGCAGTTGAACAGGGTCACCTGGCGGCCGGTGCCGGCGCCGGCGAGGATCCGTCCGGCGGGCAGGAACCGGAATCCGGAAAGCGCATCGCGGAACCGGCGCGCGTGCCCATCGCGGTCGGCGGACTCGGGTGCGGCAAGGGCATCCGCCACCCGCGCCCAGGTGTCCTCGATGGTCTCGTCGACGGGTGTGCCGTCTGACCGCTTGAACCGGTACTTCATGTCCCAGATGCGGTCGGCAACGGCGGAACGATCGGGTGCGGTCATGGTGGTGTGGCCAGATCCTGTCGATGCGAGGGCGAGAACGTTAGCGCCACGGTACGCGGAAAGTCAACGATATGTTCCCGTTCTGTACCCGCTGTTAATCCTGTTGCCGGGCTGACCCAAACCGGGCCTGCTCGGCGCGGCCGCGGGCCACCAGACGGGCGGTTGCCGGTTCGATGCGGTCGATCAGCTCGGCGACGAACCGCTTCCTGTCAAGACCGGGCGGGATCGGTTCCAGCACCTCGACGCGGATGGTGCCGGGATGGCGCAGGAACCGCCGGCGCGGCCAGTAGAGACCGGAGTTCAGGGCAATCGGAACGCAGGGGACGCCAAGCGCCGCGTAGAGGGCGGCGACGCCGGGCTTGTAGTCGGGCGGCGAATCCGGCGGGCGCCGCGTGCCTTCGGGAAAGATGACGATCTGGCGCCCCTCGGCGATGCAGGCGCGGGCGTCGGCAACCAGGCGCCGCAGCGCCCGCGGGCCGGCGTTGCGGTCGACGCCGATCATCCCGAACTTGCGGGCGAACCAGCCGTACACGGGTATCCACATCAGCTCGCGCTTCAGCACCATTGCCGGATCGTCGAACAGCGGCAGCAGGGCGAAGGTGTCCCATGCCGACTGGTGCTTGGCGGCGACGAGGACCGGCCCCGGCGGCACCCGGTCGAGGCCGACCACCTCGCAGTCGATGCCGGCGATGATCCTGAGCCACCAGCCGCTCACCCGTGCCCACAGCTGCAGCGCGCGGATCGCAAACCGGCGGGTGCCCAGCATGACCCACAGGCCGCCGAGCAGGAACACGGCGAGGTTGAGATAGAAGACGACGTTGAAGACCAGCGAGCGCAGGTACAGCACGGAAGAGGTCCTATTCCATGGCCGCAGCGGGCGGTGCCGGCGGCCCGCCTAAAGCACCTCGGCGAGCATGCGCATGACCGCGAGCCTTGCGGTGGCGATGGTGATCAGCGTCGCGGCGGCCGGTACCGCCAGCAGCGTCAGGTAATTGCCGAAACCGAAAGCGTGGGTGCCGGACAGGAGGGTTTCGGAGGCATAGGACAGGCCGGCCCCCGAACCGGGAGAGGCGAACCAGCTCATCACCGCGAACGTGACAATGCCGGCGCCGGCGCCGATCAGGCCGCCGGTCAGGCCGAGGTACAGGAAGTGGCGCTGGACCTCGCGGGCAATGAACCCGTCGCGGGCGCCGACCAGATGCAGCACCTCGACGATCTGCCGGTTGGCGTCGAGCGCCGCCCGGGTGCCGAACACGACAATGGCGACGGTGGTGATCGAGATCAGGAACAGGACGCCGTAGCCGACCAGCTTGAGAGTGCCGCCGGTCCGCAGGAGCTGGGCCTGCCAGCGCCGGTGGGTGTCGAGGCTGGCGCCGACCACCTCGCGGTCGAGGCGCTCGCCGAGACGGTCGAGATCGGGCGGGTTCGACACGTCGATCCCCACCTCGATGATGCGCGGAACCGGCAGTTCCTCGAGGATCGCCGTGCTGCCGAGCCACGGCTCGAGCAGCGCCGCCGCCGCCTGGGCGCTGAGGACAGTATGGCCGCTGACGCCTTCGGTGTCGCGCAGGATCGCCGCCGCCTTGGCGATCTCGTTGTCGACATCGATGCCCACCACCGGGCGCACCTGCACGGTGACCTGGCGGGAGATGTCCGATGTCCACGCATCGATCGACTTGTTGATGACGATGAGGGCGCCGAGCGACAGGCAGGCGAGGTAGCTCATCACCGCGACGATGACCGTGAGCGTGCGCCCCGGGACGCCGGAGCCGGGCAGGATCGGCGACGTCCACTTCGGCGGCGGCCGCGGTTCGTCGGAGTCCGGGAGCTCCGGATCGCCGAGGCGCTCGATCAGGGAAGGTTTCATGGCTGGATTGCCAGTTCGCCCCGATTGAGCACCAGGCGCGGGGCCTCGATCTGTTCCAGCAGGCTCAGGTCGTGGGTGGCAATCAGGATCGTGGTGCCGAGCTTGTTGAGTTCGACGAACAGCCTCAGGAGGCGCTTTCCCAACCCCGGATCGACGTTGCCGGTCGGTTCGTCGGCGAGCAGGATCTCCGGCCGCCCCACCACCGCGCGGGCGATCGCGGCGCGCTGCTTCTCGCCGCCGGACAGCACCGGCGGATAGGCGTTGACGCGATCGCCGAGCCCCACCCAGTCGAGCAGTTCCAGCACGTCCTTGCGATACTCGTAGGCGGGTTGCCGCCGCACGCGCAGTGGCAATGCGACGTTCTCGAACGTGGTGAGATGGTCAAGCAGGCGGAAGTCCTGGAACACCACACCGATGCGGCGGCGGACATCGGGCAGCTGGTCGCGGCCCAGCGTAGAGACGTCCTCGCCGAACAGGGTGATCAACCCGCGGGTGGGGCGGATGGCAAGGAACAGGAGGCGCAGCAGCGACGTCTTTCCCGCACCCGACGGGCCGGTGAGGAAGTGGAGCGAGCCCGGCTCGAGATGGAAACTGAGGTCCCGAAGAACCTCGGGACCCATGCCGTAACGCAGGCCGACATTTTCGAAACGAACCAACTGAGATATCCGTACGGTTGAGCGTGGACTTGCTTAACCGGGCTTTAACCCGGGGTGCGGTCTTGTAACAAAGCGTTAACCGTCACGCCGCTGGCCGTCCCGCCGTGCCGCGCGTGCAGATCGATGCCGGATGATCGGATGATAATCACCTGTCCCGAGTGCGCAACCCGCTATACGGTTTCGCCGGAGCGATTCGGTTCCGGCGCCAAGATGGTGCGCTGCAGCGGCTGCGGACACAGCTGGCTGGCGAGCGCCTCGGAGGAGCACGACGAGGATGCAGCGCCGGGAAGCGACCCGATCGACGCCGAGGCCCAGAGCCTTGCCGAGGCATCGCGCCGGGCGGCGGCGGCATTTGCCGCGAGGCGGCGCGAATCGGCCCGGGTGCTGCGCGGGTGGGCAATGCTGGTGGCGGTGGTTTCGGCGGTCGGGCTGACGGGATACCTGCTGCGCGAGGACGTGGTGCGCCTCGTACCCGCCGCGGCGCATGCCTATGCGCTGGCCGGATTGCAGGTCAACGTGCGCGGCATCGAGTTCCGCAACATCGTCCATGAACGCGACTACGAGAACGGTCTGCCGGTGCTCGAGGTGTCGGGCGAACTGGTCAACGTGACCGACAGCGAGCGGCCGCTCGCACCGTTGCGGTTCGCGCTGTTCGCGGAGAACGACCGCGAACTCTACCGGTGGACCACCCCGGCGCTTGCCGCCTCGCTCGGGCCAGGCCAGACACTGCCGTTCCAGACGCGGCTCGCCTCGCCGCCCGATGGCGCTCGCCGGCTGCAGGTCAGGTTCGCCGGCCTGCGGCATGACGGGGACCTCGCGCGGTGAGGACCGTCACGCTCGGCAACCGGCGCATCGAGGTCCTGTACGAGGCGGGGGAGATCGCCGCCCGTGTCCGCGCGCTGGCCGACGAGATCGCCGGCGCGAACCTGGAGCGGCTGCTCGTCGTGCCGGTGCTCAAGGGAAGTTTCGTGTTCGCCGCCGATCTCCTGCGCGCCCTTCACGATGCCGGACTGTCGCTGGAAGTGGAGTTCCTCAGCGTGTCCAGCTACCGCGAGGGAACGGTCTCGTCCGGCCAGGTGACGATCCTGCGCGACGTCGAGAGCGACGTGCGCGGGCGCAGCGTCCTGCTCATCGACGACATCCTCGAATCCGGCCGCACGCTCGCCTTCGCCAAGGACCTGATGGCGGCGCGCGGGGCGGCGGCGGTGCGGACCTGCGTGCTGCTGGAGAAACCCGGCAAGCGCGAAACGCAGATCGACGCCGACTTCGTCGGCTTCATCTGCCCCGACCTGTTCGTCGTCGGTTACGGCATGGACATGGCCCATGCCTTCCGCGAACTCCCGTTCGTCGGCGTGGTCAGCAAGATCGACGAAACGGCCTGATCCAGCGCCCGGAAGCCCACGGGCCCGATTGGCCGGTCACCGGCGGCGGTCAGAACCGCCGCAGCAGGCGATCCAGGTAATCCAGTTCGATCTGCGGCCGGGACCGGTCGCCGATCCGGTTGCGCAGTTCCTCGAGGATCTCGCGGGCGCGTCGCATTTCCATCTCGGTGGGCACCCGCGTCGACAGGCCGAGGTCGGTTCCCGTGGTGCGGCTGGGGCGGCCGAGCGGGTCGTACTGCTGGTCGCCGGGGCCGGCGCCCTGAGGCCCGGTGCCTGACTGCCCGGCCTGACCCTGCATCATCTGCTGGGCGAGCGAACGGGCGCCTTCGCGCAGCTGCTCGAGCGCCTCGCCCTGACGGGCGACCGCATCGTCGCGGCTGTTGCGGCGGATCTCGTCACCCGCTCCGCGCATCGACCGGCCGGCCTGGCCGAACGCGCGCGGCGGGCTGATGCCCTGCCGGTTCATGCCGCGCATCATCTCCGACAGCATCTGCTCCAGCGCGCCCTGCCGCCGGGCGAGGCCTTCCTGAAGCTGCTCGCCGCCGCTTTCGTCGCGGTTGCCCTGCTCTTCGCCGAGGCCCTGAAAGGTCTCGTCCATGAGCTGTTGCTGGCCGCGCATCAGCTCGCCGAGATCCTCCATCATGCGCGACAGCGCCTCCTGGTCCTGCCCCTGCATGCCGGGCGCCTGCAGGCCGGCGCGGAGGTTCTCCAGCAGGTTCTGCAGCTGCGAGAGCATCTGCTGGGCGGCATCGCGGGCACCACCTGCCGCGAGGTTCTCGATCGTCTCGAGCATCCGCGCGAGGTCCTGCGGCCGGATCACCTGCGCGGAGTCGTCGAGCGGCTGCATCTGACGCCCCTCGGCGAGGTCGCGCTGCGCCTTCTCGGCCAGCGCCTGCATGTAGCGCTGCAGCGCCTGGCGCAGCTCGTCGATGAGCCGCTTGATCTCTTCCTGCGGCGCGTTCTCGGCCAGTGCCTGGGCAAGCGCGCGCTGGGCGGCGCGAAGATCCCGCTCGGCGATCGACAGGTCGCCGTCCTCGATCGACAGCGCGAGCTCCCACAGAAGGTCGATGACCTCCTCGAGCTGTTGTTCGTCGTGGCTGCGCAGGATGCGGTAGTAGGCGGTGCGCAGACCGAGATAGACGCCGCTCGCCTCGATGAGTCCCTCGGGATACAGGGTCAGCGCGTCGATGGCACGGGCGACCGACAGCCGCTCGTCGGGGGTGAGCACGAGGCGCTTGCGCTGCTCGATGACCGCCTGCGCGAGCGGGTGCGTGAACCGGCGCTCCGGCAGGACGAGGGTCACAGGTTCGCTGGTGGCGGCCTGGCCGGCGCGGTCGCGCGCCTGGAGGATCATCCTTACCGAAAGGCCGGCCCACGGATGTTCGGTCAGGTCCCGGTAGACTTCCTGCTCGACCTTGCGGGGCTCGACGCGCGGCAGCGACAGCCTGAAGTCGGGCGGCTCGATGTAGAGCAGGGCCGAGGACTCGATGCCGGTGCGGCCGTCCTGTTCGTCGGCCAGCTCGAACCGGACCCGCGCGTCGGCGATGCCATAGTCGTCGCTGGCCCGGTAGACGAAATTGAGCGCCCGGTCGTCGGTGCGATCGATGTCGCCGACCAGTTCGATCTGCGGCGGCGCATCGGCGATCACCGCGAACGACCAGGCGTCGAGCGGCTTGCCTGCCTCCTGAACCTCGACGCGGCCGGGCTCGACGAGGCTCATGCGCACCTCCCGGGTGCCGTCATCGAGGCGTTCGGGCAACAGGTTGACCGCCGCGACCTGCTCCTCCGTCCTGTCACCGCCGGGCGCCGCACCGGCGCGTGTGAAGGTGATCGCGGGGGCCTCGGCGCCGGACAGGCGGATGACGAGTTCGCTGCCGGCCGGAACCCGGATCACGTCCTGGCGCACCACGTTGGCGGCGAGCTGGGCGCCGGCGAGGAAGACGGGCGCGCGGCCGGTGTACTCCGGCGGCTTCACCCAGGCGTCGAGCCACACGGGCGCGGTTTCGGCGCCGGCCGGCGTGAACGCCTGGCCGAGCCGGCGGGTCGCCTCGGGGCCGGCCCAGGCGAAGGCGACGACGAGCAGGAGCGCCAGCAGCGTCCGCACGGCATAGGGGTCGCGTTCCTTGAGGCGCGACACCGGCCAGCCCGCCCGCAGACCGTCGAGCAGGCGCTCGAGGCGGCTGCGGTGATGTTCCCACAGCCGTCGGCTGACCGGATCAGCGCGCAGACCGGTCAGCGTGTCGGCATACGAGGTGGCAGGACGGTGGGGGGCGCCGGAGCGCCGCTCCAGAAGGCGCAGCGCCTCGCTCTCGTCGGGCCAGCGGAGGGTGAACAGCGGCCGCAGCGCGAGCCCGAACAGGGCGAAGAACACCGCCAGCACGACGGCGTGGACGATCCCCGGCAGAATCTCGAACACGCCGGCCAGCGCCGCCAGGACGAACAGGCCCGATACCAGCAGCAGGGGAAACAGGGCCGGCCACAGCGTTTCCCATGCCAGAACCAGCTTGGCGCGGCGGATCTTCTTGCGGAGGTGCTTCATCTTCACCGCAGTTCAACGCTTCGATGAAGCATAACACAAGGCGATGATCGATCACCTCACAAATTGCTCAACTGCAACACCTGCCACGAAAATGTGGCACAAATGCATCGCAAATCACTGCCAGTCGGCGAGACGGTCGAGGCCGATCAGGTCGTCGTAGGTGAGGCGCGGGCGCACCACGCTGAACCGGTCGCCACGCACCAGCACCTCGGGAACGAGGAGGCGCGAGTTGTAGGTGCCTGCCTGCACCGCGCCGTACGCGCCGGCCGACATCACCGCCAGCAGGTCGCCGCCGGCAACCGGCGGCAGATGATGGTTGCGGGCGAGGAAGTCGCCGCTTTCGCATACCGGGCCGACCACGTCGGTCACCGAAGTCGCGGCAGCGGGATCGGGCTCGGCCACCGGTATGATGTCGTGGAACGCGTCGTAGAGGGTCGGCCGGATCAGGTCGTTCATGGCGGCATCGACGATGGTGAAGGTCTTGTCGCTGCCGTGCTTCACGTAGATCACGCGGGTGACGAGGATGCCGGCGTTGCCGACGATGACGCGGCCGGGCTCGAACAGCAGCCGGCAGCCGAGCGGCGCCATGATGCGCCTGACCAGCGCGGCGTATTCGTCCGGGTGCGGCGGCACGTCGCCGATGCCGCGATAGGGAATGCCGAGGCCGCCGCCAAGATCGGCATGGCGGATGTCGTGACCGTCGGCCCGCAGCCGGACGACGAGGTCGGCGATCAGCGACAGCGCCTCTTCAAACGGCTGCAGGTCGGTGATCTGGCTGCCGATATGCATGTCGATGCCGGTCACCCGGATCCCCGGCAGCCCGGCGGCGCGGCGGTAGACACGGCGCGCGTCGAGCCACGAGATGCCGAACTTGTCCTCCGCCCGGCCGGTCGAGATCTTGCGGTGCGAACGGGCATCGACGTCCGGGTTGATGCGCATTGAGACCGGCGCCTCGACGCCGCGCGCGGTGGCGATCTCGCTCAGAAGCTCGAGTTCCGGCTCCGACTCAACGTTGAAGCAGTGGATGCCCTGGTCGAGCGCATAGGCCATTTCACGGGCGGTCTTGCCAACCCCGGAAAAGACGATGCAGTCGCCCGGCACGCCGATGGCGCGGGCGCGCCGCAGCTCGCCCTCGGAGACGACGTCCATGCCGGCGCCGAGATCGGCGATGGTCCTGAGAACCGCCTGGTTGGAGTTGGCCTTGACCGAGTAGCAGATCATCCGGTCGAGGTCGGCGAACGCCTGGTCAAAGACCCCGTAGTGCCGTTCGATCGTCGCCGTCGCATAGCAGTAGAACGGCGTCCCCACCGCCTCGGCGATGGTGCGCAGGTCGACCTGCTCGGCATGCAGGGTGCCGTTGCGGTAGGCGAAGTGGTGCATGAAGGTGCCTGCCGGGTCCGTCGCCGATGCCGCCGGTCCGCTCACTCGATCAGGAAGTCGAGCGGGAACGAACGGTCGTCACGCGCCTCCTTTTCGACGCCCTGCGACGGCGCGACATCGGCGGCCGACGGTGGCGGCTCGAGCGGCCCGCGTCGCCCGCACGCTCCCAGCACCAGCGCGGCGGCGATGACGGTGACGATCAGGATGCGGAACGACGGCACGAGATTCCTCCAGGCACGACCGGCCCATTCTAGCCGCAATCGCCGAGTTCGGCGAGCCACCGTTCGGCCTCGGCCCGCACATTGTCCGGCGCGGTGCCGCCGTAGCTGCGGCGGGAGGCGACCGAGGCGGCGACATCAAGCACCGCGAACACGCGCTCGTCCACCCGCGGCTCCACCGACCGCAGGTCGTCGAGCGTGAGCCCGGCGAGATCGCAGCCCTTGCGTTCGGCGAGCGCGACCAGGCGGCCGGTCACGTGGTGGGCCTCGCGGAACGGCAGGCCGAGTTCGCGCACCAGCCAGTCGGCGAGGTCGGTCGCGGTCGAGAAGCCCTGGGCGGCGGCCTTGCGCATCGCCTCCGCATCGGGTTCGAGGTCGTCGACCATGCCGGTCATGGCGGCGATGCAGAGGGCAAGGTTGTCGAGGGCGTCGAACGCCGGCTCCTTGTCCTCCTGCATGTCCTTGCCGTAGGCGAGCGGCAGGCCCTTCATGACCACGAGGAGCGCCATCAGCGCCCCGTAGATGCGCCCCGCCTTGGCCCGCACCAGCTCGGCCGCGTCGGGATTGCGCTTCTGCGGCATGATGGAGGAGCCGGTGGTGAAACCGTCGCCGAGGCGGATGAAACCGAACCCGGGCGACGCCCACAGGACGATCTCCTCGGCCAGCCGCGACAGGTGCATCGCCGTGAGCGAGGCGGCGGCGAGGGTCTCGATGACGAAGTCGCGGTCGGACACGGCGTCCATGGAGTTGCGCGCCGGGCGGTCGAAGCCGAGGGCGTCCGCCGTCATGTGGCGGTCGATCGGGAACGCGGTGCCGGCCAGTGCCGCCGAACCCAGCGGACATTCGTTGAGCCGGCGGCGGGCGTCGGCGAAGCGGCCGCGGTCGCGGGAAATCATTTCCACGTAGGCGAGGCAGTGATGGCCGAAGGTCACCGGCTGCGCCGTCTGCAGGTGGGTGAAGCCCGGCATGACGGTCGCCGCGTGCGCCTTCGCCTTGGCCGCGAGCGCGCGCTGCAGGGCGGCGAGGCCGCGGTCGAACTCGTCGATGCGGTCGCGCACGAACAGCCTGAAGTCGGTCGCCACCTGGTCATTGCGCGAGCGGGCGGTGTGCAGGCGTCCGGCCACCGGGCCGACCAGCTCCGCCAGCCGTCCCTCGACGTTCATGTGGATGTCCTCGAGGGCACGCGAGAAGGCGAAGCTGCCGGCATCGATCTCCGCCAGCACCCGATCCAGCCCGTCGAGGATGCGGTCGGCATCCTCGCGGGTGATGATGCCGGTGGCGGCGAGCATCTCGCAGTGCGCCTTCGAGCCGCGGATGTCGTGGGCGTACAGCCGCTTGTCGTACTCGATGGAGGCGTTTATCTCCTCCATGATGGCACTGGGGCCGGCGCTGAAGCGACCGCCCCACATTTCATTGCTCATGTCGACCACCCAGTAGCGCGAGGCTGCCTCAGACGAATGTTCAACGACGACAGGTTCCGCATTACCGGCAGGCGGTGGCCGGTTGCCGCCGCCGTCATCGCCGTTGCCGTGACGATGGGGGCCATATACGCAATGGTTCCCGCCGACCGCAACGACCAAACCGCAGGCGAAGCGGCAAACCGGGCCGCCGGCAGCGGCTATTCCACCGGTGCGGTGGCCAATTTCGTCATCAGACGGACGCCGGAAGCGGTCGCCGACGTCACCTTCGAGGACGGCAGCGGTGCCGCCCGCAGCCTGTCCGACTGGCAGGGGCGGGTGGCGCTCGTGAACCTGTGGGCGACGTGGTGCGGGCCGTGCCGCGAGGAAATGCCGGCGCTCGACCGGCTGCAGGACGAACTCGGCGGCGACGCGTTCGAGGTCGTCGCCCTGAGCGTCGACCGCAAGGGCAGGGAGGCGTCGGGGGCCTTCCTCGAGGAAGTCGGCGCGGACTCGCTTGCACTCTACGTCGATGCGACCGGAAAGGCGATGTTCGACCTGAAGGCGCAAGGCCTGCCGGCGACGCTGCTGATCGGGCGCGACGGTCGCGAGCTGGGCCGCCTGCTGGGGCCGGCGGAATGGGACGCGGAGGAGGCGAAGCGCCTGGTCCGGGCCGCCATCGCCGGCGAGCTGCCGAACCAGGGCGGCTGACCGGTCCCCCTGCCGGAGCCGGGCCGGCGGACGCTCAGGCGCGCGGCGCCTCGCGCAGGGCGAGCCGGGCGAAGGCCGCGGCGTTGGGGCAGAACGCGTCGGCGCCGCGAATGCCCCGCGTGGACGCCATCCACAGCTCGCATCGCGACACCGACGGGCAGGCGGCGCAGCGCTTCATCGCCGCGCGCAGTTGCGCGAGCTGGCGCGGGGAGAGCGTGTCGACGGACGGCACGGCGAAGCGCTCCATCATGTTGCCGAACAGCCGGAGATGGACATCCCACCGCGTCAACCTGCCGCCTGCGACGAGCTGCGGGTCGCTCCAGCCGATGGTGGTTGCCGGGCCATGGCCTTCGGCTCCGGACGGTGGCGTCGTGTCTGCGATCATGTCTTCCTCCTTCGAGGAACGGAACCTTCGCAGACGGTACAGGCCGCAGCGGACGTCAGCCTTGCGCCCGATCAAAAACGCCGGGCGTGAAGCGGCGCTGCGCGCTTCAGCGGGTGGGGACCGGCGTGTCGCCCCGGTAGTCGTAGAAGCCGCGCTTGGTCTTGCGGCCGAGCCAGCCGGCCTCGACGTACTTCACCAGCAGCGGGCACGGCCGGTACTTGGAATCGGCGAGCCCTTCGTAGAGCACCTGCATGATCGACAGGCAGGTGTCGAGGCCGATGAAATCGGCGAGTTGCAGCGGCCCCATCGGGTGATTGGCGCCGAGCCGCATCGCGGTATCGATCGCCTCGACGGAGCCGACGCCTTCGTACAGCGTGTAGACCGCCTCATTGATCATCGGCAGCAGGACGCGGTTGACGATGAAGGCTGGGAAGTCTTCCGCCACCGCCGTGGTCTTGCCCAGCCGGTGGACGAATTCGGACACCGTGCGGAACGTCTCCTCGTCGGTCGCGATGCCGCGGATCAGCTCCACCAGTTCCATCACCGGCACCGGGTTCATGAAATGGATGCCCATGAACCGCTCCGGCCGGTCGGTGGCGGCGGCGAGCCGGGTTATCGAGATCGAGGAGGTATTGGTTGCCAGAAGCGTCGTCGGCGGCAGGACCGGGCACAACTCCTTGAAGATCTGCCGCTTGACGTTCTCGTCCTCGGTCGCCGACTCGATGACGAGGTCGTAATCGTCGAAACCCTCGAGCGACTCGACGATCGAAATGCGCTCGAGCGCGGCCTTGCGGTCCTCCTCGGTGATCCGGCCGGACTTGACCTGACGGGCGAGATTGCCGTTGATGGTGGCCAGTGCCGCCTCGATCCGGTCCCGCGACAGGTCGTTCAGCCCCACCTCCATTCCGGCCAGCGCGCAGACATGCGCGATGCCGTTGCCCATCTGACCGGCACCAATGACGCCAATCTTGCGAATCTGCATCGTAGTCCCGTCTTTCCCGTTTGGCCGCAGGCCGGGCCGATCGGCGATCGTTGGCTCAGTAGCCGGCCTTGGCAAGTTCCTCGTCGAGCTCGGGCAGCGCCTTGAACAGGTCGGCCACGAGCCCGTAATCCGCAACCTGGAAGATCGGCGCTTCCTCATCCTTGTTGATGGCGACGATCACCTTGGAATCCTTCATGCCAGCAAGGTGCTGGATGGCGCCGGAAATGCCCACGG
>CAZSNL010000075.1:0-13723 GCA_964608275.1 uncultured Hyphomicrobiales bacterium | reverse complement strand
GAGAACCGCTGGTGAACGAGGGCGATCGCCGACACGAACCGCGGGTCGCCGAGATCCGGATAGTAGGTGCCGAGGCTCTGGGCGAGCACGAGGCCCTTGTAGACAACGGTCCGCGCCGAGCAGGACACGCAGTAGTAGTCGTCGGCGGTGAGCGCGCCGTCGGCAAGCGCGTAGACCCGGTTGGAGACCACCTTGCGGGTGACGTAGAGCTTGCGCTCGAACGTCGGCTCGTCGGCGCAGGCGCCGGTGCGGGCGATGAACACCTGCCGGTGGGCCGGCTCGCTCGGCTTGACGGTCTCGCCGAGCACCGAATTGTCGGCCGGCACCTCGCGCCAGCCGATCACCTCGAGGCCTTCCTCGCGCGCGGTCTGCTCCCAGATGTGCACGATCTCCGCGCACAGGCCCGGATCGCGCGGCATGAACAGCTGGCCGACGCCGTAGTCGCCCGGCCCCGGCAGCGCGAAGCCGAGCCGCTCCGCCTCGGCGGCGAAGAACGCGTGCGGCAGCTGGACCAGGATGCCGGCGCCGTCCGCCGCCTTCGGGTCGGCACCGACGGCGCCGCGATGGGCGAGGTTCTGCAGGATCAGGAGCCCGTCCTCTACGATCTTGCGGCTCTTCTCGTCGCGGATGTTGACGACGAAGCCGATGCCGCAGGAATCGTGTTCGAGCGCCGGGTCGTACAGCCCCTGCGCGCGCGGCAGTCCGGCACGCTGCTGGCGGGCGGACCCGCCCGTGACCTGTCGTCCTGGTTTCATCGCCTGCGCCCCGTTTCGCCTCCGAGCCGGCGGGACCGGTCGCCCGGCGTCCGGTCTTCCGGCGCGGGTTGCCCGCGCGCCGGTGTTCGATCCCCAACCCGTGTCTCGTTGAGCCGGGCCGTCTTGCCCCCGGCGCCAGGCGCGATCCCGGCGCGTTGCCAGACGGCCACAATAGGACAACCATGCTGTCCTATTATTGCGCACATTGCCAGATTTGCCGGAACCGCACAAGCGGCGGTTTCACGCCGTGTGGGCTAAAGCCGGCGCTGCCCGATGGTTGCCGCCGGCGTCGCCGTGCCGCCGCCGGATTGCCACCGCCGCGCCGCCGAAGCGCTGCCGCCGGCGTGCGGCCGGGCGGCATGTGTTCAGCCGTCCTGTCCCCGCTGGCCGTAGCTGCGGAAGGCGTCGAGGACGCGCTGCATTTCCGCGTCGCTCAGCACGTGGACGTCACCGATCGCCAGCGCGGCGCGGTACTGGGTGGCGAGCGTTTCGACCTCGGCGGCAAGCTCCAGCGCCGCCGCCAGATCGGCGCCTGTCGCAAGCTGGCCGTGGTTGGCCAGCAGGCAGGCGCTGCGGTCGGCGAGCGCGGCGCAGGCGGCGGCTGCCAGCGCCTCGGTGCCGAAGGTCGCATACGCCGCACACGGAATGTCGACGCCGCCGGCGACGGCGACCATGTAGTGGAATGCCGGGATCGGCCGCCGCGTGCAGGCGACCGCGGTGGCGTTCGGCGAATGGCAGTGGACCACGGCCGCCACCTCCGGCCTGGCGCGGTACACGGCCGCGTGCAGCCGCCACTCGCTGGACGGCTTGCGGGCGCCGTCGACGACGCTTCCGTCGAGCGCAAGCCGCACCACGTCGCCGGCATCCAGGGTCTCGAACGGCAGCCCGCTCGGCGTGATCACCATGCCGTCGGCAACCCGCGCCGAGACGTTGCCGGAGCGCTGCGGGCTGAGCCCGCGGGCCTGCATGGCCTGCGCGGTTTCCACCACCTGCCGGCGCAGCTCCGCCTCGGTCATCGCCACCGTTACCCGCCCCGTCGCTCGGGATAGAGCTCCAGCAGGCCTTCGCGACTTGCCGGGCACACACCGCGCTCGGTGATGAGCCCGGTGACGAGGCGCGCCGGCGTCACGTCGAACGCATGATTGGCGGCCGGGCTTCCCGGAGCGGCGATGCGGACCCGCTCCACCGAACCGTCGTCGCGCTGGCCCCAGATGTGGGTCACCTCCTCCGCATCGCGTTCCTCGATCGGGATGTCGCGGCCGTGTTCGATGCTCCAGTCGATGGTCGAGTGCGGCAGCGCCACGTAGAACGGTACTCCGTTGTCGTGCGCGGCGAGCGCCTTGAGGTAGGTGCCGATCTTGTTGGCGACGTCGCCGCACGCCGTCGTCCGGTCGGTGCCGACGATGCACAGGTCGACGGCGCCGATCTGCATCAGGTGCCCGCCCGCGTTGTCGGCGATGACGGTGTGCGGCACTCCGTGCCGGCCGAGTTCCCAGGCGGTCAGCGCGGCGCCCTGGTTGCGCGGCCGCGTCTCGTCGGCCCACACGTGAACGTCGATGCCGCTGTCATGGGCCATGTAGATCGGCGCCAGCGCCGTTCCCCAGTCGACGGTGGCAAGCCAGCCCGCGTTGCAATGGGTGAGCACGTTGACCCGGCCACCAGACTTCCGCTCCGCCGCCGCCTCGATCAGCCGGCAGCCGTGGCGGCCGATGCTGCGGTTGGTCTCGACGTCGGCGTCGGCGATCTCGGCGGCGCGGGCGTAGGCGGCATCGACGCGTTCGCCGCGCGGCCGGTTGCGCACCGCGGCCACCATTTCCGCCAGCGCCCAGGCGAGGTTGACGGCGGTCGGCCGGGTGCGCCGCAACCGTTCCACCGCCCGATCCAGCCCTTCGTCGGACGGGTCGTCGACCAGCGCGCGGCAGACGCCGTAGGCGGCGGTGGCACCGATCAGCGGCGCACCGCGCACCTGCATGGTCTCGATCGCCCGTGCGGCATCCTCGAGGGTGGCGAGCCGCACCGTCTCGAACCGGAACGGCAGCCGGGTCTGGTCGATGATGGCGACCGAGTAGCCGTCGTCCTCCACCCAGATCGACCGGTAGGGGCGGCCGTCGACGAGCACTATTCCCCCTCGAACTCGACCAGCGTGTGCACCTTCACGCCCTTTTTCCGCAGCCGGTCGGCCCCGCCGAGCGCCGGCAGGTCGACCACGAAGGCGGCGGCGACGATCTCGCCGCCCGATTCCTGGATGAGGTCGATGGCCGCGTTCGCCGTTCCGCCGGTCGCGATCAGATCATCGATCAGCAGTACCTTGTCTCCGCGGCCGATGGCATCGGCGTGGATCTCGACGGTGTCGACGCCGTACTCGAGGCTGTACTCCTTGCCGATCGTCTTCCACGGCAGCTTGCCCTTCTTGCGGATCGGCACGAAGCCGCGGCCGAGTTCGTGGGCGACGGCGCCGCCGAGGATGAAGCCGCGCGCCTCGATGCCCGCAACATGGTCGATCTGGCCACGCAGGAACGGCCATATGAGTTCGTCGATCGCGGCGCGGAAGCCGACCGGATCGGCTATGAGCGTGGTGATGTCGCGGAACTGGATGCCGGCCTTGGGGTAGTCCGGGATGGTCCGGATCAGGCCCTTGATGTCCATTCGGCTTCTCAGTTCCATGCGTCTCGCACGGCCGCGACCGGCCGGTCCCCTGTTGCCTTCGCGGGCTTCCCTTACCAGATTTGGCCGCCTTGCGGGAGTTCCGACGTCTTCAATGTCCGGTTAACCGCCGGCATCACCGTGCGGCGGCAGAGTCCGATTCAGGATTGCCCTCTGCGACGTTTGGGCGCATAAAGAAGGCGCACCGCCATCAAGGCAAGGTTTAAGGATCCGGCGAAGACTTACCCCCAAAGCGCGGTCAGCCGCTTCACTTTGCGATTCCCCACAATCGACACACGCCTGCCCGCACGAGAGGTCGCGTCCTCCCGAGTTCCAGTGCATCTAACGAAGGGAGCCTGCTCCATGCGGCAGAATGGTGTCATCAAGTTTTTCAACCACGCGCGCGGTTTCGGCTTTATCACGCCGGATGACGGCGGCAAGGACGTCTTCGTCCACATAAAGGCGATCGAACGCTCCGGCCTTCCCCCGCTGGAGGACGGCACCAGGGTGACGTTCGAAACCCAGCCCGATCCGCGCGGCAAGGGACCGCAGGCAGTCAACCTCCAGCTCGGCGAGTAATACGAACGGGTGGTGCCCGGCGCCCAGCGTGCGGCGCCGGTCACCGCATGCCCGCGTACCGCCGGGCGTTGGCGTACCCGGTCTGCACCAACCGCCGGGTCGCCGGGGTGCAGACGGTCGTTTGCGCCGCCGCCGCCTCGGCCCTGCGCTTGGCCACGGACACCGCGCGCGTACCGAACTGGCGGATCATCGCCTTCTGCCGCTCCACCACCAATTCCCAGAAATCCTGCGCGTCCCGGTAGTCGAGGTGCCGGCACCGCCGCTCGACCAGGTAGGCTTCGGCCTGTGCCTCGAAGCGTCGCAGGCCGACCTCCCGTTCCCCTTCGACCAGCCGGCTGCGTACCTCGCTGTCGGCCGGATCCGGCGTCGCTGCGGCCACCGAGCGCCTGGGCCGCCGTGGCGCGGGCGCCGGCGCCGCGGCTACCGCCTTCTTCCGCTCGGCGAACGAGCGGCCTTCGGCGAGCGCCTCGCTGACCTGCCGCTCCGTCGCGGGGCCGCAGGCGACGGCCTGCGCCGTTGCGGAACTCTCCTCGATCACCTTCCGGACACGATCCGCGCCCGCGGTGCCGATGATCGCAAGCTCGGTTGCCACCGCATAGGAGCCGAGCTCGTCATGTTCAGGCGAACTGAGATGGGTGCAATTCTGCTCGATGCGCCAGCCCTTGGCCACGGTCTGATAGCTGGCGAAGTCGTCAGCCTGGGACGTCGGAACGGCGACACAGGCGAACCCGAACACGAATACGGGCAGAGGCAGGAACCTACGCATACGCACACCCCCCTTTTATGCGGCCCTTCGATGGGGTCCCCCTCCCCGACCGCTCGGAACACCCTAGCGCAAACCGGTTGAGATTCCGTTGTCGCAGGAATTTTCCGTCATCGAGCACGCATGCGTGCCGGCAACCGGCGAAGCGATCCGCCGGTCCCGGCTTCAGTGGGCGCGCCTACTAGTGAAACAGGCGCTGATACCAGGCTGGCGTGCGGCCGCTGCTCTCGGCGTCGGTCCGCTCACGCGAGGCGGCTCTGGCGGCGCTCCGCGGATCGTCCTTGCGCCGGTCCTCGCACTCCTGGTTGCTGCCCTTCGGCTTTCCGGTGTCCGCCGTGGCGGTCTCGGCCATCATCACTCACACTCCGCACTCGAGCTTCCCGCAGGCTTGCGCGCGGCATCGCCTGCACAAAGAATGAGGTGGTGCCTTGCCGGGTTCGATCCAGGCGGCAAGACGACGCGCCAAAGTGTCGGCCGATCGGGTTAAATTTTAGACAATTTCGGGGACATCACGAATGCATCGCAGTCCGCGCCTGCTCGCCTCATGCCTGGTCATGGCGTTAGCCGCCGCAACGGTCGCCGGAGCCGCGAGGAGTTCCGCCGACGCCCCGTTTGACTATCTCGTGCTTGCGCTGTCGTGGAGCCCCACCTACTGCGCCTCACCGGACGGCCGCGACAACAGGCAGCAATGCGCCGCCGACCGGCGCCATGCCTTCGTCGTCCACGGGCTGTGGCCGCAGCATGAACGGGGATGGCCGGAGTTCTGTGCCACCGGCCGGACCTGGGTCCCGGAAGAGGTCGTCCGCTCCATGCTCGACATCATGCCCTCGCGCAATCTCGTGATCCACCAGTGGCGCAAGCACGGCACCTGTGCGGGGATGGACCCCGACGACTATTTCGCCGAAACCCGCGCGCTGTACGAGCGGATACGCATCCCCGATCGCTATCGCACGCCGTCGACCCCAGTCGTTACCACGCCGGACGACCTTGAGCGGGACTTCGTGGCCGCCAATCCGTGGCTGCGGCCGGACATGATCTCGGTCGACTGCGGCAACCGGCGCGACCGCGCGGCGCTGCGCGGCATCCGGCTGTGCTTCGGCGACGACCTGGAGCCGCGCGCCTGCGGCGCCAACGAGGCCCGTCAGTGCCGGGCCCGCACGCTGGTGCTGCCACCCGTGCGGTGAACGTCGGCCACGCATCCGGCCGACCGCGCATGACAGCATGTGATTGGTCGTGGTGCCCGGCCGTGCTATGATGCCGGCGGACAAGGCCCCTGGCGGCTCAGACCATGACAAGCACACGGGCGATACTGCTGCTCCTCGCCGGAGCGATGCTCCTGGCGGGCGGCGGAACGCCTGACGCGGCCGAAGACCCAGCCATCACCCGCCGCGGCGTGCAGCCGGTCGTCCCATGCACCTGCAGGTTCCGCGGCAACGACTACCGACTGGGCGAAGTGGCGTGCATCGCCGACAAGCTGCGCCGCTGTGAACGCGTCCTCAACAACACGTCATGGTCGGTGGTGCAGGAAAGCTGCGTAACCGCCATGGCGCCGTCGCGCTCGCTGCCGGACCCGGTCCGCCACGCCGCGTTCAACTGACCGAAAGCCCGCTCACAGCCTGAGCACGAGCTTGCCAAAATTGCCGCCGGTGTACAGGAGGTTGAGGACGTCGGGAAACGCCTCGAGGCCCCCATCGCGCACGTCCTGCCGGAACTTCAGCTTGCCTTCCCTGAGCCAGCCGGCGAGGGCCGCGGCCGCCTCGGGATAGCGCTTGATGAAGTCGAACACGATGAACCCCTGGACGCGCAGCCGGTTGACGAGGATCGAACGCAGGTTGCGCGGCGCCGATGGCGGTTCGGTGCTGTTGTAGGTCGAGATGAGCCCGCACACCGGTATGCGGCCGAACCGGTTCATCTGCGCCAACACGGTGTCGAGGATCTCGCCGCCGACGTTCTCGAAATAGACGTCGATGCCATCCGGGCACGCCGTCTTCAGAGCGTCTGCCAGGTTGCCGCCCTTGTAGTCGACGCAGGCGTCGAAGCCGAGGTCGTCCGTCACGTAGGCGCACTTTTCCGGACCACCGGCGATACCGACCACTCGGCAGCCCTTCAGCCTGGCGATCTGCCCGACGACGGAGCCGACGGCGCCGGAAGCCGCCGACACCACCACCGTCTCTCCCTCCTTCGGTTGTCCGACGTCGAGGAGGCCGAAGTAGGCGGTCTTGCCGGGCATTCCGAGGCCGCCGATCCAGGCCTCGAGCGGCGCCAGTCCGGTATCGGCGCGCTCGACGCCGCGGCCGTTGGAGATCGCGTACCACTGGACGCCGAACAACCCGGCCACCGCGTCGCCGGGCCTGAAGTCGGGGTGCCTGGAGACGTCGACGCGGCCCGCTGCGAAGCCGCGCATCACGTCACCGATGACGACCGGCTCGACGTAGGAACGGCCCTCCGCCACCCAGCCGCGCATCGCCGGATCGAGCGAGACATACTCGATCCGGACGCGGAACTCGCCGTCGCCCGGCTCCGGCGCCGGTTCGTCGGCGATAATGAAATCATCGCGTCGGACCTGACCGACTGGCCTTCGCTGCAGTCGTACCGTCCGGTTCTGCGTCATCGTCTCAACCCCCCGCTGTGGTGATCATGTTTGCGATGCACCTTAGCCTGGCGGGACCGCGGTTGCATCCGCGGCCGCCGGTACGTTAAGGACGGGACCCATTGGCATCGCGATGAAGGAGACGTCCATGGCGGACCTCAGGGTGGCGATCCTGCCCGTCACGCCGTTCCAGCAGAACTGCACCTTCGTGTGGTGCGCAGCGACGGAACGGTGCGCGGTGGTCGATCCCGGCGGCGACGTTCCGACGATCCGCCGCGTCATCGACGAGCACCAGGCCAAGGTGGAGAAGATCGTGCTGACCCACGGCCACATCGACCACGCCGGCGGTGCGGCGGAACTCGCCGAGGCGCTGGCGGTGCCGATCGAGGGCCCGCATCGCGACGACCGGTTCCTGCTGGACGGCCTGGAACAGCAGGGGCGCGAGTACGGACTGGTCGGTGCCCGCGCGGTAACGCCGGACCGCTGGCTCGACGAAGGCGACACCGTCACCATCGGAGAGCTCGTCTTCGCCGTCTATCACTGTCCGGGGCACACCCCCGGCCACATCGTCCTGTTCAACGAGGCGGCCCGCTTCGCCCTCGTCGGCGACGTCCTGTTCCGTGGTTCGATCGGCCGCACCGACCTGCCCGGCGGCAACCACGACGCCCTCATTCGGTCGATCCGCGAAAAGCTGTTCCCGCTCGGCGACGACATCAGCTTCATCTGCGGTCACGGCCCCGGTTCGACCTTCGGCGAGGAGCGCCGGACCAATCCGTTCGTCGGCGACCACAGCGGAACGTACGCCGGCCGCTAGGCCGGACGTTCCGGCACCACCGGCCGGGCAACAGATGGAAAGGTGAAGACACGACGGGCGGCCGATGGGCCGCCCGTCGCAGTCCGTCCGTGGTCGCGCCGCCTAGCGGATCAGACCGAGGCTTTCCAGCTTGAGGATGACCTGGTGGGCCGCCTCGTCCGGCGAGATGTCGACGGTGTCGATGCGAAGTTCCGGCTTTTCCGGCACCTCGTAGGGGTCGTCGATGCCGGTGAAGCCCTTGATCAGGCCGGCCCGCGCCTTGGCGTAGAGGCCCTTGCGGTCGCGCTCCTCGCAGACCTCGATGGGCGTCGCCACGTGAACCTCGACGAACTGTCCGCCGACCTTCTCGATCATGTTGCGCACCTCGCGCCGGGTCGCGGCGTAGGGTGCGATCGGCGCGCAGATGGCCACGCCGCCGTTCTTGGTGATCTCGCTGGCGACGAAGCCGATGCGGCGGATGTTGAGGTCGCGGTGCTCCTTGGAGAAGTTGAGCTCCGACGACAGGTTCTTGCGCACGATGTCACCGTCGAGCAGCGTCACCGGCCGCTGGCCCATCTCCATCAGCTTTACCATCACGGCGTTGGCGATGGTCGACTTGCCGGAGCCGGACAGCCCGGTGAAGAACACCGTGAAGCCGCGCTCGTGCAGCGGCGGATGGGTCTTGCGCAGCTCCTCGATCACCGCCGGGTAGGAGAACCACTCCGGAATGTCGAGGCCCTCGCGCAGGCGCCGGCGCAATTCGGTGCCGGAAATGTCGAGGACGGTCTCGCCTTCCTTGACCTCGTTCGCCGGCACGTACTGGGCCCGGTCCTGGACGTAGGCCATCTGCTTGAACGGGACCAGCTGGATGCCGATCTCGTCCTGGTACTTCGCCACCATCTCCTGCGCGTCGTAGGGGCCGTAGAACGGCTTCCCTTCGGAGTCCTTGCCGGGGCCGGCGTGGTCGCGGCCGACGATGAAGTGCGTCGCGCCGTAGTTCTTGCGGATCAGCGCGTGCCACACCGCCTCGCGGGGCCCGCCCATCCGCATGGCCAGGTGGAGCAGGCTCATCGTCGTGGTCTGCTCCGGGTAGGTCTTGAGGATCTGCTCGTAGCAGCGCACCCGGGTGAAGTGGTCGATGTCGCCCGGCTTGGTCAGCCCGACCACCGGATGGATGAGGAGGTTGGCCTGGCATTCGCGGGCCGCCCGCAGCGTCAGCTCCTGGTGGGCACGGTGCAGCGGGTTGCGGGTCTGGAACGCGACCACCTTGTGCCAGCCCCACTTCTGGAACAGCGCCCGCAGCTCGTTCGGCGTGTGGCGGTGCTGCCGGTAATCGTAGTGGATCGGCGCCTCGACGCCCTTGAGCTTGCCGCCGAGGTAGACCGGGCCGGCCGTGTAGTTGAGGTAGTGGACGGCCGGATGGGTGGGATCGGTGGTGCCGAACACGCGCTCGGCCTCCCGCTTCTTGTCCGGCGTCCAGACGTCACTCACCTCGAGGATGGCAATCAGCACGCCTTCCGGATCGCGCAGCGCGATGTGGTCACCGGGCCGTGTCTCGTCGCCGAACTCCTGCGAGACGTCGAGCGTGATCGGCATCGGCCACAGCGCGCCGTCCGGCAGCCGCATCCGCTCGCATACGCTCTCGTAGGCGGCTTCCGTCAGGAACCCGTCGAGCGGAGCGAATGCACCGCACAGAAGCATCTCGATATCGCAGAGCTGGCGCTCGGTAAGGTCCCATGACCGCATTTCCCGGGCATCCTTGCGTGCGAGCTCGGCTTCGATCGGCGAGAGGTAGAGCTCTCGGACCTTGTCCATCGGCGAATCCGGTGTCTTCAGCATAATAGTGGTCACTCCCAAAGTTGACCGACCCCATGGGGAGTGACAGCCCGGGCGTTGCGCATGCAATTCCCCGGGCACCGCCCCGTCATGTGTCGAATGTGACGTAGAGGAAGAAGTCCCCTCGATCGTCCTGGCGATCGTCGACCGCGATGCACCCGCGCATCCGCAGCATCGCGCTGCGATTAGGCGATGGCACAGTGGCGGTCAACCCCGCTTCGCACCTGCATCCGGTCCTGTGGCCATTGGTCCCAGTTCCCGGTGCGCGGTCGGGGTAGCGTTCGATTTGGGCCAATCCGTGGCAAGATCGCCGGCGCTGGCGTTATCAGCGGCCGGCGCGCTGCACGGCGCGGGTCACCACGGCGGCGGCGTAGCAGACGTACAGCATGCCGAGGCCGATCGGCAGCGCATCCGGTCCCCAGACCTGCATGGCGTTGCCGGCGATCGGCGGCCCCACGATGCCGCCGAACCCCCACATCGAGGCGAAGGCGGCGGAGCCGGCGACGAGGGACAGCCCCGAGAACCGCTCGCCGAGGATGAACAGCGACACCGTGTAGACGCCGAACCCCGCCGCCCCCGCGCTCATCACCAGCGGCCACATCCACACCGTTCCCATCGCCGCCGGCAGCGCGAACAGCGAGGCCGCGGCAACGACCGCGCATCCGGTCATCACCAGCGGCCGCGGCAAGCGTTCGGCGAGCCAGCCGATCGGGATCTGCAAAAACACGTTGCCGCCGATCATCACCCCCAGCGCGATCGATGCCGTGGCGAGGTCGAGTCCCTTGCGCAGGCCGTAGATCGGCAGGAACGACAGCGTCGCCGCGTCGAGGATCGCGAATACCCCGACGCCGGCCAGCAACACCGGGGCGCGGAAGAAGAAGCCCCAGAACGACGACCGCTCCTTTTCCGTCATCGTCTGGGTCGGCGCGCCGATCAGGCCCATCACCACGTAGGCGGCGACCATCAGCCCGACGCCGAGGATGAACGGCGTCCAGCTCTCGACGCCGGTCAGCGGGATAATGAACGGCCCGATGGCGAATCCCGCCGACAGGATCGAGGTGTAGACGGCGATGATCCGGCCCCGGTAGGGGCCTTCGGCGAACTGGACGATCCACGATTCCGATATCGCGAACAGGCAGCCGGCCCCGGCGCCGAGGAAAAACCGGAGGACGAACCACAGGCCGAGGTCGGGAAACAGGCGCAGCAGCACCAGCACGGCGGCCGTCATCAGCGCCAGCCCGCGTGCCAGCGCCACCGTCCCGAAACGACGGGCAAGGACCGGCACCAGCGGGCCGGCGACGATGATGCCGATGGGGCCCATGGCGGCGTTGAGCCCGATCAGGTGCTCGTCAATGCCGCGCGCCTCGAGAATGAGGCTCAGCAGGGGAAAGGTGATCCCCATCGCAACGTCGAACACCGTCAGGCAGGCGACCGCGGCGATCAGGTTCCTGACCTGCCCGCGTTCCATGGAAGCGAAGATGCCCGCAGCCCGCATTGGCGGGCTCTAGTCCGCCGCGCGCGGCGGGGCAAGCCGTATTGCGCCCCACGTGCCGCCGCATGGCGGCGGAAGCAGGCCCTCAGGCGGCCGCAGGTGGCCTCGGCACCGTCACGGCCACTTCACTTCCGGCGGCAGCGACGACAGGATCGCCTCGACATTGCCGCCGGTCTTGAGGCCAAACAGCGTGCCGCGATCGTAGAGCAGGTTGAACTCCACGTAGCGGCCGCGGCGCACCAGCTGTTCCTCGCGCTCGGCGGCGGTCCACGGCGTGTTCATGTTGCGGCGGACGAGCCTCGGGTAGACGTCGAGAAACGCCCGGCCGACGTCCTGGACGAAGGCGAAGTCGTCGGCCCAGCTGCCGGTATCGAGATAGTCGAAGAAGATGCCGCCGATGCCGCGCGGCTCGCCGCGGTGCGGCAGATGAAAGTACTCGTCGCACCAGGCGCGAAAGCGTTCATAGTCGATCTGCGGGTGCGGCGCACACGCGGCCTTCATGGCGGCATGAAAGTCGACGGTATCGGGATCGTCCTGCGTGCGGCGGGCGGAAAGCACCGGCGTCAGGTCGGCACCGCCGCCGAACCACCACTTCGTCGTCTCCACCATTCGCGTGTTCATGTGCACCGCCGGGACGTGGGGGTTGTGCATGTGGGCGATCAGCGAGATGCCCGAGGCCCAGAACCGGGGATCGTCCCCGGCGCCCGGGATGCTGCCGCGGAATTCCTCGGAAAACGTGCCGTGCACGGTGGAGACGTGGACCCCCACCTTCTCGAACACCCGGCCGCGCATCATCGCCATCACGCCGCCGCCGCCTTCGGGCCTGGTCCATGGCGTGCGCTCGAAACGCCCGGGAGCGCGATCGCCCAGTGGCCCTCCTTCGAGGTCGTCCTCGATTGCCTCGAAGGCGGCGCAGATATCGTCGCGCAGGGCCTCGAACCAGGCCCGCGCGCGGCCCCGCCTCGCCTCGGTTTCGTGTGTGCGGCCGTCCGTCATCAGGTGTCGTCGTAGCCTCCGGCCGCAATCCGGGCCATGCGGCGCATTGCCATAATGCGACATTTTGCCGGAACCGGGATAGAGGCTGGACAAGGTGGGGCAACAGTGCAAAAAGGAGCCGCAATTTTGCCGGGTTCAGGGACCGCCTGCCGCGCCGTCCAGGAGGAGTGAAGCCGTCCCGCCGCCGACGAAGCAAACGGGCGCGGCACGGGTGCTACACCTGCCGGGAGGACAGTCTGGCGGAGAGGGCGTCGCTGGAGCCGCGGCAGGCAGGAGGGGGCTCTCAAGGGGAACGAGCAGTGGCAGTATCCGATACGTCCGAACCGACCCGTCGGGACTTTCTTTACATCGCCACCGGATCCGTTGCCGCCGTCGGGCTTGCGGCGACGGCGTGGCCGTTCATCGACCAGATGAACCCCGACGCCTCGGTGCTGGCCCTGGCCTCGATCGAGGTCGATCTCGCGCCAATCGCCGAGGGCCAGTCGATCACGGTCAACTGGCGCGGCAATCCGGTCTTCGTGCGCCATCGCACGCGCGAGGAGATCGAGGCCGCCCGCGCGACCAGCCTCGACGAACTGCCCGACCGGCTGGCGCGCAACGCCAACCTGCCCGCCAACGAGCCGGCGACCGACGAGAACCGGACCATCAACGAGGCCTACCTCGTCATGATCGGCGTCTGCACCCACCTCGGCTGCGTGCCGCTCGGCGAGCAGGGCGACTACGGCGGCTGGTTCTGCCCCTGCCACGGCTCGCACTACGACACCTCCGGCCGCATCCGCAGGGGACCGGCGCCGGAAAACCTGCCGGTGCCGGAATATGAGTTCATTTCCGATACCCGGATCAGGATCGGCTGAGGGGGCGGACGAGATGATCGGACATCCGACGTATCACCCGAGAACCCGGTTCGAGAAGTGGCTTGACCAGCGCCTGCCGATCATCGGCCTGGCGTACACCTCGATGGTCGCCTACCCGACGCCGCGGAACCTTAACTACTGGTGGACCTTCGGCGGCATCCTGACCTTCATGCTGGTGGTCCAGATCGTCACCGGCGTGGTCCTGACGATGCACTACGTCCCGCACGAGTCGCTCGCCTTCAACAGCGTCGAGCACATCATGCGCGACGTGAACTACGGCTGGCTGATCCGCTACCTGCACGCCAACGGCGCGTCGATGTTCTTCATCGCCGTCTACATCCACATCTTCCGCGGCCTCTACTACGGCTCCTACAAGGCGCCGCGCGAGGTGGTCTGGATCCTCGGCGTCATCCTCTATCTGC
>CAZSNL010000074.1:0-14219 GCA_964608275.1 uncultured Hyphomicrobiales bacterium | reverse complement strand
GATGCAGATGCGTCCGCATCGGGTGACGCGCACGGTGCGGTCGTGGAACGGATAGTCGGGTTCTTCGGGCGGTGCGTAGGCGCGTGGTGAGGGTGTATAGATCTCGCCCGGGTAAGCGCCTTTGAGGGCCTGGTGCGGCCGCTCGTTGTTGTAAACCTCGATGAAGCGGTCGAAGCGCTCCTGCTGCTGCAGGAGGTTGAAGGCGGCGGGCTTGGTTGTTTCCGTCTTCAATGTCAGATGCATGCGCTCATGGCGACCGTTCTGCTGCGGATTGCCTGGCCTGATGCGCTCGATCCGGATGCCGAGCCGGAGCCACCACACCGACAGCTTCGACAGTCCGAACAGGGCATGGGGACTGGCGAACGGGGTCCCGTTGTCGGTGCGGATGGCGGCTGGCAGGCCGAACTGCCTGAACACCCTTTCGAACACGGCGAAGGCGAAGTCCGCCTTTGTCGACGCCACGCCCTCGCAGGCCAGCACATAGCGCGAGCAATGATCGGTGATCGTAAGCGGATAGCAGTAGCGTCTGTTGCCGAGCCGGAACTCGCCCTTGTAGTCCGCACACCACAGTCCGTTCGGCTCCGGGTTGTAGCGGCGGCGCTTGCGGCGGGTCACCAGACCGTTGCGGTCGAGCACGGCGTGAACCGTCGAGACCGCCGGCGGCTTGACCATCGGGAACTGACGGATCAGCTTGTCGCGAACCTTCGGCGCGCCCCAGCTCGGGTGCTCGCGCTTGATGCCGAGAATGCAGCGCTCGATCTGGAACGGCAGCCGGTTGGCTTGCCGATAGGGCCGCCGGCTGCGGTCGTTCAAACCGTCCAGGCCGCAGTCCCTGTAGCGGTCGTAAATCTTGTAACCGGTCACCCGCGAGATGCCGAACTCCCGGCACAGCGACGCCATCTTCTCTCCCTCGAGCAGCCGGGCGATGAACCTGAGGCGTTCGTCCATGGGTCTACACTCCTTCCACGGCATCCGGGTCGCTCCCCAAATGCCCGATTGTGTAAACCATGTGTCCGGAATGAACTGTCAGCCATGTCTCGGGAAGGACACAATGACTTGCATCCACCCGCTGATTCGGTTTCTGACCCGGCGCCGCGGATGCGGCGGCCATGCTGCCTGCCCGATCTGTCTTCGGTGCAAGGCTTGATGCGTGCTCCCCGACCAGCGGCGCCGCCTGTTCCTCGACCGCTTCCGGGACGCCGCCGGTTCGCTCTCGACCGACAACCCGAATGGTTGGCCCGGCTTTCCCGTATCGCGGCTGACGGACCCTTGGACGGCGCAGTCGTTCCGCGAGGTCGCCGCGGACTGGTTGGACGAGGTTCGGCTCATGCACCACGATCGCGAAAGAGGCTCCATCGAGCCCCGTCGAGGCCGCCGACTGGCCCGTCGTCCTGCCCGCCGGGCCTCTTCCGCGCCCCGTCCAGGTGCCGGACATTTTCCGCAAGGTGGCGAGCCGTGCGTTTCGAATGACGGAAAATCCCCGGTTGCGACGGGAAACTCCGCAACGCAGGCGCTATATTGTCCGGTGAAAGGTTGGGGTGCAGGTCATGGAAGCACGCTACACGGTTCTGATAATGGGGGCCACGTACGGCTCCCTGCTCGCGATCAAGCTGCTGCTGGCCGGACACCGGGTGACGCTTGCCTGTCTGCCCGACGAGGCCGAACGGATCAATGCCGAGGGCATCGTCGTCCGGATGCCGGTGAAGGGCCGCGACGGCCTGGTCACCATCCGCTCGCGCGACATCGGCGGCGAGCTGTCGGCCGCCACGCCCGACGCGGTGTCGCCGGCCGATTTCGACCTCGTCGCGCTGGCCATGCAGGAACCTCAGTACCGCGCCGAAGGTCCGCGCCGGCTGCTGGCGGCAACGGCCTCCGCCGGCGTGCCGTGCATGTCGATCATGAACATGCCGCCGCTCACCTTCCTCAGGCGGCTGCCGGCGATCGACATCGACGGTATCCGCCCCTGCTATACCGATCCGGGCGTCTGGGACGGGTTCGACCCCGCCCTGATGACGCTGGCGAGCCCCGACCCGCAGGCCTTCCGGCCGCCGGGCGAGCCGCCCAACGTGCTGCAGGTCAGCCTGCCGACCAACTTCAAGGTGGCCCGCTTTCCGTCCGACGACCACACGGCGATGCTGCGCGCCATGGAGGCCGGCATCGAGGCGGTCCGCTTCGATCCCGGCGACGGCGCCGTCGAGCTGCCGGTGAAGCTCAGGGTGCACGAGTCGGTGTTCGTGCCGCTGGCCAAGTGGGCGATGCTGCTGACCGGCAACTATCGCTGCATCGGCGACGGGCCCGCCCGCTCGATCCGCGAGGCGGTGCATTCCGACCTTGAGGAGTCGCGTGCGGTCTACGACTGGGTGTGCGCGGTCTGCCGGGCGCTCGGCGCCGCCGAGGACGATCTCGTTCCGTTCGAGAAGTATGCCGCGGCGGCCCAGGGGCTCGCGAAGCCCTCATCGGTCGCCCGCGCGGTCGATGCCGGCATGCCGCATGTCGAGCGGGTCGATTGCCTGGTGCGGACCGTGGCCGCCGCCAGGGGCATGCACAACGATCGGGTGGATGCGATCGTCGACCTGGTCGACGCGAAGCTCGCCGCCAACCGCCGCGCCGCCTGATCATCCCCTGCCCGGCACCGTCGCAGACTGTCGGGCACGCCAGGCTGCTCAAACCTGCGCCCGTCTTTTGCCGGTGTCAGCGCGCTACGCCGTTCCCGTTGCCGTTCGGCACGTTGCCGTTGAAGAAGCGCTGCACCCGCTGCCAGACCGAGGGATGCTCGCGCTTGAGCCAGCCGCCGAACCTCACCAGCAGGCGCCGGCGCCAGCGTCTCACTGCCGGCAGGTCGCCGGACAGGATCAGCAGTCCGAGCGGCACCATCCAGAAGCCGAGCACCGGCAGGAAGCCCAGCAACCCCAGCAGGATCAGCACGACGCCGATGGTGATCCGCGCGACGCGGTTTGCCGGGAGCGGCATGGAGCGTGAACCGAACCGGATTTCAGCCATTGGCGACAATTGGTGACGGCCGGGCGGCTGGACAAGATGCGCCTTTTACCGGCCGCCGCCGCGGTTGACCATCGCGATTTGACCGGAAAACGGGGTTTCCTGTCGCGGAGGGCTTTGCTATAGGCTTCGGGCATCGTATATGAGGCGGCAAGATGGCCGGTCCCGAAGCGGACGGGCATCCTGATCCCCGGTAGCTCAGTTGGTAGAGCAAGCGGCTGTTAACCGCTGGGTCGCTGGTTCGAGTCCGGCCCGGGGAGCCAGCTTCTTCAAGGGGTTAGCTGAAGCCAGCTAGCCCCTTTTTCCTTGCAATCTGCAGCCAGTCTACATTTTCAGGCTTTGTTAGGCGCCGGCTTGTGCGTTTGATTTGGCGCGCATTGCGGCTTTGGCAGCGCGTTCGCGCCCACGTCGGTAGCGGTTGTTTGCCCGGTTCATGCACATTGCCGAGCAGTATTTCCGCGTCAGCGGCGCCTCCAGCGGGATCGGTGTTCCGCATTCATCCCCCAACCTTGGCCAAGGCCAGCATCGACAAGCACCTAGCCGATCGCGCCGGAAGCACGCGGCGATTCCAGGACACGCGATCAAGCAGAAGGGGGGCAAATTTGCACCCTTTTGAAGTCTGTGCGCCGGGAGTTTCGCCAGCTTCGCCGCCGCCATCGCCCGCTGGCCGTCGGTCAGATGGCGGCGCTTCAGGCTTCTGCTCATTGGATCTGGGTCGGCAAATTTGCCGCTTGATCGGAGCAGCCTGAGCATCCGACCTGGCGCCAATTGGCGCCAGGTCAGCCCGCGCGCTTTTCGGTTTGAAGTAAGGGTTTGACAAGAAAGCGGGGGTCAACCCCCCCGCCGAGTGCAAGGAAAGCTGCTACGCCTGACGACTTGGCAGCCCCCCAAAATGGGAGCGCACATGCGCGCCGGACAACTACTCGTTTTCCCGAGATCCACAAACCGGATTCTCTAACGCGAATGGATTAGCCCGAGCAGGAGCCAGCGCACGGAATCCGACGCGACGATTTGAATCACAGTCAAGGTGGCCCAGCGGGATTGCGTGAGCGCGCGCGCCTGCTTGCTGCTGTCTGATTTTCTCCCTGGGCGGCTACTGGGCAGAGACACGCTCCTAGAGCCTGCTGAGCTGGGTCGCTGGTCCGAGTCCGGCCCGGGGAGCCAATTTCTTCAAGGGGTCGGCCGGAGACGGCCGGCCCCATCGACATTCGCCTCGCGTTGATGTCCGGCCTTGATCGTCGGTCCCCCGATGCCTTGCTTCTCGGACTGGTCGGGTTGGTCATTCACCCAGTGTCACCGGCTTGCCTTCGGCAGAAAGGTTTGCCAATATCGCCGCCGGGCACACGCGGCAGAGGCCGGCCGCAGCAGCCCGATTTCCGGAAAGATGCGGGCACATTGACGCGGGGGAGTGGCTGTTGCGGCACGTGCGGCAGTCGCGTGTCCATCATCCGGTCATGCGCGCCACAGAACAAGGCAGGGAGGCGCGTCGGCCCCCGTCCCGCCAGCCGGCGATCCGGCGCGGGGCGGGGGGTGCCCTGCCCCGTCAGGCGGATCCGGAAGACCCTGCCCGACCGCGGGCTGTCCGCCCAGCCACCCCGAATCTGGCCGCCGCGTCGAGCGCCAGGAACAGGACCAGCGCGTTGAGGACGTGCCAGGCCATGTGCGTGCCGGCCGGCCATGCCGTGCAGACGGCGTTGTCGACGGTCCGCAAGGCGAGCGAGACGGCGAACACGCATGCCGCCACGGCCAGGTGCGCCGCGGCCGGATGGCCGCGCCGCGCGAGCACGGCGCCGACGGCGGCGAGCGCGGCGAGCGGCGGCAGGTAGCCGACGCTGCCGTTGAGCGTGCCGCGCGGGACGAGGAGATCGGCCGCCAGGCCCGCCGCCAGCATGGCCGCCACGGCCAGCAGCATTTGCGGCCACGACACGGCGAGAAAGCGCCTGAGCGCAAACCCCAGGTACCAGCAGACGAACACCGTGATGGCGCCGGTATCGGCCAGCATCGACCACACCTGCGCGTAGGTGTGAAACAGGAAGCTGCCGATGCCGGTGGCGACCACCGTCAGCGTCAGCCCGATGACGGCGGGGTCGCGGCGCGCCTCCGCACCGGCGCGTGCGTAGGCGGCGGCCGCGGCGATCAGGAAGGCGGCGTTGGTGAGCGCGTTGAACGGCTCGTCCCAGAAGCCGGGCGCCGTCCGCTCGCAATAGATGTCGATGGGCGCGAACCAGTCCATCGCCCCCCTGCCCCCGCGCCGCCCGGGCGCGGTCGCGGTTCAGCCGGCGATGATCTCGCCGATGTAGGGCGGCAGCGCGAATGCCGCCTTGTGGACCTCGGGCGTGTAGTACCGGGTGGCGAACCCGGCCGCCGCGAACCGCGATGCGAGCGTCTCGACCGGCACCTCGCGCAGCGCCGGGTCGTCGCTCCCCCAGCCGAACGCCATCGGCCCGGCATAGTAGGCGGGGACCGAGGCGAGATACGCGGTCCGGTCGGCGAACACGCCGTCGAGGCCGTTCGCCGTCGCGCGCAGGGCCGTGGCATCCTGGAACGGCACCGCGCACTGGTTGACCAGCACGCCGCCGTCGGTCATTGCCCGCCTGGCCGCCTCGAAGAACGGCCGCTCGTACAGCACCCGGCTCGGGCCGGAGGGATCTGTGGAATCGACGATCACCACGTCGAACCGCTCGTCGGTCTCGGCGACGAAGCGGGCGCCGTCTGCGATCTTGAGTTCGAGGCGCGGGTCGTCGAACGCACCGTGGTGGATGTCAGACAGGTAGGTGCGGGCGAACTCGATGACGGAGGGATCGATCTCCACCTGCACCACGCGTTCCACCGATTGATGCTTCAGCACTTCCTCGGCCGAACCACCGTCGCCGCCGCCGATGATGAGGACGCGCCTGGCGCTGCCATGTGCCAGCACCGGCACGTGGACGATCATCTCGTGATAGACGAACTCGTCGGCGGTCGTCGTCTGGATGACGGAGTCCAGCATCAGCACCCGGCCGAACAGGGGATTCTCGAACAGCACCATGTGCTGGTGCCCGGTCCCGCTCTCGTGCAGCACCCGCTCCGCCCTGAGATCGACCCTGGCATCGCCGCCGATGCGTTCGCTGAACCAGCGCTCCCCGCTCATACCCCCTCGCCCCGGAGCAGCTCCGTGATCTCGATCTCGGCGGGCTGGAATGCCTGCTTCAGGACGTCGATGCAGGCTTCCGGTCGCGCCGACCCACACATGAAGACGTCCAGGGCGGCAAACCCGCGTTCCGGCCAGGTGTGGATCGAGATGTGGCTCTCCGCCAGCACCGCGACTCCGCTGACACCATGGTTCGGCGTGAAGTGGTGCAGGTGGATATGAAGCAGGGTCGCGCCCGCCGCGTCGACGCAGTCGCGCAGCGTTCGGTCGATGTGCTCCAGGTCGTCGAGGCGCTCGGCGTCCACCAGGTCGACGATCAGGTGTGTGCCGGCGAACCGGCGTCCGTCGCGTTCGACGAAATAGTCTTTCCGCTCGTGCGCCTCGTCCGGGCCGTCTGTGCGGACTGTGCAATCTTCCTTTTGGGCGGGGCTTGGGCGTCCCAAGTCCATCCCCAATTGGAAGAGGGCCTGTGTGCTCATGGCAACCTCCCCAACCAGCAGATGAACCCCAGGGTGTCCGGGAAGCGGCCCTCTTACAGGCAGGGCCGCGAGCCGTCAATTTGGTGATTCTGTCTGCGCGATGAAAGGGGCTGAATTCGATCCCGCCCGGCCCCGGCAATACCCGTCCGCCCATTCTGTTCGCAGGCGCTTGATATTCCGTGCCCGAACCCCCACATCTGTAATGTAAATCATTGGAAGATCGCGCCTTTTTGCCCCGCTCGGGCAGCCTTTTTCGGGCGCGTGTCCCGTTTCGCTCGGTCCTGCGTGGTGCTGGCGCCATCGCCGGCGCGTGGCCTCGGCCACGCGTCTTGAGGTGCGACATGGGCGCACGGCCGGGACCGGAAAGTTGAACCGACAGAGGCCGCACGGCGGCAACGGATGATGACTACTGCGACACTCACCCTCGACAAGTTCGATTATTCGGCGCCGGCCGAACTCTACATCGGCACCAGGCGGCGCGGCAGCCGGCCGCAACTGGACTATCGCCGGTTCAAGACGGCGGCAAAGGCCATCCGCTTCGCCATGGAGCAGCTTCCCGCCGGCGGCCTGACGATGACCGTGTTGGAAGTGGACGGCGAGCGGTTCGTCCACGGTGACATCCGCAGGCTCTATCGCGCCAAAGCCTATCCGCTGCCGCGGACGGCGGATCAGCCCGCCTGACCGGGCGAAGCGGGCAGCCGGTCGGATGGCGGGATGTCACCAAACCGTGCTCCCGTCGTCAACAATTCCACACATTCCCGGTGCAGGGTGTTCGAGAAACCGAACACGACCGGCCGGGGCCCGCACCCGAGACCGGATCTTAGGGAGACAACGATGCGCAACCCCCGCCAACTGAGCGATCTGATCGACGCAGGCATACGCGCCGGCGGCCATGCCGGACGTCCGTTCGATGATGCCGGCATCGCCGCCGACATACTGGGCAGGCTCGACCCGGAAGACCGCCGCGGCATCGAAATGGATATCCTGCGCCTGATCGTCCGGGCGCGTGCGCCTTACGTGAGGCGGCAGGACGCCGTCCGCCCGCCGCTGCCGCACGTCTGCGACGCGGTCGACGCCGAACTCTGCGAAGCGACGGCCTGAGCCGGCCGTTGCCGGCCTGCGGCTCCCTGCCCGCCTGGGCGGGGACTGCCGTGGTATGAACTTTGGTCGGTGGGCGGGGCCGCTTGCGGATCTCTCGGCGGCCCGGGGGAATTTTCTTGAGTTGTCTTCTTGGGTTGTCTTGATGGCGCCTGTTGCATGGCGCCTGTGACGTCGCCGTCAGCTGCCGGCGGCAGCCCTGCCCGCGGTTGCGGTTTTCTCCGCCTTGGCCCTCGCGGCGGGCTTTTTCGCCGTCTTGCCCTTGGCCTTATCCTCGGCTGCCTTCAGCGCCGCGGCCCGCTCGGCGGCTTCCTTCTCCAGTCGCAGTTCGCGCAGGTGGGCGGTGAGCTTGCGACGCTCCTGCTTCGCCTTCTCCTGCTCGTCGAGCGCTTGCTGCTGCTGCTTCTCGACCTGCGCGAAGCGCCGTTCGGCCTTCGTCCGTGCAGCACTCATCATTGTCTGTCCTCCGGTATCTGCGGGCCGCCCGCGCCACCACGACGGTCGCGGCAAGCGGGCGCCAGCATGAGACGGCGCCGCCGCTGCGGGATGTCGCAACGGCGGCGCCGGCCTTGATCAGTCGACGAGAGCGATGTTCTCGGCCGCCGATTTGCCGTTCTTGCCCTGCTGGAGCTCGTAGGAGACCCGCTGGCCCTCCCGAAGCTCGGTCAGTCCGGCCCGCTCGACGGCGGAGATGTGGACGAAGGCGTCCTTCGTGCCGTCCTCCGGCTCGATGAACCCGTATCCCTTGCCTGCGTTGAAGAATTTCACTGTTCCGATAGTCATCTGGATAGTCCTTGACCTTGTGGATTGGTTGCACCCCAGCCACCGCGGCTGGGGCGTCCGCTCGTAACGTTCACAATGTCGAAGGATTACCAGGGGTCGGCCGAAGCGGACCGTCAGCGATCGGGACCGTGAGAACGTACAAAGATGCATATGGGGGCGGCCACGGCCTTCCGCAAGCAGTATCCCCACGGAAATCGACACATGTCACCCGATGCCGTCATGCACGCTCCCCCCCCCCGTGTCGTCCCCTGCGCGGTGCAGCGGCGCACTGCCAGGCGCAGTGGTGCGCCGCAGCCACAGGACTGGCCCACCCCTGCCCAAATCTTGGGCAATCGCGAATATTTGCCTAAGTATTGTTCGCGCGCTGCCCCGTCCGGCACCACCCGCGAACCCGCCGGAAGCTCGAAAGACTAGCTATATCAACGCCTTCCATCTCCCGCCTGCCACTGGCACACCGCTTGCCAAGCCTCCCGGCGGCCGCACGGCGCCTCGTGCGCTGACAAGGCTGCACAGCCGCCAATCATCGAGAGGGGGACATTCGACGATGACGACGCTTGCCAGGCATCTTCCCGGCGTTGCTGCGGCACCCATGGTGCTTGCGCTCTGCCACATCGATCCGGCGCTCGCCCGGGAGGCTTCTGAGGCCGTTGCCGGCGCTGCCGGAGAGGCCGCCGCACCGGATACCGGCGATACCGCCTGGATGCTCACCGCCACCGCTCTCGTCCTGATGATGACCGTCCCCGGCCTCGCTCTCTTCTATGGCGGCATGGTGCGCAGGAAGAACGTCCTGTCGGTGGTGATGCAGGCGTTCGCCATCACCTGCCTGATGACGATCGTGTGGCTGGTCGCGGGCTACTCGCTCGCCTTCACCGACGGCGGCGCGCTGAACCTGTTCGTCGGCGGCCTGTCGAAGATGTTCCTCGCCGGCGTCCACCCCGGCACGTTGAGCGGCACCATTCCCGAGACCGTGTTCTTCACCTTCCAGGCGACGTTCGCCATCATCACGCCGGTTCTCATCGTCGGCGCCGTTGTCGACCGCATGAAGTTCTCCGCGGTGGTGATCTTCATGGTCCTCTGGTCGCTGGTCGTGTACGCACCGGTGACCCACTGGGTATGGGGAGGCGGCTTCCTGTCGGATGCCGGCGTGCTCGACTTTGCCGGCGGCACGGTCGTGCACATCAACGCCGGCGTCGCCGGTCTGGTGTGCGCGATCTTCCTCGGCCGCCGGCACGGTTACGGCCACGAGAACATGGCGCCGCATAACCTGGTCTACAGCCTCATCGGCGCATCGCTGCTGTGGGTCGGCTGGTTCGGCTTCAACGCCGGCTCCGCGGTCGCCGCCAACGGCAGTGCCGGCATGGCGATGGCGGTCACCCAGGTCGCCACCGCAGCGGCGGCGCTCGCCTGGATGTTCATCGAGTGGCTGATCCACCGCCGGCCCAGCGTGCTCGGTATCATCTCCGGCGCGGTTGCCGGCCTCGTTGCCATCACGCCGGCTTCCGGGTTCGTCGCCCCGATCGGCGCGCTCTCGATCGGCTTCGCCGCCGGCATCGGCTGCTTCGTCATGTCGACGACCGTCAAGCGCGCCCTCGGCTACGACGACTCGCTCGACGTGTTCGGCATCCATGCGGTCGGCGGCATCATCGGCGCCATCCTCACCGGCGTCTTCGCCGTCGAGGCCATCGGCGGCACCCCGGGCCTGCTGGAAGGCAATCCGGGCCAGGTGCTGGCCCAGCTCTGGGGCATCCTCGCCACCATCGGCTGGTGCGCGGTGGCAAGCCTCATCATCCTGGTCGTTACCAACGGTCTCGTCGGCGTCAGGGTGAGCCGGGCGGTCGAGATCGAAGGTCTCGACATCAACCTGCATGGCGAGGTCGTCCGGTAGGCCCTTGTCCGGGCGCCCGTCGTGCGTCCATTGGCCGGAGGGTGGGGCCGGGAGGAGGCTCCCGCCTCCCCGCACCTTGTCCTTCGCCGGCGGCGACGACATACTCGGCCATCAACCGAATCTCACGCGAAGGGGGTACGCGATGCGGCGCATGGCGACGATGGTGGTCCTTTTGCTGGCGGTGGCGCTGCCGGCCATTGCGGCGGCCGACGACATTGCGGGCAGTTCCGATCACCCGCTGCTGCCGCGCTACGAGGGCTCCGAGATCGTCGCCTACGCCACGGAGGCGTTCACCGACCATCTGATGGCGGTGGCGCCGGTTCGCGCCCGCGGCGGCCTTGAAGGCAACCGCGACGCCACCATCGCGCTCGAGGGCAGGCTCACCCGCATCACCTACCGCGGACCCGCCGGCCGCTCGACGCTCGAGGTCATGCGCAACTACGAGAAGGCGCTCGCCGACGCCGGCTTCGAGACCGTCTTCGCCTGCGCCCGCGACGACTGCGGCGGCCGCGACTTCAACCATGCGCTGTCGCCGAAGGCCTACTACATGGGCTTCGGCGAGTACTACGCCGACCAGCGCTACGTGGCGGCCAGGCTCGCCCGCCCCGAGGGCGACGCCTACGCCTCGCTCTACGTGATCCTCAACAAGGCCGGCGGCGGCCCCGACAGGGATCGGCCGATGATCCAGCTCGACATCGTCGAACTGGAGCCGATGGAGGAGCGGATGACGGTGGTCGCCGCGGACGAGATGCAGCGCGATCTCGCCGCCGCCGGCCGGGTCGCCGTCTACGGCATCCACTTCGACTTCGACAAGGATACCCTGAAACCGGAATCGAAGCCGCAGCTTGACGAGATCGCGAGGCTGCTCGCCGAAAGCCCCGGTCTTGAGGTCCTGATCGTCGGCCACACCGACAGCCAGGGCGGCTACGACTACAACCTCGACCTGTCGCTGCGGCGGGCGAAGTCGGTCGTCGCCGCCCTGACCGGCGACTACGGCATCGCGGCGTCGCGGCTGATGCCGGTCGGCGTCGGCATGGCGGCGCCGGTCGCCAGCAACCGCACCGAGGACGGCCGCGCCCTCAACCGCCGCGTCGAGATCGTCGAGCGCTGACGGGGCGGAACCCTCCCGTCGCCTGCGTCATTCAGGTCGGCAGGTCCGGCACCGGGCGAATCCGATTGCCTTGTCCGGAACGGCGCGGCACTATCTGCAACGGGCTGCCGGACAGAGAGGCAGCAACCGGGGCGTGTCGGCAGGTCTCGCCCGCCGCGACGGCGGCGGATCTGGTCGATCGCGCCCGGCAGACAAATTCCGGAGGAAGAGTGATGATCGAACAGGCCCGAGTTCACCGGCGGCATTTCCTGGTGGGCGCGGCCGGCACCATCGGTGCCACCGCTGCCATGGGAGCCGGCGGTGGAATGTTTCCCGCCATGGCCCAGGAGGCCACGACCCTGCCCGACTATGCGGCCTGGAAGAACGCCGACGCACTCATCGCCCACAGCGGGCTGACGCTCGAGACCGAGCGCGGCGCGCTCGGCACCAGCATCGTGACGCCGAGCGAGGTGCTCTACATCCGCAACAACCTCGAACCACCGTCCGAGGCCGAGACCTCCGACCGTGATGCCTGGGAGGTGTCGATCGAGGGGGTCGCCAATCCGCGCACTATGACCGTCGCCGAAATGAAGACGCTCGGCCTCGCCACCGTCGCCACCGTCCTGCAGTGCTCCGGCAACGGCCGCGGCCTCTACGACCACGAGGCGAGCGGCAGCCAGTGGATCACCGGTGCCGCCGGCTGCGTCCTGTGGAGCGGCGTGCCGGTGCGCGCCATTGTCGACGAGCTCGGCGGCCTCGCCGAGGGGGCGAAGTTCATCACCGGCACCGGCGGCGAGACCATTCCCGAGGGCCTTGACCCCAAGGACGTGGTGGTCGAGCGCTCGGTGCCGATCGAGGCGCTCGACGATGCCATCCTCGCCTGGGAGATGAACGGCGAGCCGGCACCCGTCGCCCACGGCGGTCCGCTGCGCCTTGTCGTTCCCGGCTACTACGGCATCAACAACGTCAAGTACATCAAGCGGCTCGCCTTCACCGAGGCCGAGACCGACGCCAAGATCCAGGCCTCCGGCTACCGCGTCCGCCCGGTCGGCGTGAGCGGCGCCCCCGACCAGCCGTCGATGTGGGAGATGCAGGTCAAGTCGTGGGTGACCCACCCGCTGAAGGACGCCGCGACGGGCCGCGTGCAGATCTACGGCGTCGCTTTCGGCGGCGTGAACCCGGTGGCCAGGGTCGAGGTATCGATCGACGGCGGCAAGACGTGGCAGGACGCGGAGTTCGTCGGTCCCGATCTCGGCCGCTACGCGTGGCGGGTGTTCCTGCTGTCGGCCGATCTCGAGCCGGGCACCTACACCATCACCAGCCGCGCCACCGACAGCGAGGGCAACGTCCAGGTCGAGACGTCTGAGCCCAACCACCGCGGCTACGACTATGCCGGCTGGGACCGTCTCGCCGTCGACGTGACCGTCGTCTGACCCCGTTCCTTGGCGGTCCCGCCCCCTGTTTGCGGGCGGGGCCGCGTTCCCGACAGACCGGAGACCGAAGTGCCGTCCAGACAGCACCCGACCCGTAGTTGCGTTCGCCTGCTGTTCGCCGCCCTCGTTGCGCTTCCCGCGGCCGCCGCGGCGCAGGACGATGACCCCGGCAGGCAGATCTTCGTCGAGGAGGCGCAGCCGCCGTGCGGCCTCTGCCATACCCTCGCCGACGCCGGGACCAGCGGCGCCATCGGTCCCAACCTCGACTCGGTCAAGCCGACCAAGGATCGCGCCGAGCTGGCGATCCGCGAGGGCATCAACGCGATGCCGTCCTATGCCGAGACGCTGACGCCGGAGCAGATCGAGGCGGTCGCCGACTACGTCTCCCGCGTCGCCGGCCGGTAGGGTCCGGCTGTCCCCTGCCGTTCCTGGCCGGCAAGCCACGCCCGCCGCTCCAGCCTGAGGACGAGGCAGTCGTCGGTCCCGAACCGGCGCCGTTCGACGCGCCGGAAGCCGAGCCGTTCGTAGAAGCGGTGGGCCCGGGTGTTGGCCGCCAGCGGATCGACCAGCACCGCCTCGACTCCGGGCGCCGCGAAGCAGCGCGCAAGCGCAAGCCGCATCATTGCCGTGCCGTGGCCGCGGCCGATGTCGGCTTCCTCCCCGATCCAGATGTCGATGGCCTGAAGCCCCGGCCCCGTCTCGCCCCAGTACCGCGTCTCCTCGCGGTCCGGATCGATGATCTGGATGAAGCCGACGGCGCGCCCGTCGACCTCGCCGATCAGCAGCGCCCGCCAGTCGACCGGGCGCGGAAGTTCCGCCGCCCAGTCGAACTCGCCGTCGTCGCCCCGGGCGGCGGCGACATGCGGCTGCCGGTCCCAGTGGCGCAGCAGGGAAAGGTCGTCCGGCGTCGCCGGTCGCAGCGTCGTTCTGGACATCGTCGGCCTGAAGCCTTCCGTCGCTGCCGGCCGTCCGGCGGACCGCGGTCTGGGTGCCGTTCCCTCGGGGTCACTCCCCGTCCGGCAGCGCCAGCCGGATGTGCAGCTCGCGCAGCTGCCGCGGCGACACCGGCGACGGCGCCCCCATAAGGAGGTCCTCGGCCTGCTGGTTCATCGGGAACATGGTGACCTCGCGCAGGTTGGTCTCGTTGCACAGCAGCATGACGATGCGGTCGATCCCCGGCGCGATGCCGCCGTGCGGCGGCGCCCCGTACTGCAGCGCCCTGAGCATGCCGCCGAACTTCTCCTCCACCACTTCCGGCCCGTAGCCGGCGATGGCGAACGCCTTGTACATGATCTCCGGGTCGTGGTTGCGGATGGCGCCGGAC
>CAZSNL010000073.1:5732-14294 GCA_964608275.1 uncultured Hyphomicrobiales bacterium | reverse complement strand
GGCCGTGGAAGTCGGCTTCCTGGTTGCGTCCGCCGCCTTCGGCCGGAGGATTGTCCGAACCATTCTTCGGCCTGACGCTCTTCATCGACGCCCAGGCCTCGATCAGCGTGCCGTCGACCGAGAAGTGGTCGCTCGACAGAAGCCGCTTGACCCTGGGCTGGGCCAGAACCGCTGCCAGGAACTTCGCGGCGATGTCACCTTCCAGCAGCCGGTCGCGGTTCTTGGAGAACGTCGAGTGGTCCCATGCGCGATTGTCCACGCCGATGCCGACGAACCAGCGGAACAGCAGATCGTATTCCAACCGCTCCATCAGGAGCCGCTCCGAGCGGATCGAGTAGAACGCCTGAAGCAGCATCGCCCCTAGCAGCATCTCCGGCGGAATCGACGGCCGCCCGATCGTCGAATAGAGCGCCGCGAACTCACGCTCGAGCGCGCCGAGAGCCTCATTCACGATCGTCCGGATCGCACGCAGTGGATGATCGCGCCGAACCCGCGCCTCCAGATCCACATAGCTGAACAGTTCGCCAGTTCGATTGTCGTCGCCGCGCATGCACCGGTCTCCGAATCCATTCGAAGACAATGAATCACGCTCAAAGCCCTGCGGCGAGCGGCTTTTTCAACACCCTGCTAGTCCGCAGCTTTCAAGAAGGCTCGCTTCTTCGTAAAACTACCGTGCGGAGAGGGCTATAGCGAAGACGTAGTGATCATCTCTATCGTTCTCGGCCCGCCAGCCTGCAAAGTGTCCGGCCCGGAGACTTGGCGATGCGGCTATCGCCTTTTGCCGATGTCCGGGCTAGATTCCGCCTCCTTCACGGTATTGGGAGAGGGTATCGAGATGATCAACAGGGCGATGTTGGCTGCGGCAGCGTCGGTGGCAGTGATGGGACCGGCCAAAGCGCACCACGTGATGGACGGGGCGATGCCGACCACCTTCGGCGAGGGATTGCTGTCGGGGCTGGGCCATCCGATCATCGGCCTCGATCACCTCGCCTTCGTCATCGCGGTCGGCCTGGTCGCATTCCTGCACGGGCGAAAGCTCCTCCTGCCCGCCGCGTTCATCGTTGCCATGGTCGGCGGCGTGGCGATCCACCTCGCCCGTTTCACTGTTCCCGGCAACGAGGTTGCCATCGCCCTTTCGGTGAGCCTCCTGGGCGCTGCGACGATCCGCGCCCACGCGCTTCCGGTAACGGCGGTCGTCGCCCTCACAGGATTGAGCGGCATCTTTCATGGCTACGCGTACGCCGAATCCATCGTCGGCAGCGAATCGTCGCCGCTCGCCGCATACCTGATCGGACTGGTGGTCGTGCAGCTTGCCATCGCCTGCGGAGTGGCATTCCTCGTCGGCCGTGCGGCAACCGCAAACCCTGAAATCGTGAACGAGCGGCTGCGGATCGTCGGCGGCATTGTCGTCGGCATCGGCGCCGCGTTCCTTGCCTCGGGCGTGGCAGGGCTTGCCTGAACCCTCGTTCCGACGTCCCGCGACAATTTCGGCCTATTGGTTGTTTTTCGCACGCACCGACACGAAATGTGGTGTACAGCGCTGCGTTCGTCGCGACAGACTCGCACGATTGCGCTATAGACCGGCCAATGCGAATCATAACCACGACCCAAGCTCTCGCCGACGCCTGCCAGGAACTTTCCGCCCATCCGTTCGTGACGGTGGACACGGAGTTCAAGCGTGAAACGACGTACTGGCCGGAACTGTGCCTGATCCAGGTGGCGGGCCCGGAACGCCAGTACATCATCGATCCGCTGGCCAGACAGATCGATCTCGGCCCGTTCTTCGCCCTGATGGACGACGAACGCGTGCTCAAGGTGTTCCACGCCGCCCGCCAGGACATCGAGATCATGGTGCACCGCGGCGGGGTCATCCCGCGGCCCCTGTTCGACACCCAGGTCGCGGCGATGGTCTGCGGCTTCGGAGAGGCGGTGAGTTACGAGAACATCGTGCGCCACATCACCGGACACCGGGTCGACAAGAGTTCGCGCTTTACCGACTGGGCCCACCGACCGCTGTCGGACCGCCAGCTCCAGTATGCGCTGTCCGACGTGACACATCTGCGCGACGTCTATCGAAAGCTCGCAGCAGAACTCGACCGGACCGGGCGCGGTACCTGGGTGGCGGAAGAAATGGCGGTGCTGGAATCACCCGAAACGTATCGCCTCGATCCTCGAGAGGCATGGCGGCGTCTCAAGGTCCGGCCGCGGTCTAGGGAAATGCTGGCGGTGCTGATCGAACTTGCCGCCTGGCGCGAGACCGAGGCGCAACAGCGCAACGTCCCCCGCAATCGCGTCCTCCGCGACGATGCCCTGGTCGAGATAGCGACCCAGCGCCCGACGAGGGAAGGTGATCTGAAGCGTCTGCGCGCAGTGTCGAAGAATTTTGCCTCGTCGCAGCACGCACAGGGAGTGCTGGAGGCGGTGCATCGCGGCAAGGCTGCCGATCCCGCCAGCCTGCCCGAGCTGCCCGACGAGCAGCCGGTGAACGGCCATGGCGCGATTGTGGAGATGCTGAAGGTGGCCTTGAGGCTCGCCAGCGAACGCCATCAGGTGGCGCCGAAGCTTATCGCCACGGTAAGCGATCTCGAGCGGATCGCGGCGGACGACGACGCCGATGTCCCGGCGCTCCGGGGTTGGCGGCGCGAATTGTTCGGTGAGAGTGCGCTCGCCCTCAAGCACGGTCGCAAGGCGCTCACCCTGGAGAAGGGCGAGGCGGTGCTCATCCCGCGTGAGCCCGGCCGTTCGCCTGGTGCCGCGGTTGCCGAACCGGTGAAGTAACCGGCTCCTCGCCTTCGTGCAGCGTTATCTCCGGCTTTCTGCCGATCAGCATGCAGAGCTCGGCAAAGCGCTTCTCGACGCGCTCGCCGACCAGCCCCTCGCGCGACCGCGGCAGCGAAAGCCGCAGACCTTCCTTGCCGATGAATTGCAATCTCACCGTGGGCAGGAGACCCGGCATGGCAGCGGAAAGGACATAGGCGAGGCGCTGCGCGGCGCTCAGCACGCGCGCCCGGAACACCAGGTCCTCGCCCGCGATCGCTGCCATGGGCGCCGGCACCTTGTCGGTCCATATGCCTTCGTAACGATGGAAGACAGTGAGCGCGAGGAAGACCCGGCCCGGATGGTCGACGCCGACGAACGCAGCCTGCGATATGATGCTGAAACTGCGTTCGGCGCGGTAATCGGGATGGGCGCGCCAGCCGATGTCGGCCAGCATGCACGCGGCATGTCTCAGTCGCCTTTCCCTCTCCTCCTCGGCCAGACCGTCGCCGCCGAAGAGCTGGTCGGTCCAGGCGCAGAGTTCGAGGGCGTGCTCCGGAGACCGTGCTCTCAGGCGGGCGTAGTCCCAGCAAGCGGACAGCAGCGGGTCGTCGTCGCGGACCGATTGCGGCAGTTTCGAGAACAGCATGCCCTCGCGCAGTCCGAACGCGGACACGACCACGTTGCGCGCCCGGGAACGCTTCAGCAGTTGCTCGAGAACCAGGGCGCCGAACGGCAACGTTTCGGCGCGATCCTTCGGGATCACGTCGATACCCTTTAGGGTGTCGGTGCTGAGGCCCGCCACCAGGCCGGCAATGCTCTGGGCGGCCGTCCGCGACACATCGTACTGGTGCAGGATGCTCAGCGGATATTGGTGTTGCGCCATCTGCAGGCGGAAGAGATTGCGCCACGTACCGCCGACCGCATAAAAGGTCCGGTCCCGCAACCGGTCCAGCACCGGCAGATCCTCCATAGCTGCGGCAACGATGGTCTCCGCCTTGTCGATCGAGCCTTCCGCCATGTCGATGAGCCTGAGCGGGCCGATCGGCAGCGTGACCCCCTGCCCGATCCGGCCGTCAGCCAGCTCGACCAGTTCCAGGCTGCCGCCGCCAAGGTCGCCCGCTATTCCGTCGGCGTCGGGGATCGCGCACAGGACGCCGAGCCCTGAAAGGTGACCTTCCATTGCCGCCGGCAGGACCTCGATCCTGCTGCCGAGTGCCCGTTCGGCGCGTTCGACGAATTCACTGCCGTTCTCGGCGTCCCGCACTGCGGCGGTGGCCATCGCGTAGATCGTGTCTGCGCCGATCTGGTCGCTCAGGGCCCTGAACCGCTTCAACGTCCTCAGGGCGCGATCCATGGCTGGAGAAGCGAGGCGCCCGGTCAATGCAACGCCGCGACCCAAGGCGCAGATGGCCTTCTCGTTGAACAGCGGAGCGGGGCTTCGCCGCAGGCCGTCGTAGACCATCAGGCGAACCGAGTTCGAACCGATATCGACGACGGCAACCGGGTCGAATACCAAGGAAGAAGAGCCCGACTGGTTGTCTGTCGCCACCCGGCGGTCCTCAGCGCTTGCGGGTCTTTTCCGCGATGGATGGCGGAATGCTGTCCTGCAGCGACGTGCCGCGGCCGGACAGGCTCGGGTTCTCCATGAAGTACTGATGCGCGTTGAATGCCTCTTCGCCGGGCTCGAGCGTCACCCGCTGCCAGGTGCCGTCGGGTTGCAGCGTCCAGCTTTGCTGATTGTCCCGGAAGTAGGCGACCATGATCTGGTCAAGCACCTGCTGATGGACGGTCTCGTTGAGTATTGGCACCAGCGTCTCGACCCTGTGGTACAGGTTCCTTGGCATCAGGTCGGCGGACGAGATGTATACCCGGGCGCGTGGATGGGGCAACCCGTGGCCGGCACCGAAGCAATAGATCCGCGAATGCTCGAGGAACCGGCCGACGATGCTCTTCACGCGGATACGCTCCGACAGGTTGGGCAACCCGGGCCGCAAGCAGCAGATGCCCCGGACGACCATGTCGATCTCGACTCCTTCGCCGCTGGCCCGGTAGAGCGCGTCGATGATCTCCGGATCTACCACGGCATTGTTCTTGATCCAGATCTGCGCAAGTCGGCCGGCCCTCGCGTGCTCGATCTCTTCCTCGATGTGCTCCATCAGCCGATCCTTGAGGTTGATGGGAGAAATGGCGAGACATTCGAGTTCCGTGGGCTCGGCATAGCCGGTCGTGTAGTTGAACAGTCGTGCCGCATCCCGACACAACGGCGGGTACGCCGTGAAGAACGAGAGGTCGGCATAGCTGCGGGCGGTGATCGGGTGATAGTTGCCGGTACCGTAGTGCACGTACGAACGCAGTCCGCCGGCCTCGCGCCGGACCACCATCGACACCTTGGCGTGGGTCTTGAGGTCGAGGAAGCCGTAGGTGACCTGCGCGCCGGCGCGTTCCAGGTCGCGCGCCCACTGGATGTTGGCTTCCTCGTCGAAGCGGGCCTTCAGCTCGACCAGTGCGGTAACCGACTTGCCCGCTTCCGCCGCCTCGGCGAGCGCCGCCACGATCGGCGAATCCTTTGATGTCCTGTAGAGCGTCTGCTTGATGGCCACGACGTCGGGGTCGAGGGCGGCCTGCCGCAGGAACTGAACCACCACGTCGAACGACTCATAGGGGTGGTGGACAATGATGTCCGTCTGCCGGATCGCGGCGAAACAGTCGCCGCCGTGATCGCGGATACGCTCGGGGAAGCGGATTGCAAATGGCTTGAACTTGAGATCCGGCCGCTCGTCCAGGATGAGCTGCGCTGTATCCCCATAACCGACAAGGCCGTCGGACTCGACCACCTCGCGCTCGCTTACCTCGAGTTCCTCGGCGATGAAGCGCTTCAGCCGGTCGGGCGCCCGGGCGTCGATCTCGAGGCGGATGACGCGACCGCGCCGTCTGCGCTTGAGTGCGCTTTCGAACAGGCGAACGAGATCCTCCGCTTCCTCCTCGATCTCGATGTCGCTGTCGCGCAGCACCCGGAATACGCCCTGACCCAGAACCTCGTAGCCGGGAAACAGGCTTTCCACGAAAAGACCCAGAAGCTGTTCGATCGAGATGAACCGCGCCTCGGCCGGCCGGCCCGTCAGATCGTGCTCGCCCATTGCCGAAGGCAGCCGCACGAACCGCTCCAGATGTTGCGGAATATGGATCAGCGCGTTCATCGGCTTGCTGTCATGGCGACGCAGCAACTGTAGGACGAAAGTGAATCCCCTGTTCGGGATGAACGGGAACGGATGTGCGGGATCGATAGCCAGCGGAGTGAGCACCGGGAAGATATGTTCGAGGAAGCGCTGCTCGAGCCACGAACGATCGGCCTCGGTCAGCTCCGAGCTGTTCACCAGGATGATGCCGGCCCCGGCAAGCTCTTCGCAGAGGGAATTCCAAAGCTTGTGCTGCTCCTGCATCAGTTCCTGGGCCAGGCGATTGATCTTGGCCAGTTGCTCGGACGGCGTCAGGCCATCCTGGCTCAGGGTTTCGATGCCGGCCCTGACCTGGCCTCTGAGGCCGGCCACGCGTACCATGTAGAATTCGTCGAGGTTGTCGGCCGATATCGACAGGAATCGAAGCCGCTCCAGCAGGGGATGCGCCGGATTGCGCGCCTCCTCCAGCACACGCATGTTGAACCCGAGCCAGGACAGTTCGCGATTGATGAAACGCTCGACGCTGTCGGGTCGAACTTCGGCCTGGGTTGACGTGACCGACTTGGCGGTCTCTTCCAGCGGGCGTTCCGCGGGAAGCGACCCCGAAGTCCTTGCTTCGGCTGCCTGCGTCACCATCTGGAGCGTCCTCTCATCGCCGGTCCGTCCGGCATAGCAGATACCGATGGATCAAGACACTGCGTTGACATTGCCGCCGCCGTCACGGCTCGGCACCGGCATCCGTCCGCAACTCGCCGAGAATGCGCCCCGCCAGCGACCGAGTGACGGCCGTCTTGCGCGCAAGGGCCTCCCGGTCGAGTCGGTCCACCACTTCGCCCGCTGCGGCAAGCGACCGCTCCATGCGCGCGACGAGATATTCGACAACGCCTTCGTCGACGGCGACCCGCCGATCGGCGAACAGCTTCACCAGGACTGCGCGCAGGAGGGCGTCGTCGGGAGATTGCAGCAGCACGACCGGAGCCGCCTTGAGGCGGGTCAGGAGATCGGGCAGGTCGAGTCCCCACTCTGCCGGATACTGCCGGGTCGTGATGAGCACGTACGAATCCGTTTCCGCCGCTGCGTTCAGGACATGAAAGAGGGCACGCTCATCAACGGCGCCCCCCGGCGCGGTCTCGATCGCAAGATTGCCGGCCGCTGCGAACGCCGTGACGTCGTAGCGGTGCAATGTCTCGGCGGACATCATCCGTGCGCCGGCAATCCCGCACCAGATGTTGGCAAGATGCGTCTTTCCGCTGCCGGCCGGACCGATGAGGACAAGTACACGGCTGGGCCATTGCGGCCACGTCTCGATCCAGCGGAGCGCCTCCTCATTCGAAGGGCTGGGAAAGAAATCGTCGCGCCCCATCGCCGCTTCGAACCGCAATGCGAGCGGCAACTGGACCTTTTCCGAACCGCGGCTCACGTCCCGTCCTCCCGGTTCTCGCTGGTGCCGGCCACTCGCGCCCGCGAACCGAGATACAGCGGACTCTCCAGGTAGCGCCGCAGACCGAAGCGCACCAGCACGCCAATGGCCGCGGCGACGGGTACCGCAACGAGCAGACCAACAAATCCGAACAGGTAACCGAAGGCAAACAGGGCGAACATCAGCCAGACCGGGTGTAACCGGACACGGTCGCCCACCAGCTTTGGCGACAGGAAATTGCCTTCCAGTGCCTGGCCGAAGATGAAAATGCCGAGCACCAGCGCAATCATCTGCCATTCGGGCCAGAACTGGACGGTTGCCACGCCGCCGGACACCACGAAACCGACGATGGAGCCAACGTAGGGAATGAAGCTGATCAGACCTGCGCTCAACCCGATGAGGAGACCGAAGTTCAGGCCCGCCAACGACAGCGCGACGGCGTAGAACACGCCGAGGATCAGGCATACCGTCCCCTGCCCGCGGACGAACCCCGCCAGAGCTTCGTCTATCTCGCGGCCCAGCCCGCGAATGGTGTCAGCATGATCGCGCGGCAGCCAGCTGTCGACGAACGCCACCATGCGGTCCCAGTCGTACAGGAGATAGAATGCGACGACCGGCGTCACGATAAGCAATGACACCAGGTTCACCAGCGCCAGCCCGCCGGTCCACAACGATGCGGCGAGTGTCGCCGTCCAGGAGACCGCTTCGCGGGCAAGGTCGGTAAGTGAACCCTGGAAGTTGGGTTCGCTCGACGTCAACAACTGTTTCAGCGTGTCTGGCATGTTGCGTTCGAGGAACGATGCCAGCGAGCCGATGTAGCCGGGAAGTGCACTGACAAAGCTGCCAATCTGGCCACCGAGAACCGGGGCGATCACGATCAGCGCGAGGACAAGGATCAGGGCGAACAGGCCGAGAATGAGCGCGGTTGCCAGCAGCCGTGGGCAACCGTGCCGCTGCATCCAGTCGGCGATCGGATCGAGGAAATAGGCTATGGCCAGGCCGGCCACGAACGGTAGCAGAATGGGCCTGAAGATGTAGAGCAGCAGGGCGAACACGACGATCGCCGCCACCCAGAAGGTGAGCTGCCGCTGCAGGCTCATCAGCTTTTCCTCACAACGTTCCAGGCTCCTCGTTGGCCATGTGCCTGAGCCATTCGGTGAGATAGGCGCCGCCGGACGCTAATGTCAGGATGGCAACGGCGAGACT
>CAZSNL010000073.1:5455-5722 GCA_964608275.1 uncultured Hyphomicrobiales bacterium | reverse complement strand
GAGCGCGAATATCGCATCACCGACGCTCAGGTTGAGTCCGGCATTTGCCAGTACGACCGCTGCAAGCACGATCTGCGCGACCGTGTTGATCTTGCTCACGACGAGCGGACGCACTTCGACGGGACGGGCCAGGACCCACGACAGCAGGAAAGCCCCCACGATCAGGATATCGCGGCTGACTACCGTAATCACGAGCCATGGCTGAAGATGGTCGAGAAAACCAAGCGATACGTAAATGCTGACCAGGAGCAGCTTGTCGGCCAGCGG
>CAZSNL010000073.1:0-5445 GCA_964608275.1 uncultured Hyphomicrobiales bacterium | reverse complement strand
GTTGAAACGCTTGGCAATGAATCCGTCGACGGCATCACTGATGCCCGCCAGCAGAAACACCACCGCGGCTGCCAGCATGCGGTCGGATACGATCAGCCAGACTATCAGCGGAACAAGGATAATCCGTCCGACCGAGATCAGATTGGGAAGACTGAGACCCATTCGTGCGTTCGCCGGATGCCGGTGTTGCGGCGTTCCCGTCAATCGGGCTGGATGACCCAGGTGGAACCGACCTGTGTGAGCAGCAGACCATTGGACCTGAGCGCCGCGCCAAGGTCCTCCACCGATCCCTGATAGGTCACTTCAACGATGGCGCCGCCGGCAGAAAGGGAATCGATCTCTACTCCGGTGACACCGGCACTTCCGGTGACCCTCGCCTTGACGTTGTTCCACTCGACGAAGCTCTTGAACGGAACGGCCGCGGTTAGGCTCTGCGTCGCCACGCGTACGGTATCCTGGCGGCGTGCGGCACCGGAGCGCTTCCAGTTATCGGCCATCGCTTCCAGAAACCTGGCAGCTGCCTTGCGGGCCGCCGCGGCGCCATTGTCGCCCTCGCCGGAGAAGCGCTCGTCGAGGGAGATAGGCCCCGCCGGTGTCATTCCCGACATCCGGGCGAAGACGCCTCCTCCATCCATCGGTCCAGCCACCGCCACCAGAACGTGATCGGTGCCGTATCGCAACGCAAGCGACTCGAGCTTGATCGCATTGCCGGCCAGGGCCTCCTCCGCGGATACTGCAGAGACGTCGGTCAGGTCGCCGATCGGGACGTAGACCGGAGTCAGCGCATGCTGCAGATCGAGCGCTGACCATGCTGCGCGCCACGGATTGGGCGAATCCCAGAGTTCCGGCCCGTTCGCCCCCAGCCAGACGGGCAGGATCAGCACCGGCGCCGCCTGCTGATCCATGAAGGCCACACCGTATCGCGTCAGAAGCTGACGGACCTGATCGGGAAGGAAGCTGATGGTGAGCGTCGCGATGTAGCGCTGCGGACCGGTTCGCTCGTCCTCGATGCTCATGCTGGCCATCATCCGGCCCACCTCGGCGCCATCCAGCCTGGGCAGGCTCTGGTATCCCTCGGGTGTCGTTATTCGGCGCAGGAGAATGTCGAAGGCGGCCAGCTGGGCGTTGACGATGGCCTTGATCTTGGCCTTGTTGGCGTCCTCGGCCGTTTCGTCCACCTTGACATGGCTTACGGCGTAGACCCCCTGGGCATACGCGGTCCCCATCCAACCGACAAGAAGCGCCGCAATGGCCAGAGCCATCCGGATGCCGGACAAGATCCGGCTCGCCCCCCTCCGATCGACTGCTGCTGTCAACGGGCTCATTCCTGTTCTGCCCGGCCCACCACGGCCGGCACGCAATGCACACCTGGTTTGAGTATACCCCAACGTCGCCGGCCTGGCGCCACTTGCGTGGGGAATACTTTTTTGCTTGGTCTAGTGCGCAAGGCAATGGAAAATCCGTTCGCCGGCGCAGTGAGCGGTGTAACGGCGAGGGCGGCGCCGATGACCTTCCGACGGCAGAAGCCGACAACCTATCGCGAGGCCGGCGTCGACATCGGCGCGGCGGACGCCTTCGTGCGCTCCATCGGCTCGCTTGCCCGATCGACGGCACGAGCGGGCGCCGATGCCCGGATCGGCGGCTTCGGTGCACTGTTCGATCTGAAGGCTGCCGGATACGAGGATCCGATCCTCGTCGCCTCCACCGACGGGGTGGGCACCAAGCTCAAGCTCGCGATCGACACTTGCCGTCATGACACGATCGGCATCGACCTCGTTGCAATGTGCGTGAATGATCTGGTCGTCCAGGGTGCCGAACCGCTGTTCTTTCTCGACTACTTCGCCTGCGGGCGGCTCGATCCCGAAACGGCGCGTCGGGTCGTTGCCGGAATTGCCGAAGGATGTCGCCTCGCCGGCTGTGCACTGATCGGCGGCGAAACCGCAGAAATGCCGGGCATGTATGCAGAGAATGACTACGACCTTGCGGGGTTCGCGGTCGGTGCCGTTGCGCGCGACCGACTGCTGCCGCGGGTCGACGTGCTCCCCGGAGACAGATTGCTCGGGCTTGCCTCCTCCGGCCTCCATTCGAACGGCTTTTCACTGGTCCGGCGGCTGGTGGCGGACAGCGGGCTGTCGCTCGGGGATGCCGCGCCGTTCGCGCCGGAGCGCTCGCTCGGCGAGGTGCTTCTCGAGCCGACCCGCATCTATGTCCGGCCTCTTCTCTCGGTGCTTGAGGCGGGCGGCGCCATCAAGGCGATGGCACACGTCACCGGCGGCGGGATCACCGACAACCTGCCGCGCGTGCTGCCCGACGGGGTAAGCGCCGTCGTCGATCGTGGCCGGCTTCCGGTGCCGGCGGTATTTGGCTGGCTCGCCAATCTCGGCAACATCGAAGAGGCGGAAATGCTGCGTACGTTCAATTGCGGCATCGGCATGGTCGTCGTGGTGGCCGAAGCCGAAGCCGAGGCTGTCGCCGCGGCGCTGCGGCGGGCCGGTGAGGCGGTGCACGACATCGGCCATGTCGCCACGTCGGGCAGTGCACCGGTGGAATACGTCGGACAGTTTCCGGTGGGCCGGCAATGAACGAGCGCAGGAAGGTCGGCGTCATCATCTCGGGCCGGGGCAGCAATCTCGCTGCCCTCATCGATGCGACGCGGGCGGACGATTATCCGGCCACGATCGTCAAGGTCATCTCGAACCGCCCCTCCGCCGCCGGCCTGAAGACAGCCGCTGCCGAAGGAATACCGGCGGTCACGGTTGACGACACGCAGTATGAAACACGGGAGGAGTTCGAGGCCCAGATGACAGCCGAGCTAGAGGCAGCCGACGTGGAGATCGTCTGCCTCGCGGGCTTCATGCGACTTCTGACCGACAGCTTCATCACGCGCTGGCGCAACAACCTCATCAACATCCACCCGTCGCTGCTGCCGGCGTACCCGGGGGTCCATACCCACGAGCGAGCGATCCAGGACGGCGTACGCATCAGCGGTGCCACCGTGCACTACGTGCGCTCCAAGATGGATGCCGGGCCTATCATCGCCCAGGCAGCGGTCCCGGTGCTGCCGGAAGACACGCCGGAGGAACTTGCCGCCCGCGTGCTCAAGGCGGAACATGTCCTCTATCCGTTCGCCCTTTCGCTGGTCGCATCCGGCAAGGTCAGGGTGGTCAGCGAGGAGGTGGTCTATCAGATCCCCGGTACCGTGCTGCCGCCACTGTTTTCGCCGGCGATCGAGATTTCGCCGAGGCCCCCCGCCGCCGCCTCGTCCGGGCGAATGAGCGCGCGGTCACGGCGCGGACAGTAGTTCCACCGAGGCGATCGTCCCGAACATCGGGATTGCGTGCCAACGTGGCGGGCAGGCCGGCTGCTGAAGACCGGCAAGGCGGCCGCCGGTCCTTCGTCCAGACGCGTCAGCCGACGCTGGCCGTTTCCAGCTCCGCCCCCGACGTCGTGTCCTGCTCCACTGCCGCCCTCACCCAGACGTGGTTGTCGTGGAACGCGCCGCCGCCGCATGGCGCCGGCTGGTCGGCACCGGTGACCGTGTTGATCCCGTTGCCGTCCTCGAAGGCGTCGTTCGGCCACACGCCCTCCGAGATCACCACGCCCCGCTGGACCCCCCTGAAGGCCCGGGCGTGCAGGATCACCTCGCCGCGCTCGTTGCCGATCCGCACCTTCTGGCCGTCGACCAGACCGAGCCGCGCCAGGTCGTCGGGGTGGATCATGAGCTCCGGGCGGCCCTCGCGGGTGCGCGACGACCGCGTCTCGTTGAACGACGAGTTGAGGAACGAGCGGGCCGGGCTGGTGGCAAGCCGGAACGGATGTTCGTCGTCGACCGGCTCGGTCGCAGCCCAGTAGTCGGGGAACGACGGCATGTCGTCGACCGGGCCGAGCGCCTTCTGGATGTAGGGCCTGAAGCGGACCGCCTTCCAGTCGACCCGGAAATGGTACTTTCCGTCCGGATGCTTGAAGCCGTCGAGGTAGTGGGCGCGGGCAAAGTCCGGCTGGCAGTCGATCCACCGCTTCTCCTCGAGCTCGGCGAGGGTCCCCCAACCGGAAGCCTGCAGCGTCCAGTCGATCAGTTCGCGCGGTGTCATGTCGAAGCCGGGGTGTTCTGCGCCCATGCGCTTGGCCAGGGCGCAGATGACATCGTGGTTCGAGCGGCACTCGCCGGGCGGTTCGACAAGCTTCGGCCCGAACTGGATGTGCTGGTGCCCGCCGCCCTGGTAGACGTCGTCATGCTCGAGGAACATGGTCGCCGGCAGCACGATGTCGGCCATGCGGGCGGTCTCCGTCATGACCTGCTCGTGAACGGCCACGAACAGGTCGGTGCGGGCGAAGCCCTGCTTCACCTTGCGCTGCTCGGGGCAGACCGAAACCGGGTTGGTGTTCTGGATGATCATCGCGGTGACCGGCGGCCCGCCCTTCAGGTCCTGCGGGTCGCCCGTGAGCACCGGGCCGGCGCGCGTCTGGTCGAGCCAGCGCACCGAATCGTCCACCGCGTCCAGCCCCTCGATCATGGTCTTGTCCCAGTGATAGATCGAGCCGCTGTTGTGGAACGCCCCGCCGCCCTCGTAGCGCCAGGCGCCGGTGACGGTGGCGATGCTGGTGGCCGCATGCATCGACATCGTGCCGTTCCGCTGCCGCGAGAAACCGTAGCCGAGGCGCAGGTAGGTGCGCGGCGTGGTGCCGATCTTGCGGGCGAATGCCTCGATCTGGTCGACGGTGAGGCCGGTGATCGCTGCCGCCCACTCGGGCGTTCGTGTGGAGAGGTGAGCCTCGAACTCGTTCGGGCAGTCGGAGAAGCGTTCGAGATACTCGCGGTCGGCATGACCGTCGCGGAACAGGACGTGCATCACCGCGCACGCAAGTGCGGCGTCGGTCCCCGGCCTGAGCACGAGGCCCATGTCGGCCTGCTTCACTGTCGCCGTTTCATAGATGTCGACGACGGCAATCTCGGCACCGCGCTCCTTGCGGGCGCGCAGGGCGTGGGTCATGACGTTTACCTGGGTGTGCACCGGGTTGGTGCCCCAGATCACCACGAAATCGGACTTTGCCATCTCGCGCGGGTCGGGGCCGTAGAGCCTGCCGGTGCCGGCGATGAAACCCGGCCAGGCGAGCGCCGTGCAGATGGTGTCGTACATCCGCGAGTACTTCTTGACGTGGCGCAGCCGGTTTATGCCGTCGCGCATGACGAGGCCCATGGTGCCGGCGTAGTAGTAGGGCCACACCGTCTCCGGACCGTAACGCTGCTCGGCCTTGACGAAGGCTTCGGCAATCTCGTCCAGGGCATCGTCCCAGGAGATGCGCTCGAAGGTGCCGGAGCCCTTTTCGCCCTTCCGCCGGAGTGGATACTTCACCCGGTCGGGATTGTGGATGCGCTCGGCGTAGCGGGCGACCTTGGCGCAGACCACGCCGTCGGTGTAGGGGTGCGCCGCATTGCCCCGCACC
>CAZSNL010000072.1:0-14586 GCA_964608275.1 uncultured Hyphomicrobiales bacterium | reverse complement strand
TGATCCGGGTGTAGATGTTGCCGAACGCCTGCAGCCCGAACAGCGAGGCGGCGTGGTCGACATCATCGAACACGAACGAGGTCGTCTGGTAGATCGGGGTGGCCCGCGCACCCGTCGTCGGGTCGGGCTGGGCGCCGGCGTGAATCGCCAGGGTGTCGAATCCCGGAGTGTCGTCGAGAGCCATGGCCGGTATCTCCTTGCACGAACAGTAGGTGTTGGCTGAGGCGCGGAAGGCGCGCTCCGAAAGCTGCGGCAACTTAACCGAGGTGCGCGGCCGCGCAACACTGTTTTCTCGGAGGCGGCGCAGACAAAGGCCCTCCTCCGGGGACGGAGGAGGGCCTGGGGGTTCGGGCGGTCCGGCGGGGGAGTGGCGGGACCGGACCGCGCCGATGCCGCCGGGTCACGGCCGCCAGAACGGCTTGGCGGCGTGGTTCATGATGTCTTCGCGGCGCAATCCGATGTCCTTGAGGAGGTAATCCGGCTGCGCCAGCAGCTCCCTCAGCTCGCGGCGCTCGTTGTGGCGCCGGACCCAGAGAGCCACCGTCGAGACAGCCGTGCCGAGCATGCGCACGACGCCGGCAACCAGGGACGCCGAATGCGAAACCGTGTGAGTTCTGTTCACGTGTGACATGGCCATCTCCATCTGCCGAAAACGGATCAAATCCGTGTTGTCCATGAAATGCTCGCTTGCGGGCGCAGGTTCAAACGATTAGTTTTCAGCCCACTTGTGAGCGTTGCTCACACATCACGGAGACCGGGAATGCCGCGCCATCTGCCGCCACTTTCGGCGTTGAGAGCGTTCGAGGCGGCCGCCCGGCACCGGAGCTTCTCGCGCGCGGCCGACGAACTGAACCTCACGCACGGGGCGGTGAGCCGCGCGGTACGCCAGCTCGAGGACACCCTCGGCGTCGACCTGTTCGTCCGCTCCACCCGGCTGGTGAAACCGACCGAGGCTGCGGAAGCCTATGCGCGGGAGGTGCGCGAGCTACTCGACCGGCTGGCCGCGGCCACCAAGCGGGTGGCGGGAGACCACGCATCGAACGTGCTCAACGTCTCCACGCTCGATTCGTTTGCCGCGAGGTGGCTGCTGCCGCGGCTGCACCGGTTTCGCGCCGCCCATCCCGACATCGACCTGAGGCTGTCGGCAAGCGAGCGGATGGTCGACTTCATCAACGACGACTTCCACCTCGCCATCCGCTACGGCCGCGGCGTGTATCCGAACGTCGAGGCCGAGCTCCTGATGAAGGAGGACGTCGCGCCGGTGTGCAGCCCGGCGCTGCTGCAGGGACCGCACGCACTAACAACCCCCGAGAACCTCAGGTACCACACGCTGATCCACGACGATCTCAGGGTCAGCTGGGCGATGTGGCTCAAGGCCGCGGGCGTCGAGGGTGTCGACGCCACCCGCGGACCGGCGTTCGAGTCGTCGAGCCACTGCGTGCAGGCGGCGATCCAGGGCGAGGGGGTGGCGCTGGGACGAAGCGCGCTGGTGCGCGACGAGATCGCAGCAGGCCGTCTCGTGCGTCCGTTTGCGCTCAGCCTCCCGGCCCACCTCGACTACCACGTGGTGTATCCGCCGGGTGCACTGGCCACGCCCAAGGTCAAGGCGTTCCGGGACTGGCTGTTCGAGGAGGTCGCGCGCGAGGACGCGACGATGCCGCCGGGCGAAGCGATGCCCGCGGCGACCGCCTGACGTCAGTTGGCCACGGTGGCGCCGGCCGGCGTTTCGGTCAGGATGCCCGGGGCTGCCGACGGCTCGAGCGTGAGCGGCTGGTCGAGCGCCGGCGCGCGGGTGGCGAGCTCGCCATCGGCCAGGGTGCCGGTGGGGGCGGACCGCACTTCCGGACCCGGCACCTGCGGGTCCTGCATGGCACGCCGGACGGCGTCGGCAATCTCCAGCGTACGGCTGCGCGGCAGCCGGGCGGCAATCGCCGAGGCGAGTGGCCCGTCGACCCAGTAGGCGAGGGATACCGCGTTCTGGCGCGTCACCCGGATCCGGTCATCGGGGTCGTCCCATCGCGGCCGCAGGAACAGGGCGAAACTCGTACCATCCGCCGCCGAGTAGGTCAGGCGCACCATCTGGTCGCCGCCGACGCTCACCGTCTGCTTGCCGGCCAGCGAAAAGCCGAGAGAGGTGAGATCAGGTGCCCGCAGGCTCAGCGATATGCGCTCGGTGAGCCAGTGCATGGGCTCGCCGTCGCCGGCGTCGGCCAGCCTCGCGGTGGCGGCGTCGGAACCGCGGGTCACGTAGTCGTCGTAACTGTGCTGCAGGAACACCTGCGCCGACCAGTCCCCCGGTTGCTCGCGCTGGCCGATGAACCATCCACCGGCGGTGGCGCCGGCGGTGAGCAGGGCGACGGCCGCGATACGCGCGGCGCGGCGGATGCGCCTGCCGGGGGTATGTGCGAGCGCAGTGTAAAGGCGATCGGGAACCGGCTCGTGAATCCGGTCGCCGTAGCGCCGCCGGAGCGCTGCGTTCTGGGCCTGCCAGGCGTGGACGCGGGCGGCATCGGCCGGCGATGACCCCAGCAGTTCCTCGATGGCGGCCTTGCGCGCGGGATCGTCGTCGAGCAGGCCGTCCACGTAGGCCAGGAGGTCGATGTCCGAGAGGCTGTGCTTGGTCATTGTCATTTCACCCGACGCAGCGCGGCACCGGCAGCCGGCTCCAGATAGATTTCGCGCAGCCGCTCACGGCCGCGGAACAGCCGCGAGCGCAGCGTGCCGACCGGAATGCCAAGCGCGTCTGCCGCCTCATCGTAGGACAAACCCTCGAGCGCGGTAAGGGCGATCGCCGCCCGCTGGTCCACCGGCAACTGCTGCATCGCTTCGGCGATGTCCTTGCACACGAGCCGGGTCTCCTGATGCGCCGGCGCCATCAGCGGCGTCGGCATCTCGTCGAGCGGGACCTGGCGGCGCTGGCGATTGCGGGCCGCGGTCTGGTTGATGAAGACATTGTAGAGGATGCGATAGAGCCAGCTGCGCAGGCTGCCGCGCCGGTGCCAGAGGTGGCGCTTGCGCATGGCGCGCTCGAGGCAGTCCTGGACCAGGTCGTCGGCCGCCGCCGGGTCGTCGGCGAGAGTGAGCGCGTACCGCCGCAACCGCGGAATCTCGCGCGCCATGAGCCATTTCACGTCGTCCAATCGATCCTCCCGTACCGTCGGCGCGGACGCTCGCTTCCGCGACGCCTCCGGGTCCGCCGCCGTCGTGATCCAAGGACAGGGCCGGGGAGGCAAAAGTTCCGGCCGGATTCACCCGAATCGTCGCATCGGGTCCTTTCGGGGGAACTTTCCGGCGTCGCGGCCTGTCTTCGTCGTGTCCGCAACCGACGCGGACCTTTCATCGCCCCACAAGGCACCGGAAAAAAGGAATCACGATGACCTCACTACGCTCAGCGAAACTTGCGATCGGCGCCCTCGCTCTTGGACTGGTGGCAGGCTGGAACGCGCCCGCTGCCGCGCAGACCGCGACCGAGCCGCAGGGCGAAACCCAGATGCAGCAGGAGGCGGAACCGCTTCGCCTCACCGACGACGATCTCAGGTCGTATGCGATGGCTGCCGTGCAGGTTCGGCGCATCTCGGAGGCCTACCAGCCGCGCATGGAGGCGGCGGAGAGCGCCCAGCAGCAGGAGGAACTGCGGAACCAGGCAATGGAAGAGATGGTCCAGGCGGTGGAGAAGGAGGGCCTGACGGTCCTCAAGTACAACCAGATCTCGTCGGTGTCGCAGACCGATCCCGAGATCGCCAGCCGGATCGAAAAGCATATCGAGGCGGCGCAGTAGCCACCATTTCCCCGCCATCGAGGACGCAGGCAGGGAGCCTTTCCCGAACCGGCACCTGCGGGCTGCCCTCCGACCCGCGGGCAAGACCCCTCCTTCCGGCCGATCCGCGGCCGGAAGGAGGGGGCAAGGATCAATTGGCGACGGTGGCCGGGTCGTCGCCAGTTGTCTGAACTTCAGCGACAGGCAACTCGACGGCGGCGAGACGATCCGCACAGAGTTCCGCCGCGCCGGGCACAGGCTTTTCAAGGCCGGCCAAGGTTACCCATCCGCCGTTCTTGATGAAGTCGTCCCTCTTCCATGTACTGGTTTCCTTCAGTTGCGCCAGCTGGGCTGCAACGTCCGGCATGCCGAGAAACTTCTCGGCGCAAATGGTCGCCGCCAGCTCTGCCTTGGCGTCGTGGGCGGCATCGTCCACCATTTCTGCCGCGGTACCGGCAGTCGTCCAGCCACCCCATGAAAATCCGATGATCATCGTCAATGCAACGCATGCGACACATGACCAAAGCAACATGGTCTTCGTTGGCTGGAACGTGTTCCACTTATCAGTTATCCTTTTACCTTCAGGCATTTCTTCTCCCTTTATCTGATTATTGTTGAATGAATTGGAAAAGTATCCGTGTTCATTCGAACAATTCACGAGCATACGTTCCGGGGATAACTGAATCAAGGAAGTATCGGCAATCTGCCGCGCAATCGGGACCATTGCGCCGGTCGACGGTCGGAAAACCGGTGGCGGGCATCATGGGGAATGTCTTTACTGTGCCGGCAGGCGAACGGATCGAAGCGACGATGTACCAGGCCCTGGTCAGCCTTTGGAAAGGGGACATGCCGCTCGGCCGCGCATTCTGGGAGTACGCCATGATCTACGGCACGCTCGTCAATGCGGTCGCGACGGCGGCGTCGTTCGTGGTCCTGGCGACCGGTGCGCCGGGCTGGCTTGCAGTTGCCGTCTTCCTGCTGCCGCTGCCCTACGTGGTTGCCGCGACGGTGGGCGTGTGGCGCAGTGCGGACCGTTACCGCGGACCGCCGCAGCGGGCAAACTGGGCGCGCGTCGCCGTCGCGGTGTGGGCGGTTGCGGTTGTCCTTCTCTAGGGTTCAGGCATTGCCGATGAGGATGCCGGCAAGGAACACCAGGAAGCCGCCGACGGCGACCTGGAAGGCGGCGCGCAGGAACGGGGTGTCCATCCACCGGTAGCGGATGTAGGAGATGGCCGCCAGCTCGACGAAGACGATGACGACGGCGAGGACAGTCGCCGTCCAGAAATCCGGAATGAGATAGGGCAGGGTGTGGCCGACGCCGCCCACCGCCGTCATGATGCCGGAGGCAAGGCCGCGGATGAACGGGTGCCCGCGCCCGGTGAGCGCGCCGTCGTCCGACAACGCCTCGGCAAAGCCCATCGAGATGCCGGCGCCCACGGACGCCGCGATGCCGACCAGAAAGGTCTCCCAGGTGTCCTGGGTGGCGAACGCCGCGGCGAACAGCGGCGCCAGCGTCGATACCGAGCCGTCCATCAGCCCGGCGAGGCCCGGCTGGACCACCTGCAGCAGGAACAGGCGTCGTTCGGCCTCCGCCTCCGTTGCCCGGGCGTCCTCCGTCAGGTGCCTGTCGCCGAGGCTTGCGGCAAGCGAGCCATGGCCCCGCTCGGCCTCGGCGAGTTCCAGCAGCAGCGCACGGACGGCCGGATCGCGCGCCCGCTCGGCTGCCCGGGCGTAGAACCGGCTGTTCTCCAGTTCCATCACCTCGGCCTGCCTGCGGATGCGGTCGAGCGGCAGGTGGCGGGTCAGCCAGGCCGGTCGATGGCGGACAAAGCCGGTCACGTCCTGGCGGCGGATCAGCGGGATGAAGTCGCCGAACTTGCGGACATAGAGGTCGGTCAGGCGGCGGCGATGCTCGTGCTCCTCCTCGGCCATGTCGAGGAACACCCGGGCCGAGGCGGGATAGCTCTGCATCAGCATGTTGGCAAAGCTGGTGTAGGTGCGCGCGTCGTCTTCCTCGCTGGAGATGGCGAGGGCGAGCAGCTCCCGCTCGTCGAGGTCGGAGAAGCGCTTCATCGGCCGGGTCACGGGCGCCACCAGAGGATCGGGACGCGGTTGCAGTCGCCGGATGGCGGAAGCGCGTCCGTTGGCTAGTCTTTAGAATTATTCTAATTCCAATGCCGGAGATGTAAAGCGGGCAGGCGGATCGGCCAGACCCGGTAACGATCGTGCGACCCGTCTTGCGCCCGGCCGCCGGGGGCCGCACAGTTGGTGAAAGGAGGATCGCTGACATGTTCAGACTGCTTGCCCCGGTGTTCGGGCTTTGCCTGCTGGTTGCCGCCGGCGCCATGGCAGCCGAGGCGGACACGCCGGCCGGCGCCGAGGCGGCCGAGACGGCCGTGTTCGCCGGCGGATGCTTCTGGTGCGTGGAGGAGGCGTTCGACGGCGTGGACGGGGTCATCGACACCACCTCCGGCTATGCCGGCGGGCACGTGGAGCAGCCGACCTACGAGCAGGTGGTGACGGGCGACACCGGCCATGCCGAGGTCGTGCGGGTGCGCTACGATCCGGCACGGGTCGACTACGAGACGCTGCTCGACACCTTCTGGCGCAACATCGACCCCTTCGACGGCGGCGGCCAGTTCTGCGATCGCGGGTCGTCCTACCGCAGTGTCATCTTCACGACCAGCGAGGCCCAGGCCGCGGCGGCGCAGGCGTCAAGGGCGGCGCTCGCCGAGCAGTTCGGCCGGCCGATCGCGACCGAGATCCGGCCGCTGGAAGCCTTCTACCCGGCCGAGGACTATCATCAGAACTATCACCAGGAACACGCGGTGACGTATCGCTTCTACAAGTGGAACTGCGGCCGCTCGCAACGGCTGCACGAAATCTGGGGTGATCGCGAGGGATCCTGAGCGGGCTGCCGTAAGGCAGGCGCCGCCTGCCGTGCACGGATGGCCGCATTGATGCCACGAAAGCCCCTATGCTGGCGCCGACGACGGGTGTTTCGTCCGCGCCCCGCCGCCAGGTGCGACCCGGACATGGGGGAACCGGCATGAGCAGTACGGTGATACCCACATTGCGCTACCGCGATGCGGCCAGGATGCTCGACTGGCTGTGCGACGTCTTCGGCTTCAGGCGGCATGCGGTATACGATGACGGCGAGGGCGGCATCGCCCATGCCGAACTCGTGCTCGGCGACGGCATGATCATGCTCGGCTCCGCCCGCGACGATGCGTTCGGCGAGCTGCAGTCGCTGCCGTCGGCGCTCGGCGGCAACAGCCAGAGCCCGTACATCGTCGTCGACGACGCCGACGCGGTCTGCCGGCGGGCGAGGGCGGCTGGCGCCGACATCGTCATCGACATCAAGGACGAGGACTACGGCGGGCGCGGCTTTTCCTGCCGCGACCCCGAAGGCCACCTGTGGAACGTCGGCACCTACGATCCGTGGCGGGCGCGCTTCTGATTGTCGCCGGCCGGAACGAAAGGACGACAGCATGAGCGACGACCTGATCTTCTATACCCACCCGATGTCGCGCGGCAGGATCGTGCGCTGGATGCTCGAGGAGGTAGGCCGGCCCTACCGGACCGAGATCCTCGACTACGGCACCTCGATGAAGTCGCCGGACTACCTTGCCATCAACCCGATGGGGAAGGTGCCGGCCATGCGCCACGGCGATACGGTGGTCACCGAGGCCGCCGCCATCTGCGCCTATCTCGCCGACGCGTTTCCCGACGCGGGCCTCGCCCCGCCGCCGGGTGACCCGCGGCGGGGGCCGTACTATCGCTGGCTGTTCTTTGTCGCCGGGCCGCTCGAAGCCGCCGCCACCAGCAAGGCGCTCGGCGTCGAGGTCCCCGCCGATCGACGGCCGATGGTCGGCTACGGTTCGATGGAGGACGTGCTGCGCACGCTCGACGGAGAACTTTCGCGGCGCGATCACCTTGCCGGCGACCGGTTCACCGCCGCAGATCTCCTGGTCAGTGCGCACCTCGGCTGGGGCATGCAGTTCGGCACCATCGACCGGCGGCCGTCGTTCATGCGGTTCGTCGAGCGGACCCAGTCGCGCCCGGCGGCGGTGAAGGCGCGCGAAATCGACGATGCGCTGACACCGCCGGAGATGCGCCCCGCCTCCTGAGCCACGTTGCGGCTGTCCCCGGCCGCAAGGCGGTGACTGCAGGGCGGCAGCAGTAGTTTCGGGCCTCCTGGACCACCGCCAATTCTCCGCATGACGGCGCGGCCGCCTTCCGGGTGGCGGGACCGGCGATTGCGATCGCCGGGGCGTACCGCCTAGGATTGCCCCCGCCCAAACCGGCCGGACGGGCAGCCATCAGGGGGAGGACATTGCCATGACCGATCCGGGACCGTCCCGTCGCGCCGCCTGACCATCGCCCGGCGGGACGATGGATCAGATCCTCGTATTCGGCACGCTGCTCGCGCTGATCGTCGCCGGGGCGCCGATCTTCCTGGCGCTGGGCGCCTCGGGCCTGCTCGGTCTCTTTCTCGCCCGCGGCCAGCTGGCGCTGGCGCTGGCGCCGAGTTCGCTGTTCGGCCAGCTCAGCAGCTTCGAGCTGATCGCGCTGCCGCTGTTCATCCTGATGGGCTTCGTGCTGGTCGAGACGCCGATCGGCAAGGACCTGTTCCGGGCCGCCGCCTACTGGCTCAACTGGCTGCGCGGCGGGCTGGCGATCTCGTCCGTCGGCGCCTGCTCCGTGTTCGGCGCCATGAGCGGCGTCAGCATCGCCGGCGTTGCGGCGGTCGGCGCGCTGGCGGTGCCGGAAATGCTCGATCGTGGCTACAGCCGCAGCCTCGCCGCCGGCAGCGTGGTGACCGCCGGTGCCCTCGCCATGCTCATACCGCCGAGCGTGCCCTTCATCATCTACAGCGCGGTGTCGGGGGTATCGATCGCGCAGCTGTTCATCGGCGGCATCCTGCCGGGGCTGGCGCTGGCGTTCGCCTTCAGCGTGTTCATCAACATCCGGGCGACGCTTTCCCCGCACGAGGCGCCGAAATCCACCGAGGCGGTGAGCTGGGGCGAGCGGTTCGCGAGCCTCGGCCGGGTGTGGCACGCGCTCGTCCTGATGGCGATCGTGCTGGGGTCGATCTACACCGGCCTTGCGACGCCGACCGAGGCCTCCGCCGTCGGTGCCCTCGGCGCGTTCCTGATCGCCGGCTTCGTGTACCGGACGCTGAGCTGGGCCTCGGCGTGGCGGGTGGTACGCTCTAGCCTCACCGTGTGCGCCGCGATCCTGCTCATCATGGGTGCGGCGCGCGTCTTCGGCGACTACCTCAACCTGGTCCGCATTCCGCAGACGATCGCAAGCTACGCGCTGGCGCTGGAGGTGCCGCCGGAAGTCGTCTTCATGTTCATCATGCTGCTCCTGATCGGGCTCGGCATGTTCGTCGACGCGGCGTCGCTGATCGTCGTTACGACACCGATCCTGCTGCCGCTCGTCACCGCCCTCGGGTACGATCCGCTGTGGTTCGGCATCATCCTCGTCATGAACCTGGAAATCGCGGTGGTGACGCCGCCGGTGGGCCTCAACCTCTACACCCTGCGCGGCGTCTGCCCGTTCCTGTCGATCGAGGAGATCATCCGGAGTTCGATCCCGTTCGTCCTCATCCAGGTGCTGGTGATGATGATCTTCGTGCTGTTCCCGTCGCTTGGACTGTGGCTGCCCAATCTGCTGTACTGACGGCACAACCAAAGGAGGAAACGATGACACGACTAACCAAGCGCTCGTTCCTGGGGCTCGCGCTCGCCTCCGGTACCCTCGCGATCAACGGCATGCCGCTCAGGATCCGCACCGCGCATGCCGCGCAGACGGTTACCGGGGTCACCTATCTCACGCCGACCTACCAGGCGCTGATGTGGGGCATCAACGGCTTCGTCGAGCGCCTCAAGGAAGCCGGCGGCGACGCCATCACGGTCGAGTTCTACGACTCCGGTTCGCTGCTCAAGGCCGATGCCCAGACGTCCGCGCTCAGGTCGGGCACCATCGACTTCATGGTGCACACCACCTCCTACATCTCGCGCAGTTTCAAGATCCTCGGCGTCACCGGCCTGCCGAGCCTGGTCGAGGAGCTGTACCGGCACGGCGACCGGATGGCGATGGGATCGCCGCTGTTCGAGCTCATCAACGAGCAGCTCGCGGCAGAGAACATCTACATGCTGACCGGCGGCGGCGGCATCATGGAACCGGAATACATCTGGAGCGGCACCGGCAGGATCGCCTCGCTCGACGAGATGGACGGCAAGAAGGTGCGGATCGTCTCCTACGAGGCGGCGACGACCTTCGAGAAGTTCGGCGTCGCGCCGGTGCGGGTCCCGTCCTCGGAGACGTATCTCGCGATCCAGCGCGGCACCGTCGATGCCGCGATCCTCAACATCTCCACCGTTCTCGGGCGCAAGCTGCACGAGCAGCTCAAGTTCTGCTACAAGCTGCCGTGCACTGCCTACGGCCAGAGCATCTTCCTGCTCAAGGACGCCTGGGACGGCATGGACGAGCCGGTGAAGGCGGCGTTCACGGAAGCCGCCACCTGGTTCGACCAGAACTTCGCCAAGGAGGTGAACGGCGACTGGTACCCCAACAAGTACTGGCCGCAGATCGCCGAAGCCGGGATCGAGGTGATCGAACCGTCGGCCGAGGACGTCGAGACATTCGACGCCGCCGCCCGCGACAGCTGGGAGTGGTGGAAGGGCGAGGTCGGTGCGGAGGTCGGCCAGAAGGCGATCGACTACGCGCTGGGCGAGACGGCCTGAGCCGGGAGGCGAGGGCGGTGGGCCGGATCGACACCTTCGTCGAACGCACGGGGCGCTGGCTTCATGTCAGCGCCCAGGCCGTCCTCGTCTTCATGATGGTGTCGATCTCGTATGACGCCATCATGCGCTATGCCTTCTCGGCGCCGACGGTATGGAGCCTCGAGGTCAATACGTTCCTGCTCGGCTATCTCGCGCTGATGCCGGCAGCGGCGGTGCTGCGCTCGGGCGACCAGCTCCATATCGTATTCTTTCGCGAGCGGCTGGGGGTGGCCACCGGCGTTGTCGTCGACATCGCGGTTGCCGCGATCGGGGTGATCTTCTGCCTCGTGATGACATGGCGCGGTTCGATCATGGCATGGCACGCCTTCCTCTACGACGAGCGCATGTCGACGACGCTCGGAACGCCGATGGTGCTGCCGTTTGCCCTCGTGCCGCTCGGCTTTGCGTTGCTGACGCTGCAGTTCTGCCTGAACCTGCTGGGCCATGTCTCGGCCTTCCGCCGGAACGCGGACCACATCCGCGAAGATGCGGCCTGAACCCCCGGGCATCACGCCGGCCCCGGCGGCCCCAGACGTCGACGGACCACGGGCGCGCTGAAAGGAGCCCCCGCGCAACGGGGGCGATCACGGAGATGCTGGAGCGGGGCGCAGGTCCGATGCTCGACCGTCTACTCTTCGCCGACGACGCCGTAATCGGCTGATTTCGTCTTGGTGCTGTCCAGCGGAACCGTGCTGGACTGCAGTCCGCGCCTGAGCAGTTCGCGAATGGCCGCCGCGCGGCTCGGCATGCGCGCCTCGAACCGCCAATCGTCGATGGTCTTGAGTTCCTCGGGGCTCAGCATGATCTGCAGCCGCTCCCCACGCGAGAGTTCCGCCATGATCCTGTCCCCGGAGTGCCAACCACAGAAAGTTAGTAAGTGATGGTAGCAGTGTCAACTTGGCATCAGGCGTCAAACCCCACTTGGACGCGTTTCGCTCAAAAGCCGGATATTAGGTATTCCAACACTCCAGCGCACAAACCGCTGAATGGTTGAACATCGTCGATGTCGCAATGTGAGCCAGCGGCGGATTTACACGGGCGCCAAAGTAGACAAAGCTCGGCGATCGACAAAAGGAAACAACGTGACATCCGCTCGAACCAACGTTTCGTCAGCCGCTCGATCGCGGCTACATGTTGCCGCAAGGCCCCACATCTCGCATTTACCAGAACGAATTCTCGCCACCCCCCGTACCGAGCCGGCGCCCGCCAGCCGAGGTGCTGCAGCGTCAGGCCGTTGCAGGCGCGGGGTAACCCGATGAGTCACGACGACCGACTTGAACTGCTGGTGGAGGGCGCCCTCCACGCGACCCTGCTCGCCGACCGGCAGGGAACCATACTTGCCGTCAACGGCGAGGCGGAGCGGCTGTTCGGATACGCACGGCAGGAACTCATCGGCGCGCCGGTCGAACGGCTGTTGCCGGAGCCGCTGCGGTCGGCGCACCGGCGACTGCGCGAAGACTACGGCCGGACGCCGTCGCCGAGGCGCATGGGCGCCGGGCGCGATCTCTACGGATTGCGCAAGGACGGCTCCCGGGTCCCGATCGAGATCGGGCTCAACCCACTAAAGGAAGACGGAGACCTCGTGATTCTTGCAACCATTACCGATATCACCGAGCGCAAGCGGATGGACACGGAGCGGGACCTCCTGATCCGGGAGCTGTCGCATCGGGTGAAGAATTCGCTCGCGCTTGCCTTCGCGATCGCCAAGCACACCTGGCGGACCGTGGAGACGCCGGACGCGTTCCTTGATGCCTATGCCGAGCGCCTGCAGGCGCTGTCTCGTGGCAACGACGATTCCCTCAACCTGACGAGACGCGATGCGGACCTCGCCGATCTCGTCCAACGGGAAATCGAAGCAGTGGGCGCCGGCGGCCGCGTGGCGGTCGCCGGCCCCGCGGTCGTGGTAAGTCGCGACCAGGCCGGGCCATTGGCCCTCGTGATCCACGAGATGGCGACCAACGCGTACAAGTATGGCGCGTTGTCGGAACCGGCGGGCTCGGTCCGGCTCGAATGGTCCTGCGAGGCGGACGGTGGCGCCCAGTGCATTCATGTGGTGTGGAAGGAGATCGGCGGGCCGACCGTCAGCGTGCCGCGCCGGCGCGGGTTCGGCCACCGCATGATCGAGGCGGCGATCCCCGATGCGCGCGTCGACATCGTGTTCGAGCCGGATGGCTTGAGGTACGAACTGGTGCTGCCGATGGCCGCATCGGCGGCAGCGGCGGGCGCCGGAAGCTCCGGTACCGCGCGCAAGGCGGGCTGAGGGCGGCACGAGCCACGGCCGCAGGCCGGACAATTCGGCCGGGCGGCCAGGCCGCTTCGAGGCATCCCGGGGGCGACGATTGTCCCCCATCGCTCCGTACACTGTGCGACCTTTTGCACGGGGCCGGCGATGGTACTTGAATCGCCGTCCCGTGCCGCTATTCTGGACAGATGATCGCAGTCATCTTCGAAGTCCTTCCGAAAGAAGACAGGCGCCAGGCCTACCTCGACATTGCCGCGGATCTGCGCCCGCTGCTGGAGCAGATCGACGGGTTCATCTCGGTCGAGCGCTTCGAGAGTCTCACCACGCCGGGCAAGATCCTGTCGCTGTCGATCTGGCGGGACGAAGCCGCGGTCGAGGCGTGGCGGTCGCTGGAGAAGCACCGGGCCGCACAGCGCGCCGGCAGGGGCAAGCTGTTCGCCGACTACCGCCTGCGCGTCGCCAGCGTCATCCGCGACTACGGCATGTTTGACCGCGATCAGGCGCCAGCCGACTCGCGCGAAGTGCACGACCGCGCCGGCACGGCGGCATAGCGCCCGGTCACAAGTCGCTAATTCCACACAGGTCGAACAGCGCCTTGCGCCCCGAGGCGGTGATTTTCACTGCCCGCGTGCCGGCCATCCGGCGCAGGTGGCCCGCTTCGATCAGGCGCGTGCAGATGGCGGCTCCCAGCGGTCCCGCCAGGTGCGGCCGCCGCTCGCTCCAGTCGAGGCACGGGCGGCACAGGGGCCGCGGCCGGCTCCGCGTCGAAACGGCTGCGACGTCGATACCAAGCGTGGCCAGCAACCGCACGCCCGTGCCGGTGACCTCTACCGCCGCGTCGCCGAGTTCTATGGCGCCCCTCGCGAGCAGGCCGTCCGCCATGGCGACGCCGAGGCGGCCGGCGAGGTGATCGTAGCAGGTGCGCGCGCGACGCAGGGCGGCATCGCGCGGACCGGTGACGACCTGGCGTTGCGGCGCCGCCGAACCGGCCGCGATCGGCACGATGGCCTCCAGCATGCGGGCGATGTCCGGCGAGGCAATCCGATGGTAGCGATGACGGCCCTGCGTCCGGATCTCGACGAGGCCGCCACGGGCGAGTCGTTCGAGGTGACTGTGCGCCATCTGCGGGGTTTCGCCGGCGCACCGGGCGAGTTCGCCTGCGATCATTGCGCGGCCATCCATGAGGGCTATGAGCATTGCCGCACATGCCGGCTCGGCGACAAGACCGGCCACCTCCCGGCATCGAACCACGGTCATGACCGGCTGCTCCATGCAGGTACTTTCTCTGGTTCCGGCAGATCGGCCTCGTCTGCAGGTCTCCGATCGGACGGTGACGGGCGGGTATCACCTCTCCGGCCTCGTCTCTCCTCTGCGCGAGCGGAGCGCGGGAGAGATCATGACTGACCGGTTCGGTCGGCACAATCCCCTCGGTTGGTGGCCGGGGTTCGACACTGACGACGTTGCTGCGGTGGTCGCGCATCTGCCTCGCGTTCCTGCTGCAGGCACCGCTTCCAGGGCCCCGGCAGTGGTATCGGGCGTCTTTTCCGCGGCGCCGCCGGGTATCGGCGACATGCGCCCGCTTGACCGGCCCGTGGCGGCTGCTACAAGCGCTCGGCCATGACCCCGCTCGACCATATCCGCAACTTTGCCATCATCGCCCATATCGATCATGGCAAGTCGACGCTCGCCGACCGGCTGATCCAGATCACCGGCGGGCTGAGCGAACGCGAGATGCGCGAGCAGGTGCTCGATTCGATGGACATCGAGCGCGAACGCGGCATCACCATCAAGGC
>CAZSNL010000071.1:0-14639 GCA_964608275.1 uncultured Hyphomicrobiales bacterium | reverse complement strand
GCAAGCTACCGGTCTCGCGCGGCTTCGAGCTCTCTGACGAGGATAGGGTGCGCGCTTGGGTTATCGAGCGGCTGATGTGCGAATTCGGCTTCTCGGCCGACGAAATTTCAGGACGCTTCGGCGAGGCTGCACAGAAGGTTCTGGCTAAGGCGTCGGATATACAAGCCCGGTTCCCGGACGTGTTATGCAAGGAAGGGGAGAGCTTTATCGTGCGCCCTGAAATGCGCCCGCAAATCCGTTCGGTTGCCGCAGCCTTCGATAGCTACCTTGGACGCGGTGCGGCTCGTCATTCCATGGCGGTTTAACGCTGTCGCCGAGGTCCTTTGGCAGCTCAGTCGGGATGAACCGCCCGTCAGCGCATCCGCCTCGACGGCGGAGGCTATCGCCGCGATCACCTGCGCGCACTGGCGCAGCGTGTCGAGGTCGCAGACGGTGAGGTTCGTATAATGGGATCGAAGACCCGGCTGCTACAGGCGCTCACCGGAAAAAATGGCGTAAACTCAGTGCCCACTCAGGGACTGAAGTGGCGGATGGGGTGGGATTCGAACCCACGAGACGGTTGCCCGCCTGCCGGTTTTCAAGACCGGTGCCTTAAACCGCTCGGCCACCCATCCGCATACCGCTAATCTGGCGATTTGGCGGCCGGAGTCAAAGCCCGTGTGCTGGTCTTGGCAAGACGTTCATCTCCGCCCAAAAGCTAGGTGATCTCGCCAGTCGATGGCAGAGCCGCTGCAGTTCACTTCGAAATTGCATCGACTGAAGCAGTCCGAGTTTGGTATTTCACGAACCATGAATGTGTGAATCGGTATTTTGCCGCGTGAACCGAGACCCTACCGTGCGATTTCGGTCACCCCGAGGCGAGGCCCGGGTCGCATGAGGGAAAGCGCGGGAATGCACGACTTCTACGGCTGGCGGGCGAGGCTCGGCCTCATCTACATGGCGTCGAGCACCGTCATGGAGCCGGAATTCGCTGCCATGTGTCCGCCCGGCGTATCCTTCCACACCTCGCGGATCCGCCTGCCGGCACCCACCGTCGAAGGCCTCAGCGCGATGATGGCCGACGACGCAGTCGAACGCTGCACCACCGAGCTGGCGCAGGCGCCGCTGCACGCGATCGTGTTCGGCGGCACCAGCGCGACCTTCCTCGAAGGCCTTGGCTGGGACCGCAAGATCATCACGCGCATGGAGGCCGTGAGCGGCGGAATTCCGGCGACGACCACGTCGACCGCAAGCCTGGAGGCGCTGCGTGCACTCGGTGCTGGCGCGATCACGCTCGCCACGCCCTACATCGACGAGGTAACAGAACGCGGGCGGGCGTTCTTCGAGGCCAACGGCCTGACCGTGCTCCGCGCCGCGGGCATGGGGATCGACGAAGATCACGCCATTGGCGACGTCCAGACGGAAACCGTCTACCGGTTCGTGCGCGACATCGTCGCGGCGGACAGCGAGGCGGTCTTCATCAGCTGCACGAACCTTCGCACCCTTGGGGCCATTTCGGCGCTGGAGGAAGACCTCGGCATTCCCGTGGTCTCCGCCATCCAGGCCTCGTTCTGGGGTGCCCTGCGGCTGACCGGGACCAGGGTCGCTGTCGAAGGCTTCGGGCGTCTGCTGACGCTCTAGAAGGCTGGACGAGCAGGCCTGCCGACGCAGGTCAAACAGGAGTCTTGTGGGAGGACATCAGCGATGACGATCGGGAATCTCGGCCGGATCTGCCAGACACTGCTCGTGGCCGGCACGGTCCTCGCAGCGGGCACCGGGGCAGACGCGGCGGTGAAGATGCGTATGGCGACGGAGGTCGCCGCCGGCGGCGACGTGGCCGTCCTGCTTGACGAGTTCCGGGCTGCAATCGAGGAACGTCAGCCAGACGCGGACGTGAAGGTGTTCACCGGTGGCTCGCTCGGCACCCAGCGTCAATTGCAGGAGCAGATCGAGCTCGGCACCATCGAGGCCATCGGCACCGCGTCCGATATCGTCGAGATGGCCGGCGAGTTCAGCATCTTCGACCTGCCGTTCCTGTTCACCGACAACGAGCATGCCTATCGTGCCATGGATGGCGACCTCGGGCGCAAGCTGAACGACGTCCTGATCGAGCGACGCGGCGTTCGTGTGCTCGCTTACGGGGAGCTTGGCTTCCGGCACATCACCAACAGCAAGCGCCCCATCGAGACGCCCGACGACCTCGCGGGGCTGAAGATCCGCACACCCTCCAACGAGTTGCGCATTGCCGCCTTCCAGGCACTCGGTGCTGCGCCGACGCCGATCCCCTATTCGGAGCTTTACTCGGCACTTCAGGTCGGTGTCGTAGACGGCCAGGAAAACCCGCTGATCACGATCGACGAGAAGTCGCTGTGGGAGGTGCAGAAGTTCGTTTCCATGACCTACCACGTCTTCACGCCGGCGTTTCTCCTTGTGAACGAAACCTGGTGGCAGGGCTTGGGCGACGACGATCGCCAGGTCCTCGAGGAAGCGGGCCGGCAGGCGGCGGACCGGCAGCGCGCGAAGCTCGATGCCCAGCTTCAGGAGCTGGTTGCCAAGGCGGAATCCAATGGCATGAGCATCAATCGCCCAAACCTCGATGCGTTCAAGGAGAAAACCCGGCCGCTTTGGACGACGTTCGAGGAGGCGCACGGCAGCGAGCTGATAGAAGCTGTCGAGCAGGTTCGGTAGACGGGCGCACGCGCCAGCAGGGACGAGGGCAGGGCGGTGCCACAGAGCGTTGATCGCATCTGCGAGGCGATCCTTGCCTTCCTGATGGCGGCGATTGTCGCGCTGATCTCCGCATCTGTCGGGTTTCGGTACGTGCTGCTGGCTCCCATTGCGTGGGGCGAGGAACTTGCCCGTCTCTGCCTCGTCTGGGTCAGCTTTCTCGGCGTCTATGTCGCCTATCGCAGGGGCCAGCACATCGCCGTCGAGGCTATTGCCGATCGTCTGCCGTTCGCCTGGAGGATTACCCTGCGGCTCGCGATCGCCCTGCTGACCCTGGCGCTGATGGGCTGCCTCGTGTGGTTCGGTTCGCGCTTCGCCGTTCATTTCATGAACAGCCGGACGCCGCTCCTTGGCATACCACTTGGCGTGGTTTACGCCGCCATGCCGGTCAGCATGGCAATGCTGATGGTCGATCTGGCCCTTTCGACGGCGCGCGAGATCCGATCCCTGATCGATCGCACTGCCGGCGACGGAGATCCCGGCTGATGGCTCTTGTCGTCGTCGGACTGTTGCTGGTGCTGATTGTCGCCGGCATGCCGATCGCCTTTGCCATCGGCGCCTCGGCACTTGGATACATGCTGGTGAGCGACGTGCCTCTGGTGATCTTCGCCCAGCGCGTCGTCTCCGGGCCGGACAGCTGGGTGCTGCTCGCCATGCCATCGTTCGTGCTTGCCGGGCTGTTGATGAACGACACCGGCATCTCCGACCGCCTGGTACGTCTCGCCGAGGCGATGATCGGTCATTTGCGCGGCGGCCTTGCCATGGTCAACGTTCTGGCCAGCATGCTGTTCGGCGGCATTTCGGGATCGTCGGTTGCCGATACCGCTGCACTCGGATCAGTCCTCATACCCGGCATGAGCCGCAAGGGCTATACGCCCGAAGTGAGTGCCGCGATCACCTCGAGTTCCGCAAGCATCGGGATCGTCATCCCGCCAAGCATTCCGATGATCCTCTACGGCGCGATCACCAGTGTCTCCGTCGGGACGCTGTTCATAGCCGGCATCCTTCCGGGGATCCTGATCGGCGTCACGCAGATCCTGGTGATCGCAATTCTGGCACGACGCTATTCATGGGGCGCTATCGAGCGCTTTTCCTGGGCGCGCCTGTTCACGACCGCAGTTCAGGCGCTGCCGGGCTTGTCTTTGCCGGTTGTCATCATCGGCGGCATTCTCACCGGCATCTTCACCCCTACCGAGGCCGGCGGCGTGGCGGTCGTCTGCGGTCTGCTGGCGGCAGCCATCTTCTACCGTCCCATCCGCTGGCTCGCCATTTACCGCGCCTTCGTCAACGCCGGCGTGCTGACTGCCGTCGTGATGATCATCATATCGATGTCTTACGCCCTCGGCTGGGTGATGGCACACGAGGAGGTCCCCCAGACGATTGCCGCATGGGTCGGCAGCCTTGACCTCGGCCCGCTCGCCTTCCTGGTGGTCACGAGCGCCATCCTGATCCTTCTGGGTGCCGTCCTGCATGGCGACCCGCTGTTGCTCATCATGGTGCCGATCCTGTTTCCGGCCGTGATGACACTCGGGATCGACCCGCTTCAGTTCGGAATCGTGATGATCATGTGCGTGGCGATCGGCCAACAGACGCCTCCGGTGGGCAGCACCCTGTTCGTGGTGAGCGCAATCGCTCAGCGCGACATCTTTGCGGTCTCCTGTGCAAACATTCCATTCGTCATGACGCTCGTCTTCGTGCTGCTCGTCTCCATCTTTGTGCCGCAGGTCGTGTTCTTCCTGCCGCAACAGTTCGGCCTGTACTGATCATCGGGGCCGGCTCTTCGTCGAATTGCCTTGCTGCGGCAACGGTCCGGACCGTCTGCACGGTCGACGCAGCCGAAATCATTTACTAGGCTGTGGGCTAGGGCATATGCCGCCCGTCCGTTTTGCAATCCGCAGCCTGCCAATCCGGTCGGAGAACTGCCATGAAGATCGCCGTAGTCGGCGCCGGCGGAGTCGGCGCGTCGTTCGGAGCGCTCCTTGCCGAAGCCGGCAATGAAGTCGTGCTGCTGGCTCGCGGCCCGCATCTGGAGGCGATTCGCTCCAACGGGTTGACCGTGGCGCGGGCGGGCAGGGAAACGGTACTTCGTCTGGGCGCGAGCGACAACGCAGCCGATCTCGGAGTGGCCGACGTCGTCCTGTTCACGGTCAAGCTGTGGAGCACCGAGGACGCGGGAACTGCCAGCCGCCCCCTCGTCGGGCCCGACACCATGGTCGTGATCCTGCAGAACGGTGTCGACGGCATCGCCCGCCTCGGGCCCATCCTCGGCGCCGATCGGCTGATCGGCGGCGTGGCGCAGATCTCGGCGGTCATCGAGAGACCCGGCCGCGTTGTCCACCGCAGCCCCTTTGCCCGCATCATCGCCGGCGAACCTTCAGGCGGGCCGAGCCGGCGGGTTGACGAATTCGTGGCAGCCTGCAACGCGGCAGGGATCGAGGCGCGGGCCAGCGAAGCCATCACTGTCGATCTGTGGGACAAGTTCGTGTTCATCGTGGCCCTCAGCGGAGCGACGTCGCTGTTCCGGGCGCCGATCGGTCCGATCCTCGCTGACGATGAAACGCGCGACTTCGTCGTCCGGCTGGTGGAGGAAGCGGTCATGGCGGGTCGGGCGGAAGGAATAGACCTCCCGCCCGATCAGGTCGATCGGACCATGGCGTTCATGGCCAGCCTGCCGGAAGACATGCGCGCCTCGATGGCGCACGACCTCGAGCAGGGCAACCGCCTCGAACTTCCGTGGCTGTCGGGCCACGTCATGGCGCTGGGAGAAAGCCACGGTTTCGACACGCCCGCGCATCGGGCCGTGGCGCTGGCCCTGAAGCTGCACGTGTCGGGATCGCAGGCGCGCGGGTAGGTCTCGCCTGGGCCTCCGCACCGTCGCGAACCCGTCTTACGAGGCATATGACGGCTCTTCCTCGTCAAGAATCCGCTTGAGCTGCATGAAGTGGGCGTCTGCCATGGGACCGTAGTCCTCCCATTCGCAGGCCACCTGTTCGGCAATCGCGTCGGGCAGCAGCTTCAACGGCCGGCCCGTCGAATATGCGAGCACCAGCGTCTGGCAGGCCCGCTCGAGGTAGTACAGAGCATCGAACGCTTCGGCGACGGTTCTTCCGGTAACCAGCACGCCGTGGTTGCCCATCATCATGACCGACCGGTTGCCGAGCGCACGGGCAATCCGCTCGCCTTCCTTCAGATTGTCGGCGATTCCACCGTAGTCGCCGTCATACGCGCAGCGGCGGAAGAAGCGCGCTGCGTTCTGGTCGATCGGCTTGATCTCCGGATCTTCCAGGCAGGCGATCGCCGTCGCATAGGGCATGTGGGTATGCAGGACACAGCGCGCTTGGGCAGCAATGCGTGCAGTCGGCCGTGAATGCACCACGCAGAGGGGTCGGGGGCATCCGGCCGATCCATGGTGGACTCGTCGTTGGCGTCAAGCAGCAGGAGATCACTCGCGCATATGCGTGAGAAATGCACCCACCGCGGGTTCATCAGAAAGGTTCGCCCGTCCGCAGAAGTGGCGACGCTGAAATGGTTGGCAACGCCCTCGTGCCAGTTGAAACGCGCGGCAAGGCGAAACGCCGCTGCAAGATCGACGCGTAAAGCCCGCTCATCCGGATTTTCGGCTCCGGCGATCTTCAGGGCGGGTTGAGACATGGCGATTTCCTCCTATGACTCCTGGATCGTTTCCTTGCGAAGTTCCTTCTTGGACAGCTTGCCTATCAGGGTTCTGGGCAGTTCGTCGCGGAACTCGATCGAAGCCGGCATCTCGATCTTCGACAGCTTGGGTGCCAGAAACGCAAGCAGTTCATCCACGCTGAGATGCGCTCCTTCCTTCAGCCGTACGAATGCCTTGGGCGCTTCTCCGCGATAGTCGTCCGGTATGCCGATGACGGTCACCTCGACGACATCGGGGTGGTCCTGGATCGCCTCCTCGATCCGGCGCGGGTAGACGTTGAAGCCCGACGCAATGATCAGGTCCTTGATGCGATCGACGATGAAGACGTAGCCCTGCTCGTCCATGTACCCGACATCGCCGGTGCGGAAGAAGCTGTCTACGAACGCGTCGGCCGTCTCGTCGTCCTTGTTCCAGTACCCGGCCATGACCTGGGGACCACTGATGCAGATCTCGCCATTCTCGCCAATCGGCATCTCGATGGCGGGATCGTCGAGCGAACGGATCGAAACGATGGTGCCGGGCAGCGGCAGGCCTATCGATCCGTCCTTGCTTTCGCCGTGAACCGGATTGCAGGTCACGACCGGCGAAGTTTCGCTCAACCCGTAGCCTTCGACGAGGGAGCACGAGGCGACCCTTTCGAAATTGCGCCTGACGTCACCGGGCAGGGGCGCTCCCCCAGAGATGCAGTACCGCAGGGACTTCAGCGTCTCGGTGGTCGCCGACCGATGGCTGATGAGGGCGTTGAACAGCGTCGGCACGCCGGCCAGCACGGTAGGGCGGGTACGCCGGATGAGCCTGATCACCTCATCGAGGTCGAACCGGGGGATCAAGATGAGTTCGAAGCCGTGCGCGATGCCGTAGTTCATGACACCGGTCATGGCAAACACGTGAAAGAACGGGAGGATCGCCAGCGCACGCTCCTCGCCCTCCCTTGCATCGGCAAACCATAGCGAGACCTGCTGCAGGTTCACGGTCAGGTTGGCGTGCGTCAGCATGGCCCCCTTCGGCGTACCGGTCGTGCCGCCGGTGTACTGCAGGACCGCAAGGTCGCCTGGCTCCACGGCCGGTGGCGGATGCGATGCGGATCGCTGGATCAGATCTGCAAGCCGAACGATCGGTCGTGTCGTGTCATCCGGCATGGGCCGGGCGAGCTCACGTCGCCGGAAGATCCTGAACAGAAGCCTCTTGAAGGTCGGCAGCCGGTCGACGAAGGGGCACACGACCAGTCGCCGGATGCTCCCCGAATCGAGAACGGCGGTGGCCTTGTCGAACAGCATCCGGAGATCGAGGGTGATCATCAGTTCGGTTCCGCTGTCGCGGACCTGATGCTCGATCTCCTCGACCGTGTAGAGAGGGTTGTAGTTCACTATGACGCCGCCACGCTTCAGGACGGCGAAGTAGAAGATGATGAAGTCGGGACAGTTTGGCAGGAGGAGGCCGACGCGGGTTCCACGCTCGACGCCGATGTCGTGCAGGCCGGCTGCGACACGGGCGGTGAGGGCGCCGATCTCTGCATAGGTCATTCGGCGACCAAAGTAGTCGGTGCAGACATTGTCGGCGAACCGCTCAACCGCCTCGTCAAAGATTTCGCACAACGCTCGCGGCTGGAGTTCGGCGTGCCAGTCGACATCCGGCGGATAGTGTGCAAGCCACGCAAAGGCGGTCGCGACGGACTGCTGGCCGTGTTGCTCGGTGTTCGGTTGTCGCTTGGGCATGTTCACGCGGCGGCGGAAAAGACGTAGCGCGTAAGGTCAGGCACCGAATCGCCGTCAGGCATGGCCAGCACGGCTTCGATGAGGGGCGCGGGATCGCTTACCCCACCGTGGCGGAGGAGGGCATCCGCTTTCCGCGCGAGTTCGTCCCTGCTCAACGGCAACTCCGGGTCGCCCCTGGCATCCGTGGTGGTGACGGATACCTCGCTGCCGTCGGGCAGCTGAAGGATGATGCGGGATCCCCAGTTCTGAGGGTAGGCCCTTTCAAACTCACCGTCTTCACGAACGATTACCCGCGCGGAGATCTCCCGCACACGCTGCCGTGCCGCATCATCGAAGCTCGAGAGATCGAGATTGCCGTCCACAAGTGCCGCGGCAACACAGTGCTGGAGCGAGAACTTGGCCTGATAGGCAGTATCCGGTTGCGGACGGTCGCAAAGAGCCAGTGCCGCGCGATAGGTCGCCACCTTTATCCCGCTGACGTTGGCGATCGACACGCCTCGCCGGTCGAGTTCCGCCCGTGATCTACGCGCCGCGTCAATGGCCGGGTGCGTGTGCCGGCACGACGGCCACGGTTTGATCGATGTCAGGTGCACCTGCCAGGGGGCGTCCGGGTCCGCAAGTACAACACCAGGATCGCCATCGGGGCACATGGCCCGGAAGAATCCCCGTTCACCGTCGAGTATGCGCGGCGCACCGGTAAAGCCATGCAGGGCAAGCTGTGCGGCGACGACACCGGCCTCCGCCGCGCGTGCGGCGTGCAGGTGCTTCGTCTCCGCACCGGTGTCGATGAACTCCCAGAGACCGGCCGACTGCGATCCCGCATTGCCGAGGGCGTGAACCGTCTGGTCACGATCCAGATCGAGGAGCCGGGCCGCAGCAAGCGCCGATCCGAAAGGTCCGCACGTCGCGGTGTTGTGCCAGATACGGTAATGCTCCGCTCCGACCGCCTGACCGACGCGGCACGCAGCCTCGTATCCATGCAGCACAGCCGCAAGCGCGGTACGGCCATCGGTGCCGATTCCCAGCGCCATCACGGCGGGGACGACAACACACCCCGGATGGACCACGGAAGCGCGGTGCAGGTCGTCAAGCTCGAGGATGTGACATAGCCCGCCCAGAAGAAAGGCAAGCCGGCCTGCATCCGGGATCCGCGGACCGCTGCCTAGCGCCTGATCCCTCGACCACGCAAGCAGCTTGCGGCCGGGTATGCTGTTGCGACCGGCGATGACGGAGCCAACGGCATCGAGAACAAGGCCCGCTGCAATGTCCAGGTCACGCCGGGAGATCGGCTTCGCCCGCATTAGGTCGACCAGCGCTGCCGTGATAGAGGGGCAGTCGTCACCACGACATTCATGTAGTGGCAACGCCTTTGAAGCCGCGCCTTCCAAATGCCGGTCCTCCCTGCTTTGCAGACCCGCCTGAACCGTCAGCGAGCATAGGGCGAAGGGAGCGACGGCGAAAGCCCAAGGGCTCACCGTTACAATAACATCAACCATTCCTTAAGCTTGTTCGACAAATCGCCTTTTACTCAAACTTGAATGAATGAAGAGTGATCGGCGGAGTGGGACGGGGCGCCCGCTCCCTCGAACGACCCGGCAGGTTCGCGCAAATTTTCGAGGGACGGGCGCAGGATCGACGGGGGAGGCAAACGGTGAGTGGCGTATCGGGATTGGCCGCAACTCGTAACAAGCGGGGGGTCGTTTCGCGGCTGGCCGTGTTTTGCGGGCTGCTGGCATTCGGCATGGTTCTGGTCGGCTGCAGCAGCGGGGATGCGGTGCGACGCAGTCCCAAGTACACCGGACCCGATCCGATCCCTAAGGGGGGAGGGCAATACAAGGTTGGCAAGCCCTACAAGATCGGCGGCCGCTGGTATCACCCGAAGGAAGACCCCAGTTACGACCGGACCGGAACGGCTTCGTGGTACGGTCCCAACTTCCATCGCCACATGACAGCGAACGGTGAGTGGTTTGATCAGGACCACCTCACCGCTGCGCATCCCACGCTGCCGCTTCCGACCTATGCTCGCGTCACGAACCTCGAGAACGGGCGTCAGATCATCGTCCGCGTGAACGACCGTGGGCCGTATGCTCATGATCGCATCATCGATCTCTCCAAACGGTCGGCCGAAGTCCTCGGGTTCAAGAACAAGGGGACCGCACGGGTACGGGTCCAGTATGTCGGGAAGGCTCCCATCAATGACGACGGTCGTCACCTCATGGCGATGAACCGCCAGCTTCATGATGGAGGAAGCCCGAGGGTGATGATGGCGTCGATGGAAAAGGGACGCGCGGACGCGAACCGGCGGCCAGCCTCCACTTCCGCGACGCAGGCCCGAATGAAGCAGCCGACGGGGCAGGCGCCGGTGCAGCAGGCCCAAGCCACCATGGCAGCTGCCGCTCCGCTTCCCGAGTCAGGTAGGAACGTGCCAACCGGAACGCAGTCCGATACCATCGGAACCTGGGCTGACGGTGGCGTCTACATTCAGGCGGCCGCCTTCTCGGACTTCGGCAACGCCCGCAAGGCGGAGGCTCGCCTTAGCGCGTTCGGGAGGGTAGAAGTGACGCCGGTGACCGTTGGTGCACGGACGTTGTACCGTGTACGGGTCGGGCCGCTGCCGGATGACGACGCCGCCAACCGTACGCTCGCGCGGGTCATGGCGGCAGGGCATGCCGACGCCAGGATCGTCACCAACTGAGGTATCGCGGCGGTTGAATTTTGTCTGCAACCCAATAAGCTTCTGGCCGTTGTGAGGCCCATGCAGAAGAGTAGCGGCTACACTACCGGCAAACTGCTTCGACGCGTGGTTGCAGTCTGTGCCGCCGGTATTGTCGTGGTGCAGGTGCTTGCGCTTCTGGTGTGCGCAACGCCTCCTGCACAGGCGCAGGAGGCGTTCGACACCAAGGCGAAGCAGGCCATTCTGATCGACGCCGTCTCGGGCGCCACCCTGTTCGAGAAGAATGCCGACGAGCTCATGCCGCCAGCAAGCATGAGCAAGCTCATGACGGCGATCATGGTCTTCGAAGCCGTGCAGCAGGGTCGACTCAGCCTCGATGACGAATTCGTCATCTCGGAGAACGCCTGGCGCAACGGCGGTGCCGTATCCGGCGGCTCTACCATGTACGCCGAGCTCGGGTCACGGGTGAAGCTCAGGGACCTGATCAAGGGGATCATCGTCGTATCGGCAAATGACGCCTGCATCGCGGTGGCCGAAGGGATGGCGGGATCGGAAGAGGCGTTCGCCGACCAGATGACGCAGCGCGCGCGGGAGCTCGGTCTCGAACAGTCCACGTTCAGGAATTCGACGGGCCTGCCGGATCCCGAACAGAAGGTCACTGCGCGCGAGCTCACCATCTTGGCTCGGCACATCATCTACAATCTGGCTGAGTTCTACGATCTCTACAGCCAGACGGAATTCACCTGGAACGATATCAAGCAGAACAACCGCAATCCGCTGCTTTACCAAGGCGGGGCTGACGGGCTTAAGACCGGATATACCCGCGAGTCAGGGTACGGGCTGATCGCGTCCGCCGAGAGATCGGGCCGGCGCCTGATCCTCGTGGTCAACGGGCTCGCATCGGCCAGGGACCGGGCGTCCGAAGCCACCAAGCTAATGGATTGGGGGTTCCGCCAGTACCGGACCTATGTCCTGTTCGAGGCCGATACGGAAATCGGTTACGCCCGCATGTGGGGTGGGACCAAGTCGTGGATGCCCCTGAAGGCGCAGAGTGCCGTACGGCTTGCATTGTCGGAAGACGAACGCAAGAACCTGCAGGCCGAGATCGTCTACGACGGCCCGGTCGTCGCACCGGTCAGGCAGGGAAGTGAGCTTGCCAGGCTGCGTTTCCGGGTTGGCGATCTGATGATCAATGAACAACCGCTCTACGCGGCGGAAAGCATTGGCGAAGGCGGGATGTACGAACGCGTGCTCGACACGATTTCGTTTATGATCATGGGCGGATAGAATAGCGCCATCAGCAACCTGGAAATGCCGGATGCCGCGCGGCAGGTTCATCACGTTTGAAGGCGGCGAAGGCACCGGCAAATCGACGCATACGCGCCTTCTCGCCGCAGCCCTCGAGGACCGCGGTCGCGAGGTCGTTCTCACGCGCGAACCGGGCGGGACGCCGGAAGCCGAGAAGGTGAGGGCGCTTCTTGTGACCGGTGACGTGTCACGCTGGTCACCGACCGCAGAGGCACTGCTCAACTATGCAGCGCGCGACGATCACATCCGCCGGGTCATTGCGCCGGCGCTGGCTCGCGGCGCCTGGGTGATATCCGATCGCTTCCATGACTCGACACGCGCCTACCAGGGTATCACCGGTGGCGCCGACATGAGACTCATCGACACGCTGGAGACATGCGTCCTTGGGGAGACGGTGCCCGATCTCACGTTCGTGCTGGATGTGGGTTCGAGGGAAGGGCTTTCTCGCGCGGCGGGGCGCATTGGCGCGCCGGGGGATCCGGAAGACCGGTTCGAACGAAAGGGTGAGGATTTTCACAGGCGGCTGCGCGAGGCGTTCCTGCATATCGCTCGATCCGATCCCGAGCGCTGCATCGTCATCGATACGACCCGGTCCGTTGAAGAGGTTGCGGCGTCGATCTGGCAGGGCGTTGTATCCAGGCTGGGGGGCTGATAACCCATCGGGAATGGAAACCACCGCCGAAGCCGACCGTCTGCTGGACTACCCGCATCCGCGCGAGCGGACCAGCCTGCTCGGACACGAGGCCGCGGAAGCACAGCTCCTCGAAGCCTACCGCTCAGGGCGGCTCCATCACGCATGGCTGATTGCCGGTCAACGCGGGATCGGCAAGGCGACGCTCGCCTACCGCTTCGCACGCTACGTGCTCCGCTTCCCGGACGGACCGCCGGGGGAGGGCAGTGAACACGGCCTGCATGTTCCCTCTACGGATCGCGTGTTCCGCTGGGTTCAGGCACAGGCACATCCCGACCTTCTGGTCGTGCGGCGCGAACCCCACTCAAAGTCGGGACACCTGCCGACTGAGATAACCATCGACACCGTTCGCCGGATCCCCCACTTCTTCTCCCGTTCGGCGGCCGAGGGCGGCTGGCGCGTCTGCATTATCGATGCAGTTGACGAATTGAACAGGAACGCCGCCAATGCCATCCTGAAGGTGCTCGAGGAACCGCCGCGGCGATCGCTGTTGCTGCTCGTCGCTCACCACCCCGAACGCATTCTCGGAACCATTCGTTCGCGGTGCTCGCGGCTCAATCTGCAGCCACTGGACCCGCGTCACGTTGTCAGCGTCGTCGGTGAACTGGCCGGCGCCGAGGCGGCCAGCGACAGCGAACTCATTAGCCTGGCTGACGGCAGCATCGGTCGCGCGCTGGCGCACGTCCGGGGATCGGCCTGGTCGCTGTTCAAGGAGGTGAGGGAAATCGTCTTGTCGTTGCCGGAGCTCGACGTGCCGCGCGTGCACGCCCTGGCCTCGACCCTCGCGGCCAGAGGACGCGAAGACGACCTCAGGCAGTTCACCGACCTGCTGACCGACTGGATGGCATTGCTGATCCGGTCCCGGTCGGCCGGGCAGGAGGAATTGCTGGAACCTGGCGACCGGGAAATCGCCCGCCGGCTGATCCCCGATCCGCCGCATGCCTGGGTCGATGCCTGGGATCGTCTGGTGCAAACGGTACGTCAGGCGAATGCCCTCAACCTCGATCGCAAACAGCTTGTTCTGAACGCCATTTTCATGCTGGAACGTACCGCGCGTGTCACAGCTGTTCGCTGAACCTCCACACGTGATCCAAACCCTGTTGTCTGGTTGGACCTAATGGCCGAAGCAAAATCGTTCTACATCACGACCGCCATCTCCTACCCCAATGGTGCGCCGCACATCGGCCATGCCTACGAAGCCATGGCGACGGATGCAATCGCCCGCTTCAAGCGGCTCGACGGCTATGACGTCCTGTTCCTGACCGGGACAGACGAGCACGGCATCAAGATGCTGCAGACGGCACGCGCCCTCGGCATCAGCGGCCGCGAGCTTGCCAACCGCAACACGCCGCGGTTTCAGGAAATGGTGAAGATGCTCGGCTGCTCCAACGACGACTTCATTCGCACCAGCGAGGAACGGCATTACCGGGCAAGCGCCGAGATCTGGCGTCGCATGGAGGCGAACGGCGACATCTACCTCGACACCTATGCCGGCTGGTACTCGGTTCGCGACGAAGCCTACTACGAGGAAGGCGAGATCACGACCGACGAGACCGGTCGCAAGTTGTCGCCGCAGGGGACCCCGGTCGAGTGGGTGGAGGAGGAGAGCTACTTCTTCCGTCTGTCCGCCTATCAGGATCGGCTTCTTGCCCACTACGAGGCCAATCCCGACTTCATCGGCCCGGACGCGCGGCGCAACGAGGTGGTGAGCTTCGTCAAGCGCGGCCTCCGCGACCTGTCGGTCTCGCGCACGACGTTCGACTGGGGCGTGCCGGTCCCCGGCAACGAGCGCCACGTGATGTATGTGTGGGTTGACGCGCTGACCAACTACATCACCGGCGCCGGATTCCCCGATGTCGACAGTCCCAAGTT
>CAZSNL010000070.1:0-14675 GCA_964608275.1 uncultured Hyphomicrobiales bacterium | reverse complement strand
CCCATGCGGGAACGAGGTTCGAATTGGCGATCAGCACCCGTGGCGCGTCGGCGTGCGTCTCGAACACGCCGACCGGCTTGCCGGACTGGATGAGCAGCGATTCGGTGTCGCCCAGCTTGAGCAACGCCCGGCAGATCCTGTCGTAGCAGTCCCAGTTGCGAGCAGCGCGGCCAATGCCGCCATAGACGACCAGTTCCTGCGGCCTCTCGGCAACCTCCGCATCGAGATTGTTCATTAGCATGCGCAGCGGCGCCTCGGTGAGCCAGCTGCGGGCATTAAGGTGGGGACCGGTGGGCGCCTTGATGATGCGGGTGTTGTCGAGACGCAGGTTCATGGGAAGACCATCGGTTGTGAACCAGGCAGGGCCAGAAGCGCGTCGGTCACGGTCATGCCTTCCGCGCGATCAGCTCGACCGGCGCCAGCACGCCCGACTTCAGCGCACGGACCATGTTGCCGACCATGTCGGCGGCCCGGTCACCCATGACGATATGCAGCCCGAGCGTGGGCGGGCCGCCGGCGGCAGCGATCCTGTCGCGCAGGTCGTCGAAGTAGCGCACGCCGAACTCCGCCCGGCTGGTCTCGGAGACGACTTCGAAGCCGGCAGCTTCCAGCGCCTGCCGGTAGGCTTGCGGGGTGGTGGCGGCATTCAGTTCCGCGGTCGCCGCCCACGGCACCGGATAGCCGATGTCGCCGTCGCCGACCCGCATCACGTCGTAGATGCCGAACCGGCCACGCTCCTTCAGCAGGCGCGCGACTTCCGTGAACAGGGCCCGCTTGTCGTCGATGTTCATGCCGACGTGCAGCATCATGGCGACGTCATACTCGCCGTCCCGCAGCGGGATTTCGAGTGCATTGCCGCGGTATACGGAAATCCGCTCATCGAGGCCGACCCAGCCGTTCATTTCCTTGGCGGTTTCGACGAATTCCGGGGTCAGGTCGACGCCGGTCACCCGACAACCATAGCGCGAGGCGACGAACCGCGAAACGCCGCCGATGCCGCAGCCGACATCCAGAACGCGGTCGTCCTCGGAGATCGCCAGCTGGTCGATGAAATGCTCGGACGCCTCGCGGCCGCCGATGTGAAACTCGTCGACCGGAGAGAGATCGTCGACCGTCACGGTGCGGGTGGTCTTGCCGAGGACCGACAGGGCCTGTTCGATCGCCACGATGAGACTGCCGCGGGTGTAGTGGTCGGAAACCGCTTCGGGCTGTGGCATGGTCCCTCTCCCGCCGGTTGCGTCCCGGCTCGGTTACGATCGCCCCTCGATCACGCCCCGCGCGAACTCTCCCCGTTTTATCACCGTCGCGCACGGATTGCAGCCGAGTGCGTAGCTCAATTCACCAGGCGCCTGCACGTTCCAGATCGCAAGGTCGGCCTGCAGGCCCGGTTCGATCCGTCCACGGTCGGCGAGCCCCAGCGCGCGCGCGGCATTGGCAGTCACCGCGGCCAGGGCTTCGGCCGGGGTCAGCGAGAACAGCACGCAGGTCATGTTCATGATGGCGAGCAGCGAATGGACGGGCGACGTCCCCGGATTGAGATCGGTGGCAACGGCGATCGGCACGCCGGCGGCGCGCAGCGCCGCCACCGGCGGCAGCTGGCGCTCGCGAAGATAGTAGAACGCTCCCGGCAGGAGCACGGCCACGGTGCCGGCGTCGGCCATCGCGGCGACACCCTGATCATCCAGATACTCCAGATGATCGGCGGAGAGCGCGCCGAAGCGCGCCGCGAGCGCCCCGCCGCCCTGGTTGCTGAGCTGTTCGGCATGCAGCTTGACCGGCAGTCCAAGCGCCCGGGCGGCTTCGAACACCCGCGCGATCTGGGCGGGCGAGAACGCGATCGTCTCGCAGAACCCGTCGACGGCATCGGCAAGCCCAGCCTCGGCCACCGCCGGCAGCATCTCGTCGCAGACGAGGGAAACGTACTCATCGGGACGGTTGGCGAACTCCGGCGGCACCGCATGGGCACCGAGGAACGACGTGACCACGTCGACCGGCCGATCGGCCTGGAGCGCCCTGGCGACCCGCAGCATCTTGAGCTCGCTGCCGGTGTCGAGTCCGTATCCGGATTTCACCTCGACCGTTGTCACCCCTTCGGCGAGAAGACAGTCGAGCCGGCGGCGGGCGGATGCCAGCAACTCTTCGTCGCTTGCCGCCCGGGTCGCCGCCACGGTCGCCGCGATGCCGCCGCCGCGGGCTGAGATCTCGGCATAGGAGACGCCGTTCAGCCGCTCCTCGAACTCGTTGGCGCGATTACCGCCGTAGACGAGATGGGTATGGCAGTCGATCAACCCCGGCGTCACCAGCCGCCCCTCGCAGTCGTGGAGTTCCGCCCCGGTCGCGGGCAGCCGATCCATCGACCCGACCCACGCGATGGTGCGGCCGGAAATCGCCACGGCCGCGTGTTCGATCAGGCCGTACCGGTCCGCCGCCGAGCCGGCCATGGTGGCGACACGGGCATTTACGAGAACCCGGTCCCACGACTCTGTGCTTGCGCCGCTCATCGCTGAGGTATCAACTCCGTCCGATCAGCATTCTTCAGCAGGTCATGACACGCAAGCTTCATTTCCCCACCGCATTGCTGCCGTCCGGCTGGCACGATGACGTGCTCATCACCGTCTCCGACAGCGGCGACATCACGACGGTTGAAACCGGAGCCGCCGCGGCGGGTGCCGAACGCTTCGCGGGGGCCGCCGTTCCAGGCGTTCCCAACGTGCATTCGCACGCCCACCAGCGGGCCATGGTGGGGCTCGCGGAACGGGCGGGACCGGGTACCGACAGCTTCTGGACATGGCGCGAGACGATGTACGGGTTCGTGGCGACCATGACGCCGGACGATCTCGAGGCCATTGCCGCGCAGCTCTACGTCGAGATGCTGAAAGCGGGATTCACCGCGGTCGGCGAGTTCCAGTACCTGCATCACCAGCCCGACGGGCAGCCATACGCGACCCGGGCGGAGATGTCGCTGCGCTGCCTCAGGGCGGCGGACGCAGCCGGCATCGGCATCACCATCCTGCCGACCCTCTATGCGTACGGCGGCTTCGGCGGTGCCGCGCCGGCGGAGCGCCAGAAGCGATTCCTGAATCAATCCGACGGGTTCCTGGAAATCGTCGAGACATTGATTCAAGCCTGCGCCGGCGACCCCGGGAAGTCCGTCGGCATATCGCCCCACTCGCTTCGCGCGGTCACTCCTGAGCTTCTGATTCAAGTCGTTGAAGCAGTGGATGAAGACACGCCGGTGCACATCCACGTGGCCGAACAGGTGCGCGAGGTCGAGGAGTGCATCGCGTGGTCGGGCAAGCGGCCGGTGGACTGGCTGCTGGACATGCTCAGGCCGGACCGGCGCTGGAGCCTGATCCATGCGACGCACATGACGGATGAGGAAACGCTGCGGCTGGCGCAATCGCCGGCCGTCGCCGGCCTGTGCCCGACGACGGAAGCCAACCTCGGCGACGGCATCTTCCCGGCCCGAGACTTCCTCGCCGCGGGCGGCCGGATCGCCATCGGCAGCGACAGCCAGATTGCCGTAAGCCCGGCAGAGGACCTGCGGACGCTGGAGTACGCCCAGCGGCTGGTGCGCCTGGAACGCAACGTGCTGGCCGGCGGCGCCGGGCAGTCGACCGGGCGGCGGCTGTTGGAGGCCGCGCTCTCCGGCGGCGCCCAGGCGCTTGCCCAGCCGGTCGGCGCCATCCGCGAGGGCGCGCGCGCCGACATCGTCGTCCTCGACACGGATAACCCGTTGCTGGCGGGCAGGACCGGCGATGCCATCCTCGATACCTGGATATTCGCCGGGACCCGGCCGCTCGTCGGCGACGTGATCGTTGGCGGCCGCCACCTCGTGCAACAGGGGCGCCACGTCGACGAGGATGCGGTGCTGGCCCGGTTCCAGGCGGCAATCGGCAGGCTCATGGAGGGCACGTCATGACCGTGGCCATCACCATCGGGACCGGCGCGCTCGGGTTCACCGACCTCAGGCGGACGCACGCCGGGCCGGTCACGGTCGAGCTCGATCCCGCAGCGCTCTCCGCCATCGACGACGGCGCGCGCACGGTCGGCGCCATCCTGCGAACCGGTGCCCCCGTCTACGGCGTCAACACCGGCTTCGGCAAACTGGCGCAGCAGCGCATCGAGGCGGAAGAACTGGGCCGGCTTCAGGTGAACCTTGTGCGAAGCCATGCCGCCGGCACCGGGCCGCCGCTGGCGCCGGACGTCGTCCGGCTGGTGCTCCTGCTCAAGATCGCATCGCTGGCGCGCGGTCACTCGGGCGTGCGGACCGAGCTCGTCGCCGCGCTCGTGCGGCTGCTGAACGCCGACGTCCTGCCGGTGATCCCCAGCCAGGGTTCGGTCGGCGCCTCGGGCGACCTCGCCCCGCTGGCGCACCTTTCGCTGGTGCTGATCGGCGAAGGTGAGGCAACCGTTGGCGGCCGGAGGGTCCGCGGGGCGGAAGCCCTCGCCGCCGCCGACCTCGCCCCGGTCACGCTCGCACCCAAGGAAGGGCTGGCGCTTTTGAACGGCACACAGGTTTCCACGGCCCTTGTTCTTGCCGCCCTGTTCGAGACCGAACGCACGTTCAGAGCCGCGCTGGCCGCAGGCGCGATGGCGGTCGACGCGGTGCTCGGCTCCGACACGCCGTTCGACCCGCGGATCCAGGCGGTGCGGCCGCATCCGGGACAGGCCGCGGTCGCCGCGACCCTCATGCGGCTGCTCGCGGGAAGCCAGATCCGCGCCTCCCACCTCGAATGCGAACGGGTGCAGGATCCCTACTCCTTCCGCTGCCAGCCGCAGGTGATGGGGGCCTGCCTCGACCTGCTGCACGACGTCGCCCGCAAGCTTGTTGTCGAGGCCAATGCGGTCACCGACAACCCGCTTGTGTTCCCGCGCGAGGGCGAGGTGCTGTCGGGCGGCAACTTCCATGCCGAACCGGTAGCGTTCGCCGCCGACATCCTGGCGCTGGCGATCGCCGAGATCGGCGCCCAGTCGGAGCGACGGACGGCGGCGATGATCGACAGCGGCATCAGTTCCCTGCCACCGTTCCTGGTCGCCGAGCCGGGCCTCGATTCGGGCTTCATGATGGCGCAGGTCACGGCCGCCGCGCTGGCCAGCGAGAACAGGGCCCTTGCCACGCCGCACAGCGTCGACAGCCTGCCGACCTCGGCCAACCAGGAGGACCACGTCAGCATGTCCACCAACGCGGCACTGCGGCTGCGGCGGATGGGCGACAATGCGCGAGCGGTCGTCGCCATAGAGCTGTGCGCGGCCGCCCAGGGGATAGACTTCCGCCGGCCGCTGAAGAGTTCACCGGCAATCGAGGCGCTGCATGCGCGGATCCGGGCGCAGGTTCCTCACTGGGTGCACGACCGGGTGTTCGCAGGCGACCTGAAGACCATGGTGACGGCGATCGACGGCGGCCTGTTCGACGGGGTCGGCGACCCTCTGTTCGACTATGCGGAGCCCGGCCCCGACTGAACCAGCAACAGCGGGCAACCGAACGCCTCGCTCGCGCGCTCGACGCTCGAGACCTGGTCGAACGCATGCTGGTCGATGTCGGCGATCACGAGGCCGGCGTCGAGGTGCCTCGCAATGCGGGCGAGCAGCGCGACATCGTCGAGCACGCAGCGAACAGGTTCCGGTTCTCCGGCCGCGTCCAGTTCGGCGGCAATGCGGTCGCATTCCGCCTCCTCGTCGCTCACCACCACGTAGCGGCGCTCGCGACCGTTCTCGCCGGCGACCAGCCGGGTGAGCTCGATCATGGCCGCGATATCGGCATCGGGTCCGAGCATCGTCACCACGGCGCCGACGGTGCGGCTCGCCGCCGGCGGCGTGACAAGGACGCCGACGCCCGGTTGCAGCGACCGCCGCAGGCTTTCGATCCGGTGCACCCGGCCGACCCGTGCCAGGGCGCTGCCGAGCGCCAGCACCTGCGCCTCGCCGGCCATGCGGGGCACCATCTCGTCGGCAACGCCGCGCATGACCTCGAACTGCCATTCAATCGACGCCCGCCGCGCCGCCGCCGAAATGGCGGCACGTGCCGCCGCCGTCGCCGCCTGCAGGTCGCGTTCGATGTCGCCGCGGGCGAAACTGCGCACCACCGTGCCCTCGCGACTGACCTCGCGCACCAGCGGCAGGTCGGCCAACGTGTAGAGCACCTCATCCTCGACGAACACCGCCTGGAATTCCGCCCGGGTGCTTGCGGCAAGCATCGCCGCCGTCTCGACTGCGGCCCGATTCAGCCCGGAACTGTCGAGCGCGATGGTGATCCGGCGGAACCGCCGCAACGGCCTGCGGTCAGCCATGGCGCGGCCCCGAGACAGGAGGCTGCGGCGGCGGCGGCGGCTCGTCCGGCAGCGGCTTGGGCTCGGAGACCTGGCGCTCCACCACGTCGCGGCCGCCGAACGAACGGCGGGCCTCGGCAAGGGCAATCAGGCGGTCCTCGACCATCCGGTTGACCGTACCTTCGGGAAACAGCCCGTCCTCGCCGCGCTCGCCGGCGGGAACGCCGGTCAGCAGCGAAATGCCCTGGTCCACGGTTTCGACGGCATAGATATGGAAGAGGCCCTCCGCGCACGCGTCCACCACCTCCTGCTTCAGCATCAGGTGCTGCACGTTGGAGGCCGGGATCAGGACGCCCTGCTTGCCGGTCAACCCGCGCGACTTGCAGATCGCGAAGAAGCCTTCGATCTTCTGGTTGACGCCACCGATCGCCTGCACGTTGCCGTACTGGTCGACCGAGCCGGTGACGGCGAGCGACTGCTTTATCGGCAGTCGGGACAGCGCCGACATCAGGGCGTACAGCTCGGTCGAAGAGGCACTGTCTCCCTCGACCCCGCCGTACGACTGTTCGAAGACCAGGGTGGCGGCAAACGACAGCGGAACCTTCGGCGCATAGCGTTCTGAAATGAAGCCGGACAGGATGAGCACGCCCTTGGAGTGGATCGGACCGCCGAGCGCGACCTCACGCTCGATGTCGATCACCCTCCCGGTCCCCATGTAGACCTTGGCCGAGACGCGGGCGGGCTTGCCGAACGCAAAATCGCCGATCTGGAGCACGCTCAACCCGTTGACCTGACCGACGGCCTCGCCATCGGTGTCGATCCGGATGATGTCGCGCTCGATCACCTCGTAGTGGCGCTCGCGCAACCGTTCGGCACGCCGTTCGCGGGCCCGGTCCGCCTTGTCGATGTCGGACGCGCCGATGGTCTCCTTGCCAGCCTTGCCGGCCCAGTAGTCGGCCTCGCGCATCAGGTCGGCGATCCGTTCGGTCCGCAGCGACAGGCGCTCGGCGTCCTCGGCGATCCGGCTCGCATACTCGATCACCGCCGCCACGCCCGACGGATCGAGGGGGCGCAGCCCGTTGTCGGCGGCGATTCCAGCAATTGCAAAGGCGTAGCGATCAATGTCGCGCGGCGCGCGCTTGAGCTCGGTTTCGAACTCGGCCTCGACCTTGAACAGCTCGCCGAACTCCGGGTCGTAGGCGGACAGCAGGTAATAGAGGTACTTGTCGCCGAACAGGACGACCTTGGTATCGAGCGGGATGGGGTCGGGATCGAGGGTGACGGTGGCGAACGAGCTGAAGTACTCGGCTGCCGACTCTATCCTGACGCACTCGCGGCTGAGCGCACGCTTGAGGGCATCCCAGGCGAATGGCTGGGTCAGCAACTTGCGCACGTCGAGCATCAGGTAGCCGCCGTTCGCTCGGTGCAGCGCGCCCGGCTTGATGAGCAGGAAATCGGTGACCAGCGTCCCCATCTGCGGCAGGTGCTCGATGCGGCCGACCAGGTTGGCCAGCGTGGCAAGGTCCTCCCGCACCACCGGCGCCCCCTTGCCGCCGTTGTCGTTGCCGACCAGCACGTTGACCATGTAGCGACGGAACCGCGGGTCGTTGCGCACATCCGGGGCGGTGGCGACGGGACCGGGGAACTTGTCCTCCTGCCGGGCAAGGAAGACGTAAATGTTCTGGACCAGGTCGTCCTCGACCGCGTGCAGGTATTCCACCACCGCGTCGTGGTCGGCGAACTGCTGGCGCAGGTCCGCCATCGACTGGCCGACTGCGTGCTGCGCGAACTCCCGGTCGAGGTCGCGGATCTTGTCGCGCAGTTCGCGCATCCAGCGCGGCATCGACTTGAGGACGTCGGCAAGCTGCTCCTGGATCTCCTCGATCTGAGCCTCGATCTGCTCGCGCTCCGCCTTGTCCATGACGCGGAACACCTCGGGCTTGATCACCTTGCCGTCACGCACCGGCGCGATGGCGAAGCCGGCCGGGGTGTGCAGGATCGTGAGACCCTTCGCCTCGGCGTTCTTCTGGATTTCGGCGAACGCGCTCTCCTGGTACTGCTTGACGCTCTCCTCGGTGCTGCGCCGGCGGTTCTGATACTCCTCGGACTCGAACAGCGCCGGTACCGTCGTGCGCAGTTCCTCGATGGCCGAGGCCATCGCATCGGCGAGCGCCCGGCCGCGGCCGGCGGGAAGCCTGATCGCCACCGGCTTGTGGGGCGTGCGGAAGTTGTTCACGTAGACCCAGTCGTCTGGCGCGGGTTCGTCGGCGGCGCGCTTCTCGAGCAGCTGGAGGACCGCCTCCTCCATGCCGAGCCCGGAACTTCCGGCGACGTAGATGTTGAAGCCCTTGTGGGCGATCTCGCAGCCGAACTCGATCGCCTCCAGCGCCCGTTCCTGCCCGAGCATGCCGGCCGGCGTTCCCAGCTCCGCCGTGGTTGCGAATTCGAAGAGACCGGGATCGCACTCGTTCCTCAGCCGTCGAACGTCGAGGGGACCGGGCGGCTGCCCGCTCCGTTCAAGCCGCGTCTTGTCGTTCACGCCGGATCCTTTCGCGGAAGCATTCCTGTGAGCCCATGTAGCAACGAACGAAGCGAAGCGAAAGTTCGACCGGCCAGGCCGCGCACTACAACCACCTCCGCACACGGCGCTTGTAGTCGGCGTACGCACCACCGAACTTCGCGAGGAGATAATCCTCTTCGCGCCGGATCACGCCGACCGTCATGATCGCAAGCACGACCGGAAGGAACACGAACGCCCACCAGGCCGCCGCGATCACGGCGAGGCCGCAATAGATGATGGTGAGTGCCACGTAGATCGGGTTGCGCGAGTATCGATACGGGCCGGTCTTCACCACCTGCGTCGACGGAAGGTGAGTCTGGACCGTGGTGCCGGCGCGAACGAACTCGCGCACTGCGGCGACAAGTAGCGAGGCGCCCGTGACCACCAGCACCGCACCCGCAAGCACCTGCCACAGCGGCGCTTCGAATAGCCCGCGACCGAGCGGGATGACCGCTTCCGCAACGATCGCCGCAGCCAGCGCTCCAAGATAGAGAAGCGGCGGACGAACCGCCACTCCGGCACTGTCGGGTCGTCCGGGTTCGGGGTCCATGCCGGCGCCGTTGGTCATTTGCCGTCTCCGCCGTTGGCAGCGTGCACCGGTTGTACAGGCCATCGGGCTCGCTGCGCAACGCACGGCGGGCTATGGTGGGCTGACGCAATGCGGAAACCGGTACCGGACAGGCCGATCGTCATGACCATTGCCCGCCACATCCCCGTCGTTGCCGGCCTAGCGTACGGGCGGTCTGTGCCATGAGCCACGCCGGCCTTACGATCGGGGTGCTCGGCGTCGGCCACCTGATCCGCCACATGATGCCGGCGCTGGTGCGCGGCGTGGCAGGCGACCGGTTGCTGCTGTCGCCGCGCAACGCCGCCGTGGCCGACACCCTCAGCAAGCGGTATGGCCTTGCGATCGCACCCGACACTGCGACGCTGGTCGCGCGCAGTGACGTGGTGCTGCTGGCGGTGCGCCCGCCCCAGGTCGCGGAGGCAACGGAGGCGCTTCCGTGGCGACAGGGCCAGATCGCCGTTTCGCTGTGCGCCGGTGTCCCGCGTGCCGTCCTGCGCGCCACGATCCGCGGCCCAAACATCGTCCGTGCCATGCCGGTGATTGCGGCAGAGTTCGGAGAAAGCCCGACCTGCATCTTTCCGGACAACGACGTCGCCCGCAGCCTGCTGGCCAGCTGCGGGCCGGTCCTTCCGCTGATGTCCGAGGAGGCGTTCGAGACCGCGAGCGTCAGTGCCTGCTATTTCGGCTGGGTACTGGCGCTGATCGACCAGATGGCGCAGGCAACCGCCGCGCAGGGACTCGATCCCGAAACGTCCAGGCTGCTGGTCGCGCAGATGACCCGGGCCGCCGCGACCATCGCACGCGAACGCACCGACGCCTCGACCGCGCAGCTTGTCGAGGAACTCGCAAGCCCCGGCAGCTTCACGCTCACCGGCCTCGAGGTCCTGCGCGACAACCGCGCATTCGATGCCTGGCATCAGGCATTTCACGCCGTCCTGCAGCGGCTGCGCGATCGCTGAAGATAACGGCGGCAACAGCGCGCGCCCATTGACAATCGACCGCGCGTTCCTATGTTAGCGGTCGATACATGAACGTACGGTCGGACGATTCCTCAGAATTTACTACTCCCGCGAGGCTCTCTCGCCCGGGAGATCGATATTCCGGCCCTCTGCTTCTAGCAAACCGAAACGAGTATACACTACATGAGCTTTGACCACCTGGGCCTGAGCCCCAAGGTGCTGGCTGCGGTCGAGGCCGCCGGCTACACGACTCCGACACCGATTCAGGAAAAGGCGATACCCCACGTTCTCGCCGGCCACGATGTCCTCGGCCTCGCACAAACCGGCACCGGCAAGACCGCATCCTTCACCCTCCCCATGCTGACCCGCCTCGAGACGGGTCGATCGCGCGCCAGGATGCCGCGGTCGCTGATCCTCGAACCCACCAGAGAACTCGCCGCGCAGGTCTACGAGGCATTCGAAACCTACGGCGTAAACCACAAGCTGACGGTGGCGCTGCTCATCGGCGGCGTCTCGTTCGCCGAACAGGACCGCAAGCTCACACGCGGTGCCGACGTCCTCATCGCCACGCCCGGCCGCCTGCTCGACCACTTCGAACGCGGCAAGCTGATGCTCAACGGGGTCGAGATCTTCGTCGTCGACGAGGCAGACAGAATGCTCGACATGGGCTTCATCCCCGACATCGAGCGCATCTGCAAGCTGCTGCCGATGACGCGGCAGACCCTCTTCTTCTCCGCCACCATGCCGGCCGAAATCCGGCGCCTCACCTCCACCTTCCTGCACAACCCGGTCAAGATCGAAGTCGCGCCTCCGAGCAGCGTCGTCGACACCATTCGCCAGCACTGGGTAAAGGCTCCGTCCGGCTTCGAGGCCAAGGCCGAAGCATTCCGGGCGCTGCTGGCGGAACTGGACGTCAAGAACGCCATCGTGTTCTGCAACCGCAAGCGCGACGTCGATCTCCTCGAAAAGGCGTGCCGCCGCTTCGGGCTTGACAATGCGCGTGCGCTGCACGGCGACATGGACCAGCGCGCCCGCATGGACACCCTTGCCGGGTTCCGGGACGGCAACGTCAAGTACCTGATCGCGAGCGATGTCGCGGCGCGCGGCCTGGACATTCCCGAGGTGACACACGTCTTCAACTTCGACCTGCCCGACCATCCCGAAGACTACGTCCACCGGATCGGCCGCACCGGACGGGCCGGGCGCGAGGGCGAGGCCTACAGCCTCGTGACCGGAGCCGACGACAAGCGCCTGAAGGCGATCGAAGGGCTGATTGGCAGCTCGATCGAGTGGTACGGCAAGGCCCCCATGGTCACCGCCGACGCCGCCGCGGATGCCGCGAGCGGCGCACCGGCCGAACGGCGCAAGCGCGGATCACGGTCGCGTCGCGCAAAGCCGGTACACGCTTCAAACGGGGCGGCCCCGGCGACGAAACAGCGAGGGGCCGAGAACGGGGCGTCTGCACGGGAGCGCAAGCCGGCTCCCGCCAAGGCGGCAAGCGGCAGCAAGCCGAAGGCTGCCGTAACCGAGCGCGATACGGCGAGGCCGCATCAGGCGCCGGTCGTGGAACGCGCACGGGCGGCGATGGGCGGGCACGTGCCGGCCTTTCTGCTGCGCGGCATCAGCTGATTCGCGAGCGCAACGGGCGCGCCAAAAAGCATGGGCGTTTGCGGCGCCAGCCGCACGGCCCCTGTACGATCATCCGGCGCGACAATTTACCGAACCGTAACGGCGGACATCGATAGTGGCTGCGTCGCCCGGCAAGACCGGGCGACCACCAGCGCCACAACGAGCGGTACCGCCCGTGAAGGATATCGACAGCTACGAGAGATCGGTTGCGCAGGCCGATGAAGCCCTGCGCCTGATGGTCGAACAACGCTGTCCGCCAACGCCGCGCAATTACGCCATATGGTTTACCTATGCGGGCGGCGACAATCCTACCCTCGTCGAAGCAGTCGATCGGGCCGTTGCCCAGGCGGGCACGCTGACCGAGGACGACGCAAGCCGCATCCATGACCTGTTCCTTGCGCCGCGCACGGACGAGCAGGAGATGCGTGAACTGTCCGTCCAGTTGAAGGGCGAGATGGACGGGGTCCTCGACATGATCGAGGCAGCGCGCGGTCGGGCCACGGACTATGGGCGGGAACTCGGCAACATGTCGGCGGAACTGGACGGTGCCGACGATTTCTCATCGGTTCGCGCCATCGTCACGACGCTGGTCACCGCCACCCGGGAAATGGAACAATACAACAGTGAGCTGAAGCAGCATCTTCAGGTCTCACGCGCGCAAATCTCCGAGCTGAACCGGAGTCTGGAAACGGCCCTCATCGAATCGCGCACCGACCCGCTTACCGGCATCACCAATCGCAAGGGCTTTCACGAGAAGCTGGACAGGCTGGCACTCGAATCCGCACAGGACGGTGACGGCGAACTGTGCCTGCTCCTCGGCGACATCGATCATTTCAAGAAGTTCAACGATTCCTACGGCCACCAGACCGGCGACCAGGTGCTGAAGCTGGTCGCTTCGTGCATCACCACGGTGGTGGGAGAGCATGGTATCGCGGCGCGCTTCGGCGGCGAGGAGTTCGCGGTGCTGCTGCCGGATACCACCCTCGAGCAGGCCGTGGCCATCGCCAATCGGATCCGCAAGACGCTGATGTCGAAGCGGCTGATCCGGAAGTCCACCGGCCGCGAGCTCGGGTTCATCACGATGTCATGGGGGGTGGCACGTCACCGGGCAGGCGAGGATCCCGAGGCCCTGATCTGTCGCGCCGACGCATGCCTCTACACCGCCAAGCGCGGCGGTCGGAACCGCGTTCGTTCTGAAACCGATCCGGAAACCGCGAACAGGCGTGCCGCCTGATCCCGTTCGCGGGGCTGTCAGCCCTGCGGCGGAGACTGACGGCTCGCCGCGAAGTCCTCGGGCAGGCTGGCCGGCGTAAGCGTCACCGATTCCCCGCAGCCGCAGGCGCTGGTCTGGTTGGGATTGTTGAAGACGAAGCCGGCCGACAGCTTCTCGACCCTGTAGTCCATCTCGGTGCCAAGCAGGAACAGCACCGCCTTGGGGTCGATCAGTATGGTCACGCCCTTGTCCTCCACCACCTCGTCAAGCGGGTTCACGGACTCGGCGTACTCCATCGTGTAGCTCATGCCGGCACAGCCGCCATTCTTGACGCCGACGCGAACGCCCACGACGTTGCCGCCTGAGCGTTCCATGATCTCCTTCACGCGACGCGCCGCCGCGTCCGTAAGCGTCACCACTTTCGGTCTCGGGCGTGCTGTCACAGGGACCTCCTTCGATCCTACCAGAAATTCAGGGCGACCCGCGCCTCATCCGACATTCGGCTCGGATCCCACGGTGGGTCGAACACGAGATTGACCTTCACCTGGTTCACTCCGGGGACGGAACTGACCGCGTCCTGGACCCATCCCGGCATGTCGCCGGCAACCGGGCAGCCGGGTGCCGTAAGCGTCATGTCGATCTCTATGTTCCGGTCATCGTCGACATCGATCTTATAAATAAGTCCAAGTTCGTAGATGTCCACGGGGATCTCGGGATCGTAGACCGTCTTGAGGGCGGCCACCATGTCGTCGGTGAGACGGTCGAGTTCCTCCTGCGGGATGGTGCTGGTCTGGGCACGCGGCACCGTCGACCCGCCTTCCGCCGTCTGCGGCTCGTTGCTCGCGCTTCCCGTCACGTCCAGTACGTCTCTCTCCGTCATGGCACGTTGCCTCATCCAAAGAATGTCGCCGCCTTGCGCAGCGCATCCGCCAGCCGGTCCACTTCCTCGAGGGTATTGTACATGCCGAACGATGCCCGGCAGGTGGCGGTAACTCCGAACCTGGCGAGCAGCGGTTCGCAACAATGGGTACCGGCACGTACCGCGACGCCCGACCGATCGATGATCGTGGAGATGTCGTGCGGGTGCGCACCCTCGAGCTCGAAAGAGAAGATGGCGCCCTTGTTGCGCGTCGTGCCCAGCACCTTCAGGCTGTTGATCTCGCCCAGCCGCTGTTCGGCGTAGTCGCGCAACCTTGCCTCGTGCGCCATGATCCTCGCACGGCCGATATCCATCACGTAGTCGAGCGCAACCCCCAGCCCGATCGCCTGGACGATGGCCGGCGTTCCGGCCTCGAACCGGTGCGGCGGCTCGGCATAGGTGATCTCGTCGGTCGTCACATAGCCGATCATCTCGCCGCCGCCCTGGTAGGGTTCCATGGCGTTGAGATGCTGCTGCTTGGCGTACAGCACACCGATGCCGGACGGCCCGTAGACCTTGTGGTCGGTGACCACGTAGAAATCGCAGTCCAGTTCCTGG
>CAZSNL010000069.1:0-14721 GCA_964608275.1 uncultured Hyphomicrobiales bacterium | reverse complement strand
ATGTGCCGGAGGGGGCTACGCCGAAAGACGGACCCTCGGCGGGCATCGCCATGATGACGGCGATCGTATCGGTGATGACCGGCATTCCCGTTCGCAGCGATGTCGCCATGACTGGCGAGATCACGCTGCGTGGCCGGGTGCTGCCGATCGGCGGCCTGAAGGAGAAGCTCCTGGCAGCGCTGCGGGGCGGCATCAAGCGGGTCATCATTCCGGAAGAAAATGCCAAGGATCTGGCAGATATTCCGGACAACGTGAAGAGCGGCCTCGAGATCATCCCGGTCACGATGATGGACGAAGTGATCAAGCATGCGCTCACCCGCGTGCCGGAGCCCATCGACTGGGACGAAGCTGCAGAGGAAGAGGCGCGGAAGCAGCCCGTCATTGCCGAACAGGAGGCGCCGTCGGGGCTTACGGCCCACTGAGGCAACACCTCGGCATTGCACGGGCCGCGAATCGGCAACCGTAAAGAAAGGGCGGTATTCCGCCCTTTCTTGGTTTCCGGTTCCCGTCAGCCTGCGCGAAGGCGACAAATAAGCTGCTGAAGTCGTTTCGTCATTTGCGCCAGGGTCAAAATGCTTGCATTTCCGCCATTTTTGCCATGAGCATGAAGCCGGTCGCGTGAGTCGCATTGCTTTGAAACCATTGAAGAGAGGAACTCGAGGTGAACAAGAACGAATTGATTGCCCAGGTTGCGAATAGTGCCGGGCTTTCCAAGGGCGAAGCCAGCGAGGCAGTGGAAGCGACGCTCGACACCATCACGCGGGCGCTGCAGAAGGGCGACGAGGTTCGCCTCGTGGGATTTGGCACTTTCTCGGTAAGTGAGCGGGCAGCCTCCCAGGGGCGCAACCCGCGTACCGGCGAGCAGATTCAGATCCCTGCATCCAAGAGCGCGAAATTCAAGCCCGGCAAGGCCCTGAAGGACGCCCTGAACGCCTAGACACGGCGGCGTGCATACAGCCCTGCATTGACGGGCAGGTGAAAGGAGCGCCCGCGCAGCGACAGCCGCGCGGGCACTTTCCATGTCGGGAGGGTCGATTGTAAACTCTTCGCGCCACGGCGCGTTGATCGCGTGGGCGGTTAGCTCAGCTGGGAGAGCACTTCGTTTACACCGAAGGGGTCATTGGTTCGAGTCCAATACCGCCCACCACCATCACGGTCCCCCGCACACGGGGCCACCGCAGATTTGCGGCTTGGCATTGCCTAACGGCCACAACTGTGAGTGAATGAGACCGGCAAGGTGATGTCCGGAAAACACGTGTGCGTACCGCAGATCCAGACTTGGCTGACCGAGCCACCGGTTCCGTCCCCAACCAGGAAGCTCTGCGACTCAAGGGACTGCGGGAGATCGCCAGCCTGGTCAACGCGGGAAGCGATCCGGTCACCATCTTCGACCATGTCGTATTCGCCGTCTGCCACCACACGCGCTGGTCGCGCAGCGGCATCATGGCCGTGGATCGGACGAGCGGTCTGTCCGTCCAGGTGACACGCTACGATCCGGTTCCGTCAGATCGCAACGATCTTCCCGACCGCTGGCGTCTCGCCACCAGCCCCTCCCTCCGCGTTGTCGAGAGCAAGCAGCCTCTGGTCATCGAGGATGCCCAGCATGCCGACGACTTTCCCGACTACCGCGACGACGCCATCGCCCGCGGGTACCATACGGTAGTCGTCCTGCCTCTCGGCTGTACCGACAGCCAGGGCCGCGACATGGTGCTCGCGGTACATTCTCCCGAACGCGTGAAGGTAGAGGCGGAAGAGATCGATTTTCTCTCCACCGTCTGCCATCTCGCCGCGATTGCCGTCGACAAGGCCAAATCGCTCAATGCCGAACGTCTGATTGCGTCACGGCTGGAGCGTACGCTGAACGTGAACTCGCGCCTGCTCGAACGCGTACTCGCCGGCAGCTCCATGGATACCATTGCGGGTATCGTCGAGACGATCTTGCCGGATCCGATCGCCATCGTCGATCTCACGACGGACAGTTTCTATGCAAGCCGCTCGCCCGATACCAGGCGCTTCAGCGATCCCGAATGGACCGAGCTCGTCGAGGGACCGGCCGCTCCCCACCTGGTGCGGTTGGTTCGCCAGGCGGAGCCCGCCGGGTTCCGGAAGCGTTGCGCGATCGATCTTTCCGCTGTCGGCATTCCTTTCGGCCACGACGCCTTTGTGGAACCGCTGCAGGTCGATGGCGAGACAGTAGGCGGGCTCATCATCTTTCCGAGGCAACGTGCGCTTGATGAGCTCGATTATCTCATCGCTCAGGAAGCGAAGTTTGCCCTCAGCGCTCAGCTCATGCGGACCCACATCCAGGATCGCCGGGACGCATCGATGCTCACCGCGCTGTTCGAGCGCCTGGTCGAAGGCGCGTGGTCCGATCCCAGGCAGATGCGCGCGCGGGCAGCCCGGCTGGGTGTCGACCTGTCCGGCCCTGCGGACTTGGTGCTGATCGAACTGGTGGACTACAGAACCGAGGAATCCTCGTCGGCCGTAACCGGCCTCTCGCGGGCCTTGTCGCGCGTCGTGGCATCCGTCAACGAGAAGGCGCATCTCGTCGAGCTTTATGGTGCGTGGATCGTGCTGCTGCCGGGACCGACAGCGGACGCGGAGGTCCCGTCCGTCAGGCTTGCCCAGCAGATTGTCGACGCCGTCAAGTGGCAGACCGGCGGGTCGGCCATCGTCACAGGCGCCTCATGTGAGCGTCTCGAGGATTATCGTACGGCGTTCACCCATTGCCGCCGGCTGGTGACGTTGGCGCGCATGTTCGGCCGTACCGGGCGTGTTCGTCAGCAGGACTTCGGACCTTTTGCCGTGTTGCTGTCGGCGGTCGACAACAGCACGGTTCAGAACTTCCTCAGCGCCACGGTGGGACAGGTCGAGGTCTACGACAAGAAGCATGGCACGGAAATGCTCAACACCGCTGCCGCCTTTGTCGATGAAGGCTGCCGCTATCAGGCGACCGCCAACCGGCTGGGTATCCATGTTTCGACACTGCGCTACCGACTGAAGCGTCTCAATGACCTGTTCGGACTGGATATCGACGATGCCGAAACCCGGTTTGCGCTCGCGCTGGCATTTCGCCTGCGCCAGATCGGCACTACGGACGGTGTTGGCTCCCGCGAACCGGGGCTCCGCTGATTCCCAGCAAGCTCCCCGTAAATTTTCCTGCGTTTCGTCTCAAGACCTGATGCGGAGCGCGGCATAATCTCGCGCCAGCCATACCGCATCGGACGGGTGAATGAGGGCGCATGAACACTAACCGAAATCCGGCGGTCGAGGGCTCTCCGTTCGACCAGCAGACGTTGCGGCGGGCACTTGGCAATTTTGTCACCGGTGTAACCATCGTGACGACACTGGACGAGTTGAGGCGCCCGCGAGGCCTCACCGCGAACTCCTTCACGTCCGTCTCGCTCGAACCGCCGCTCGTTCTGGTGTGCATTGCCACCGGTGCAGACAGCTGCGCCGCGTTCCGACAGTGCCAGGGGTTCACGATCAATGTTCTCAGTGAAGACCAGCGGGCCACGTCGGACCTCTTCGCCACAAAATCTCCCGACAAGTTCGCCCATGTGAACTGGATTGCCGGGACCACCGGCGCACCGCGTATCCTGGGCAGCCTCGCGATACTGGACTGCCGCATCCATGAACGCATCGATGCCGGCGACCACCTGGTGCTGATCGGACGGGTGGAGGCACTGGATACGACAGCACAGCGGCCACTTGTCTACGGTCAGGGCGGGTACATCTCGCTGAGCGTACAGCAGGCGGCCGTCGCGCAGCCCGCCGGCCGATCGGTCGTCGTCAGCTGCATCGCCGAATTCGAGGGCCGGATCGTGCTCGTACGTCACCGCCAGTCAGGTGGCTGGACGTTGCCGGGCGCCGTGCTGACGGAAACGGGGTCCGGTGAACTCGTTTCACTGCAGCGCGCGCTTCAGCACATAGGAGCGAAAGGCGAGATCACCTTTCTTTATTCGGTGTTTGAAGACGCGACGGCCCATGCCGTCAACATCGTCTATCGCGGCACACTCAGCGAGACGCTGGAGGATCGGGCAGATGCTCGCCTGTTCTCGGAGGATGAAATTCCCTGGGACGATCTCAAGCCGGACCAGTGTGCGGGAATGCTTGGACGATTTTACCGCGAACGGGCGCTCGACCAGTTCGGCATCTACACCGATATCGGAGGAGAGCCACGTGTGGCGCGGCTGGGACAGCAGCCGGCCAGCTGGGATGCCTACATCACCGAGATCGGAGGCAACTAGGCGCCCATGCAAACGCGCGTCGAAACGATCACCGGTACCCGAACGCGACATTACATCGGTGGCGAATGGGTAGAGCCGCGATCCGGCCGGCACCTCAAGAGCTTCAATCCTGCCACCGGCGAGCCCTGGTACGAAGCGGCCGACGGCGGGGCCGACGACATAGACGCCGCGGTCGGGGCGGCTAACAAGGCACTTCAGGATACGTCATGGCGGCGGATGACCCAGACCGAGCGAGGCAGGCTGATCCAACGCCTTGCTGGCCTGATCGCCGACCATGCCGAGGACCTGGCGCAGCTCGAGACGCGGGACAACGGAAAGCTGCTCAAGGAGATGCGCGCCCAAGCGGAGGTGCTCCCCGACATCTATGGCTATTTCGCGGGCATGGCCGACAAGATCGAGGGCAGCGTCGTGCCGATCAACAAGCCCGACATGTTGAACTTCACCATGCGAGAGCCGCTTGGTGTGGTTGGCGTGATCGTACCGTGGAACTCGCCGCTTTACCTGCTGGCGGGCGCACTGGCGCCGTGCCTGGCGGTTGGCAACGCCGTCGTGGCGAAACCGTCGGAGCATACGTCGGCTTCAGCGCTTGCCTTCGCCGAACTTGTCGAGGCGGCAGGGTTCCCTCCCGGCGTGTTCAACGTGGTGACCGGCTACGGTCATACGGCGGGTGAGGCGCTGGCGAAGCATTCCGGAATTGCCAAGATATCCTTCACCGGCGGCACCGCGACCGGTGTCAAGGTGGCCATGAACGCGGCGAGCCACCTGGTGCCGGCCAATCTCGAACTCGGCGGAAAGTCGCCGCACGTGGTCATGGCAGACGCCGATCTGGATCGTGCTGCAAGCGGTGTCGTTGCGGGCATCTTTGCCGCCGCCGGACAGACCTGCATCGCGGGATCGCGCTGTTTCGTCCACGAGGACATTCATGACGAGATGGTCGACCGGCTTGTCGACAAGGCGAATGCAATCGTCATCGGCGATCCCGTGAATGCGGAGACACAACTGGGGCCGCTCGCACTAAAGGCGCAGCTGGACAAGGTCACGCGTTACGTCGCCTACGGCGTCGAAGATGGAGCCACCATCGCGGCAGGGGGCAGACGCCCGCAGCGCGATGATCTCGGCAGCGGCTGGTATTTCGAGCCGACAGTCTTCACCAATGTGAGCAACGACATGCGTATCGCCCGGGACGAGATCTTCGGGCCCGTCGTCGGCGTCATCAAGTTTGCCAGCGACGAAGAGCTGATACGTCTTGCCAACGACACGGATTACGGCCTCGCGGCCGGCATCTGGACCCGGGACATCGACCGGGCGCTCAGGTTTGCCCGGGACGTCGATGCAGGCACGGTGTGGATCAACACCTATCGCTCCGCCTCATTCATGTCGCCGGCAGGCGGCTTCAAGAGAAGCGGCTACGGAAAGCACAACGGCTTCGAGGCGATCCGGGAATTCTCGCGGCTCAAGAGTGTCGTCATCGATTATTCAGGCGTAACGCACGATCCGTTCGTCATGCGGCTCAAATAAACATCACAGGACACAGTCATGAAATTTGCGATTGCGGTCAACATGGAGCGCTTTAGTCCCGGCGAGGACATGCGCACGATTGCCAGCCGGGCACTGGAACTCGTCCGGATTGCGGAACAGGGCGGTTTCGAGATTGCCTTTGCGGCCGAACACCACACGATCGAACTCACGATCGCGCCAAATCCATTCACGTTGCTGACCCATTGGGCTGCCCATACGGATCGCATCCGGCTCGGAACGGCGACCGTCGTCGCGCCGTATTGGCATCCTATCCGTCTCGCCGGCGAAGCGGCGTTGACCGACATCCTGTGCGACGGTCGCCTCGAATTCGGCATTGCACGGGGGGCATTCCAGTACGAGTTCGACCGCATGGCGGGGGGCATCCAGCAACAGGAAGGTGTCGCCTATCTCAAGGAAATCGTGCCCGTGGTGAAGGCTCTCTGGGCCGGCGATTACGCCCACGATGGCCAATACTGGTCATTTCCGCGATCCACGTCCGTACCGAAGCCGCTGCAGAAACCGCATCCACCCATCTGGGTGGCAGCGCGCGATCCCGGTACCTTCGACTGGGCAATCAAGAACGGCGCAAACATCATGGCGACGCCCTTGTCGCGCCCGCCGGAAGAAGTGAAGATCCTGGGCGACAAGTTCGACAAGGCGCTGGCAGACAATCCCGATCGGAAACGACCGCGCTTTCTCATGCTGCGCCGTGCCTGCGTCTACGAGAACCCCGATGACTGGAAGATTCCGGTTGAGGCGTCAATGATGTACGGCCGACATTTCGAGAACCTGTTTCACAACGTGGGCAGCGTGAAGAACGGCTTCACCGAGGCCGTGGACTACGCGACCGTTGCCAACCGGGACGAATACAACCCGGCAAACATCCGGCGGAACATGCTGTTCGGGACGCCCGATGAAATCATAGAGAAGCTTCAGATCTACGAGGCGGCAGGCGTCGACGTGCTGTGCCTCGGCGTCGGGTTCGGATTGCCGTGGCGGGTGAACGTCCGCTCGCTGGAACTGTTTATCGAACGGGTCATGCCGCATTTCGCGGCAAGGGAGGAATCAGGCGACACGAACGATGCGCTGCGAGCAACCGCAGGCGCCTGAACGCCCGGCACTGTACCCACGGTGGCAGGGGGCTACTGCAGGAGGATGGGATGACTAGGAAGATCACATCTACGGAAGCGTTGGCTGGCTTGATCGCTCGCCGCGGGCTGAGCAGGCGCCGGTTTCTTGCCGCGGGCGGCAGCGTGGCCGCAGCAGGATTGTTGAGCGGCCCGCGCGGTGCCCTGGCGGCCGGCGAGTTCGATGGCAAGACGATCGTATTCGCGAGCTGGGGTGGCTCGTACCAGGATGCGCAGAAGGCGTGCTACTGCGACCCGTTCTCGGAAAAGACCGGCGCTACGGTCCTGCAGGATGGACCGATGAACAATGCGAAGTTTCGCACCATGGTGGAGTCGGGCGAACCGGTCTGGGACGTCGTCGATGTGACGATCGAGTTTCTTTATAACGGGGTGACCAGCGATCTGTTCGAAAAGCTGGATTTGAGCAAGATCAATACCGATCGCCTCAGCCCGATCTACGTCCACGATTACGGAATTGCCGACATCGCGTGGTCGTACAACATCGGCTACAACACCGAGGCCTTCAAGGAAGGGGAACATCCGAAATCCTGGGCCGACGTGTTCGACCTTGAGAAGTTCCCCGGTACACGCACGTTGCGTGACCGCGTTGCCCCGATGATGGAGATCGCGCTGATGGCCGACGGCGTCGGCATGAACGAGGTCTACGACGTCCTTGCCACCGATGACGGCGTCGAACGGGCGTTTGCGAAGCTCGACACCATCAAGGACAGCACGGTGTTCTGGGAAACCAATTCCCAATCGCAGCAGCTTTTTACCGATGGCGAAGTCAGTTGCGGCGTGATCCTCAATGGCCGCGCCTTCGATGCTGCACAGAAGGGTGGCCCCGTCGCCATCGAATGGAACCAGAACATCCAGTCGGTGGACTATCTCGTGATCCCGCGCGGATCGAAGAACATCGAGGTGGCTCACGGTCTCATCGACGAGATGACGCTGGCCGAGAACCAGGCCAAGTTGGCAAACATGATTGCCTACTCGCCGACCAATCCCGATGCCTTTGCAATGATTGACGCGGAGATCGCGCCCTGGCTGTCGACAAGCCCGGAAAATGCCGAAAAGGGCATGCTGATCAATGCCGCGTTCTGGGAGGAACGGCTGGCGACACTGGCCGAGAAGTGGGAAGCCTGGAAGCTTTCCTGAGACGCGTCGAGGTTGATCGCAGGGAGGCGAGGAGGTGGCACGCCCGGTCAGGCGCGGCGGCTACGGCTGGCTGATCGCGCCTGCAGTCGGCGTCCTCCTCGTCTTCTTCGCGTACCCCGTGTTCTGGCTGCTGCTGAGAAGTGCAACCGATCCGCACTGGGGCATGCAGAATTTCGTGACCGTGTTCGAGCGGCCGGTCTATCTACGGGTCCTGTGGAACACGGTCGCGATCAGCGGAATGACCACGCTGTTCTGCCTGCTCATCGGTTATCCGCTGGCCTATACCATGGCGAACAGTTCCGAGCGGGTGCGACGGCTCCTCGTGTTCGTCGTGCTGATCCCGTTCTGGACGAGCCTCCTCGTACGCACCTTCGCATGGATGGTGCTGTTGCAGAAGCAGGGGCTCATCAACGAGGTTCTGGTCGGCATCGGCCTTCTCGAGCGGCCGGTGGCGTTGATCTACAACCGGCTCGGCGTCCTGGTCGGCATGGTCCAGATCCTGCTGCCCTTCATGGTCTTTCCACTGTACGCGGTGCTGATCCGCATTGACGGGAGCTTCACGGCAGCCGCAGCAACTCTCGGGGCTACGCCGGTACGCAACTTCGTTCGGGTCTATCTCCCGCTGAGCCTGCCTGGCGTGCTCACCGGCTCGACACTGGTTTTCATCATTTCGCTCGGCTACTTCATCACGCCGGCGCTTCTGGGTGGCGCGGGAGACCTGATGATTGCCCAGATGATCGAGCGCCAGATCGCCCACTTCGGGAACTGGGGGCTTGCCGGTGCACTTGCCGTCCTGCTGCTGGTGCTGACGGTCCTGCTGCTCGCCGCGATGCATCGTCTCGTGGGCGTGAGGACGGTATGGGAACGTTAGCTGCAGTGCCGCCGGGCGCTTCGGCCGAGCGCTGGTGGAGCCGGGCGCGAATCCTCGTCTGTGTTCTCGCGGCCATCTATCTGGTTGCGCCGCTCGCCATCGTTCTCATAATTTCATTCAGTTCGGCTCCCTTCCTCACATTCCCGCCGCCCGGGTTTTCCCTGCAATGGTACGAGAACCTGATGCGGAATCCGATGTGGTTCGGTTCGCTGCTGACCAGCGTCAAGGTCCTGGTACCGACGGCAATCCTTGCCACTGGGATGGGTACGGCCGCGGCCTACGGCCTCGCGCGTACAAGCTTTCCGGGCAAGGCCGCGGTCACCGGCTTCCTGATGGCTCCCCTGGTGGTGCCCGTCATCATCGTGGCCGCGGGGGTGTTCGGCGTGTTCCGGAAATTCGGCCTGTACGGCACGCTGACCGGCCTTATCATCGCGCATACGGTGCTGACGATACCCTACGTGCTCGCGACGGTGTCCGCCGCACTGGCTGTCGTGAACCGCCAGCTGGAAGACGCTGCACTGACTCTCGGCGCCACGCCATGGAACTGCTTCCGGCGGGTGACGCTGCCGCTCATCCTGCCGGCGGTCCTGTCGGGCCTCCTGTTCGCCATGGTAATATCGTTCGATGAACTGGTCGTCTCCCTCTTCATCAGCACGCCGATAGTGCGTCCGGTCACAGTGCAGATGTGGTCGAACATCCGCGGCGACGTCGATCCCACGATAGCGGCCGTGGCCACGGTCCTCTTCCTGTTCTCGCTGTGCGCTCTGCTGGCGGAACACGTCGCCAGACGCCATTCCCGGGCGACAGGGCATGTCTAGGGCCGTCGACAACGCAACGGCTGAGGTGGTGGGCGGGCCGAGGCCAACCGAACCGGCTCCACCAACCCTCGAACTCAAAGGTATCCGGAAGGTGTTCGGCCCGATCGTGGCCGTCGACAGGGTCGATCTCGAACTCGGCAAGGGCGAGTTCGTGACATTTCTCGGCCCATCGGGATCAGGCAAGACCACCACGCTGGCAATGGTCGCGGGGCTGCAGATGCCGACCGAGGGTACCATGCTGCTGGACGGCCGACCGCTCGATCCGTTGCCGCCATACCGACGCAACATCGGTATGGTGTTCCAAAACTACGCGCTGTTTCCGCACATGACGGTCGCAAGGAACGTCGCCTTCCCGCTCGAGATGCGCAAGGTTCCCGGCGACGAGATCCGCAGGCGCGTGGCCGACGTACTGGACCTGGTCGGGCTTCCGGATTACGGCGATCGCTACCCGCGCCAGCTCTCGGGCGGCCAGCAGCAACGTGTCGCTCTTGCCCGCGCCATCGTATTCCGTCCTCCGCTTCTCCTGATGGACGAACCATTGGGTGCCCTGGACAAAAAGCTCCGGGAGCAGATGCAGTTGGAAATCATGCGCCTGCACCGCGACCTTGCGGTGTCCGTCCTCTACGTGACGCACGATCAGGAGGAGGCGCTGGTGATGAGCGATCGGATCGCCGTGTTCAATGCGGGCAGGATCGATCAGATCGGCCCGGCCCAGGAGCTTTACGAAAGGCCGGCCACCAAATTCGTCTCAGGCTTTCTGGGCGAATCCAATTTCTTCGAAGCGACGGTTACTGCGTGCGAAGGTGAACTGTGCATGCTCGAGGGCAGGAACGGGCCGATGCGCGCGTTCAACGCTGCCGGACTGGCATGCGGCGACAAGGCTGTCGTGGCCGTGCGTCCGGAACGGATCCACATCACCACCGCTGCCAGCGAGACATTCGACAATTCCGTAACGGGCAGGGTAACGGACATCATCTATCTCGGTCAGTCGAGGAAATACGTCGTCAGAGCCGAGTGCGGCACCGAACTGACGGTGCTCGAACAATCCTTTGGCATCCGGCGTCACTCGATTGGGATTGGGGAGGAGGTGAGGCTGGGCTGGCAGGGCGAAGAAGCCAACGCACTCGCCGAAGACATGCGGAAGGAGGCAGGATGACGAAGGTACCGGATCCCGTGGACAGGTTTGCCGATGCGAACGGCATTCGCGTGCGTTACCGGATCGAAGGGCAGGGGCCCGACATCGTTCTGATTCATGGAGTGGGAGCCAATCTGGAATCATGGGACGGCGTCGTCGCAATCCTGCGACCATCGTTCCGGCTGATCCGCTATGACCTGCGCGGCCACGGCCAGTCCGACAAGCCTGCCGGACCATACGATCTGGACGGCTTCACCAGCGATCTGCGGGCGCTTCTGGACGCAGTCGGGATTGACCGTTGCCACGTGGCCGGCTTCTCGCTCGGCGGTCTCGTGGCGCAGAGCGTCGCGTTGTCGCTGCCTGATCGTGTGGACCACCTGATGCTCATCAGCACGGTCGCTGGACGCACGGACGAGGAAAGGCGCCGCGTTCTCGAGCGACTGGACATGGTGGCAAACGGCATTCCGGGGGGCCACTTTCAGAACTCGCTGTCGCGCTGGTTCACCGATGATTTCCGGAAGGCACATCCGGATATCATCGCCGCTCATGCGGAACAGAATCGCAGGAATGACCCCGCTGCCTACGCGGCCGCCTACCGCGTGCTCGCGACCAGCGACCTCGCGGATCGGCTGCACGAGATCAAGTGCCCGACACTTATCGCGACGGGTGAACACGATATCGGATCAAATCCCCGGATGGCGCGGCTGATGCACGAACGAATTGCCGGTTCCCGGCTGCATATCCTGCCGGGGCTGCGGCACTCGATCCTGCTCGAGGCACCACACGTGGTCGCGGCACTGATCGATGAGTTCGTACCGCATGGATCTGCATGAGAATCACACGCGACATTGCGTTCAGGCAAGTGAGGAAGGCCGCTGACGCGGATCGATCGTGACCCGCGCCTGCCCGGCATCGCTCACTTCGCGGCTTCCGCGGCAACGGCCGAAATCTCGACCAGCCAGTCGGGATGAGCGAGACCGGCCACGACTATCAGGGTGGAGGCCGGCATTGCGCCGCCAAGCATGCGATCGCGCACTTCACGATAGAGCGGCGTCTGCTCATGGTTCACCACATAGGCGCGAACGTCGACGAGATTCTCCGGGCCAAGGCCGGCCTCGGCGAGGATACCCAGTATGTTGCGCCAGCACTGCTCGTGCTGCCCTTCGGCCGTGGGTGACAGTTGTCCATCAGGCGTTACGCCCACCTGCCCCGAAATGTACAGGAGGCGCGAGGGACGTCCGATCTCGACCGCCTGGCTATAGGCGCTGAACGAAGGCGGTGCGTTCGATGTCTCCAGATATCTGATCATGCGAATCTCCTGCAGGTGTAGTGTCTGATCTCTTCACGTTCCAAGGGTCGGCGGACAGACACGTCTCGCTCACTTGTGGCAACACCCATATCATGATAGGAACAAATGAAGAACACCAGGGTTGGCTCTTGATCGCCCTATGGGCACCCTTGTGGACGACGCCGGGCCGCGGGTGGTGCGGTGCGGTTGGTTTGGCTACAGTGGCCGCGACGGGCGACGCGACCTCCAGACAGGAAAGGAGCATACGATGTCCGGCTCCGTGAACAAGGTCATACTTATCGGCAATCTTGGGGCCGATCCCGAGATCCGGCGTACCCAGGACGGCCGTCCTGTCGCCAATTTGCGCGTCGCGACTTCGGAGACGTGGCGGGACAAGGCAACGGGCGAGCGGCGCGAGCGTACCGAATGGCATCGGGTGGTGATCTTCAATGAGGGTTTGTGCCGGATTGCCGAGCAATACCTGCGCAAGGGCTCGAAGGTCTATCTCGAGGGTCAGCTCCAGACCCGGAAATGGGAAGATCAGCAAGGCCAGGAGCGCTACACCACCGAGGTGGTCCTGCAAGGATTCAACTGTGCCTTGACCATGCTGGATGGCCGGGCCGGTAGTGGCGATCAGGCTGCAGACTACGGCCGCTCGGGAGATTTCGGTCGTTCCGGGCCGCTCCAGCAGGAGGGCGGCGAGCGCAAGACCGACTTTGCGCGCGAACTGGACGACGAGATTCCGTTCTGACTGGCATTGCGCCCTGTGCGACGGACGGCGATCGCATCGGTTCTTCTGGCGGCTGGTGCGATCGGCTTCGCCGCGGTGCCGGAGAGTTGGGCCGGCGAGGCGTTGTCGCCCGGGGAAATCCGCAGGCTGGTGCCGGGAACCTATCAGGGGATCTACAAGGATCGCATCCCGATACAGGTTCAGGTCAGCCGCGACGGATCCCTTCGTGCACACGCGACCGGCAAGTTCGACGAGGGAAGGTGGAGCGTCGAACGTGGACGGCTATGCGTGATGTTCAAGGTCTGACCGGCAAGAAGCCGAGGTGTTGGCATATCGTGCGTGACGGTGCCTGGTTTCTGGTCGTGAACAGAAAGGGACGGGTAACGGTGCGGTTGCGTCGGAAGTAGCCGGCGCGGCAGATGGTTCACGGCGCGGCCAACCGCTCGTCCGCCGCAAGCGCTGCCTCGTGATGACGTTCCGACTGCACTTCCACGAACAGCCTGCGCACCTCGGGAAACTGCCGCTTGATGTCGACCTCGAGCTGGTAGATCGACCTTTCCACCTTGCCCAGGGGCAGGTCGTCGTGGAAATCGAGGCTGACCGTGAGGAGCACTTCCTCGGGTCCCAGATGCATGGTGCGCAATTCGTTGAGATTGCAGACACCATCCATCTCGCCGATGAGTTGTTGCACCCCGGCAGTCAGATCGTCCCGCGCCGACTCGCCAATCAGCAGCCCCTTCGTCTCGTAGGCCAGCAACGCCGCGGTCGCCGCGAGGATCAGGCCGATACCGACCGACGCCGCACCGTCGAGCCACGGCATTTCGAGATATTCTGCCAGTGCCAGCCCGATCATCGCGATGACCAGTCCGAGCATCGCTGCGGTATCCTCGAACAGCACCGTGAACAGGGCCGGATCCTTGCTGGTACGTACGGCACGCCAGAACGGGACATCCCCGCGTACGCGGGAGAATTCCGTAATCGCCACGTAAAGGGCGCCGGCCTCGAAAACCATGGCGATGCCGAGCACCACGAAGTTTACCGCCGGACTGGTGATCGGATGCGGATGGCGAAGTTTCTCCACACCCTCGTAAATGGATACCCCGGCGCCGACACCGAAGATGATAATGGCAACGACAAAGGCCCAGAAATAGAGCTCCCGTCCGTACCCGAACGGGTGGGCTTCGTCGGCCGGGCGTGAAGACCGCCTGAGGCCGTGGAGCAGCAACCCCTGGTTGCCCGTGTCGACCACCGAGTGAATCGCCTCCGACAGCATTGCTGACGAGCCGGTATAGAAGGAGGCTGCGAACTTGGTCGCGGCAATCAGGCTGTTGCCCAGGAGGGCGGCATAGATCACCTTTCTCGACGACGCAGCCGCCATGATCCCTCACTGGCGTGGTTGACAGGGCCGTTTAGTGCAATCCGGCCGACACGGCAATAGTGGCACATGCCGCCGCGCTGAACACGCACCTCGACAATGCGGGAAAGCCCAGCCGACATTGTTCCAAGGCCGCGCAATCATTATATTTTGATCAACAGAGCGAGTCGCTCCAGTTTGCCATTGACGTGCGCCGACACAACCTGTCCGCATCCGGTTCGTCCAGTGTCCGCGGACATTCCAGGGAGTTGAAGTGGCCGACCTAGACGACCCGGTACCCACCGGCGGCGAACCGCCGCAATCCGACCGGATAACACCAATTGCGATCGAGGAGGAGATGAAGCGCTCCTACCTCGACTATGCCATGAGCGTCATCGTCTCGCGGGCGCTTCCGGACGTGCGCGACGGCCTGAAGCCCGTGCATCGGCGCATCCTGTTCTCGATGCACGAG
>CAZSNL010000068.1:9295-14930 GCA_964608275.1 uncultured Hyphomicrobiales bacterium | reverse complement strand
CTCGTCGATCGAGATCGAGGACACCCTGTACTCGCATCCGGCCGTCGCAGCCGTTGCCGTCGTCGCCAAGCCGGACGACCGGTGGGGCGAGACGCCGTGCGCGTTCGTCGAGCTGAAGCCCGGCCGCGAGGCGACCGCCGACGAGCTCATCGCCTTCACCCGCGAGCGGCTGGCGCACTTCAAGTGCCCGCGCCACGTGGTGTTCGCCGAACTGCCGAAGACGTCGACCGGCAAGATCCAGAAGTTCCTGTTGCGCGAGGCGGCGCGGGACCTGTAGGCGACCGGTCGCGCGGGCGTTGCAACAAGGTTCACTGATTCGCGGATAAAAAGACCGCACGACACTGTCGCGCGGCTCGGCGCTGAACGTTCGGCCTGTACTGACGCGGGGTGCGTCAGGCGTGCTGGCCGATCTCTTCCTGGATGCGCTCGATCTGTTCCTTGATACGCAGTTTCTGGCGCTTGAGCTCGCTGACCTTGAGGTTGTCCGCCATCGGGCGGGCCAGTTCCTCGTGGATGCGGGTCTCCAGGCCCTTGTGCTTCTCCGTGAGCTCTGCCAGGTGCGCCTCAATGGACATGAGCGGCCTCCTTCAAGCTGCCTTCGAAGTCCGGTCAGTGTCTCACAGGCCGGCGGCGATGTCGATGCATTCCGGCGTCGGGTTCGGCTGCGCCGATCGCCGCAGCAGTTTCTCCCGGGCGATCGACGCGGACCCGCTGCGCTTGCCTCGCGGGGCGATTTTCCGGCACAATGAAGGCCGCCTCTCCCGCGGCAAGGGAGATACAGGAACCATGGACGACATCGACAAGGACGAACTGAGGGCCCGCCTGCTCGAGCTGCGGCAGCGCCACCAGGACCTTGATGCGGCCATAGCCAGCCTCGTCAGAAGCGCACAGACCGACCAGCTTCGTCTCACCCGGCTGAAGAAGGAAAAGCTGAGGCTGAAGGACGAGATCACGCTGCTCGAGGACAAGCTGTTGCCCGACATCATCGCGTGATCGCAGCGGCGGCATCGCAGACGGCGGGCGCCCCGACCGAAGTCGAGGACCGCTTCGGAGCGATATCCGGTTTGCCATTGCCACCGCCGAAACTATAATCCGCCACCTTTCATCCGGTGTTTCAGGTTTTTGGTCAGGGGGCGGGGATGGCGGATCCACTCGTCGGAATCATCATGGGCAGCCAGTCCGACTGGCCGACCATGAAGCACACTGCGGAAACGCTCGATCAGTTCGCCGTCGCCCATGAGGCGCGGATCATCTCGGCGCACCGGACCCCCGACCGGATCCTCGACTATGCCCGCAACGCGCGCGCCCGCGGGCTGAAGGTAATCGTCGCCGGTGCCGGCGGCGCGGCACACCTCGCCGGCGTTGCCGCCGCCCTGACGACGCTGCCGGTGTTCGGCGTGCCGATCGAGACGAAGTCGCTCGGAGGCCAGGATTCGCTATATTCCATGGTCCAGATGCCGGGCGGAATCCCGGTGGGGACGCTGGCCATCGGCCGAGCCGGCGCCATCAATGCGGCGCTGCTCGCCGTCGCCGTGCTCGCCCTTTCGTCGCCCGAACTGGAGCAGAAGCTCGAGCAGTGGCGCAAGGAGCGCGCCGACGCGGTGCCGCTGGTGCCGGAAGAAAATGCCTGAACGCGGTATCCGGACCGCTGGCGATTTCTGGACTTCGACCCCATCTTTTGCTAGGAGACGGCGGTTTCGCCCCCGCCCACCGGGTGCGGAATGTTTACGCGTACCCGGATTTGTGAACGACGCAACCGGCGCAGGCCGCCGTAGTGACATATCGACAACCGAAGAAAGGAGTGTGGATCACGTGCAAGTACTCGTCCGCGACAATAACGTCGACCAGGCGCTGAAGGCGCTGAAGAAGAAGATGCAGCGCGAGGGCATCTTCCGTGAAATGAAGCTCAGGAACTACTACGAGAAGCCCTCCGAGAAGAAGGCCCGGGAAAAGGCCGAGGCCGTGCGAAGGGCTCGCAAGCTCGCCCGCAAGCGCGCCCAGCGCGAGGGCCTCATCGCCGGCAAGGGGCGTCGCTGAACGGACTGCTCCAGGGCCGCGTGAGACGGCCGCGACGAGCCCGACGGCGTCATCCGCCACATGACCTGACTGCCGACCGGACGGACCGCTCGAGGCGGCGTTCCGCCCGTCAGGCATGCCGTCCGTCCGTGTGCGGAAAGGCGATTCTGCAAGCCAGGGTTGCTGGCGCCGGTTAAAACTTTCGTTACCTTGGTTCCCCTAACATCACCGGATGGTGTCGAGGGGGGTCCCGGTGTCTTCATCTGCATGCCGTCATTGCCGACGCGGAAGGCGCCTTGCCGGCCCGGCCCTGTCGATTGCCCTCCTCGCAACGGTTCTCGGCGGCTGCCGGACGACGCTGTCCGAACAGCTTGACGTCCAATCCGATCCCGTACTGACCGGCTCGGCCGGCATTCCGGCAACCGAGGTGGCCGTCACCGAGATCGCCGCGCCGGCACCCATCGTGCCGCAGATGAAACCACAGGTTGCAACGGTGACCGACGCCGGCCCGACGCCGGAGGCATCGGACCTCGGCGACCTGGAGAGCCTCACGATCGCGGTCAGCCGGTCTCCCGCCAGCGCCGAAGCCCACAATGCCCTCGGTGTCGTGCTCGCCCGGCGCCAGCAATTCGATCTCGCCGAACAGAGCTTTACCACCGCAATCAGGCTGACGCCGGAGTGGAGCGAGCCGTACCTGAACCGCGGCCGCACGTTCGAGACGCGGCAGCGGCCGGTTCGCGCACTTGCCGACTATGAACGGGCGCTGAAGCTCGATCCGGCCAACCCCGACGTCCGCCGCGCCCATGCCCGCGCACTGCGCGCCCTCAACGACAAGCTTCAGGATTCGAACTACGGGTTCGGCGTTTCCGGCTGACCGGGCGGTCCGCCGCCGGGCCGTATCACCCATTGCGCAATGAACCTGTCGACCTTCGCGGCCACGTCGCCGCGTTCGAGGTCGTTGTGTCCCGCACCGGGCACCTCGATGCGCAGCTTCGGCTCGGCCGCCGCCTCGAACAGGCGCTTGCTGTGCGACGGCGGCACGACGCTGTCGAGCGTACCGTGGATCATCAGGATCGGCGCCGCCACGCGGCCGATGACGGCGATCGTCTCGAACCGGTCCTTCATCAGGAGCCGGACCGGCAGCAACGGGTAGACGCTCGCCGCCAGATCGACCGCCGTGGCAAACGGCGCCTCGAGGACGAGCGCGGCCGGGCGCCGCTCGAGCGCCACCTGCACCGCCACCGCCGCGCCGAGCGATTCGCCGTAGAGCACGATCTCGCCGGGGCGGGCGCCGCGCCCGACCAGGGTGTCGAAGGCCAGCATTCCGTCGGCGACAAGCGCCCGCTCGCTGGGCGACCCGCCGCTGCCGCCGTAGCCGCGGTAGTTGACGAACAGGCCGCCGTAGCCGGTGTTGAGCAGCCGCCGTATCCGGCCCGCCCGCCACGCCAGCGATCCGCCGTTCCCGGTGAAATAGAGGATCGCCGGCATGCCGTCGGCCGGTTCGGCGAACCAGGTGACGAGGGTATTGCCGTCCGCCGTCGCAATCTCGAGTTCCTCGACCTCGGGCAGCCCGACCGCGGCCGGCGCGACGCGGCTCGGATCGGGGAAGTACATCAGCCGCCGCTGCAGGAGCCATGCGGCGGTGACGATGCCGACGTAGACCACGGCCGCGACGACCGCGATTTCGATGACGCGCGCATTCCGCGCCTAGGACGATCCGCCGCGAGCGGGTTGTCCGCCCGATGCCGCCCCGGATGTCGGCTCTGCCTGCGCCGGCGCGGCGCCGGCGTCGGGAGCGCGCTCGACGATGTGCATCTCCGTCTGCGGATAGGGGATCGAGATGCCGGCCCGGTCGAACGCGAGCTTCGCCTGCTGGGTCATGTCCCACAGCACCGCCCAGTAGTCGACGGTGGCGGTCCAGCAGCGCAGCGCGATCACCAGCGAGCTCTCGCCCAGTTCCTTGGTCAGCGTCCTCGGTTCCGGCTTGGCGAGCACCCGCCGGTCGGCGCGCGCCAGGTCGAGGAGGATTGCCTTCGCCTTCTCCGGGTCGTCGGCGAACGAGATGCGCACCGTCAGTTCCACCAGCCGCGTCGGATTGCGCGAGTAGTTGGTGATGACGCTGTTCCAGATCTGGTTGTTCGGGGCCGAGACGTAGATGCCGTCCCACGTGGTGAGTTCGGTGACGAACAGGCCGATCTCCTCGACCGTCCCGGCGACCTGGCCGGCGGTGATGTAGTCGCCGACGCGGAACGGCCTGAGCACCAGCAGCATGATGCCGGCCGCGATGTTGGCGAGCGTCCCCTGCAGGGCGAGGCCGATGGCGAGACCGGCGGCGCCGATGGCGGCGATGATGCTGGTCGTCTGGACGCCGAACTGCGCCAGCACGGCAATCAGGACGATGATCAGGATCGCGTAGCGGATCGCCCCGGCAAGGAAGCGCACGATGGTCTGGTCGATGCCGGGGACGCGTTGCAGCCCGCTGCGCACCCAGCGATAGGCGAGGCCGGCCGCAGCCATGCCGACCAGCAGGATGACGACCGCACCGACGATGTCGAGTCCGTAGTCGACCGCATTGCCCACGACGCCGCCGATTTGGTCGGCGAGCGTGGCCGGGTTGGCATTCAGGATTTCCGGCCCTCCGGCCGCCGGGGCGTCTTCGACGCGGACGTCGGTCCCGGTCAGGGCCGCGATGTCGAACAGCCGGGACATGCACGTTCCCCTCGTCACTGCCGGCGACCAGACATAGCCGCATCGCCCGGCGATCACAACGGCGGCAGGCCGGCCGGCAACGTTTTGCGGGTCACGCCGGGCCGTGTTATGCACGTTCGCCCGCGACACCCGATCCCCGCACCAGGAAGCATCCGATGACCGGAACCGGAACCGCAAGCGGCCTGGCCGACTCCGACATCGTCGCCCGCTGCCGCGATGCCGTTGCGACCGTCGACACGCTCTACCGCCTGGCGCACGCGCATGTCGCCGGGCTCGTCACCGACGGCGGCCGGATCGCGGCGGCGCTCATCGACCGCGAGCAGCGCGCCGTGCACGGCCTCGCCTGGCTTGCCACCTACGCGGAATCCCTGCGGCAGTTGGTGGACTGGGCGGGACGGCTCGAGGCAAGTGGCAACCTCGGCGAGCTCGAGCGGCTGATCCTCCAGGCGGGCACCGGCGAATACTTGAACCAGATCGTCGGCGGCATCCCGATGAGCCAGACCGAATTCGTCCGCCCGCACGAGCTCGGCCTCGATGCAGGCGATCTCGGCGCTCTCTCGGACGGCGCCGCCGGCACCCTCGCCCGGCACGGCAATTCGGCCGAGGCACGTGCGCGCATCGCCGGCCTCCTCGTCGACCATGACGGTTCGGCGACGTTCGGCAACCCGGGCACCGACGAGACGCTCGAGCAGATGCGCGACGAGATCCGCCGCTACATCGAGGCGAGGGTCGCGCCGCACGCACACCGCTGGCACCTGGACAATGCCTATGTGCCGATGGAGATCGTCCACGACCTCGCCGAGCTCGGCGTGTTCGCCCTGACGCTGCCGGAGGAGTGGGGCGGCCTCGGGCTCGGCACGGTGGCCCTGTGCGTCGTCTCCGAGGAGCGGTCGCGGGGCTGGATCGCGGT
>CAZSNL010000068.1:0-9285 GCA_964608275.1 uncultured Hyphomicrobiales bacterium | reverse complement strand
GGCACCCGTTCCGAGATCGCCGCCGAACTGATCCTGCACGGCGGGACCGAGGCGCAGAAGGCGCGGTGGCTGCCCGCCATCGCATCCGGCAAGGTGCTGCCGACGGCGGTGTTCACCGAGCCCGATACCGGGTCCGACCTCGCCAGCATCAGGACCCGCGCCGTCCGCGACGGCCACGTCTACCGGATCTTCGGCAACAAGACCTGGATCACCCATCCGGTCCGCGCCGACCTGATGACGCTGCTTGCCCGCACCGACCCCGACGAGCCCGGTTACCGCGGCCTGTCGATGTTCCTTGCCGAGAAGCCGCGCGGCACCGACGACGACCCGTTTCCCGCCCCCGGCATGAGCGGCAGCGAGATCGAGGTCCTCGGCTACCGCGGCATGAAGGAGTTCGAGATTGCGTTCGACGGCTTCGAGGTCGCCGCCGACGGGCTTTTGGGAGGCACCGAGGGCGAGGGCTTCAAGCAGCTCATGCGGACATTCGAATCCGCCCGCATCCATACCGCCGCCCGCGCCGTCGGGGTGGCGCAGAACGCGCTCGAGCTTGCGCTTCGCTACGCCTGCGAGCGGCGTCAGTTCGGCAGGCCGATCGTGGAGTTCCCGAGAGTCGCCGACAAGATCGCCATGATGGCGGTCGAGACCGTGATGGCGCGCCAGCTCACCTACCATGCCGCCCGGTGCAAGGACGAGGGACGGCGCTGCGACCGCGAGGCGGGCATGGCCAAGCTGCTGGCGGCCCGGATCGCCTGGGCCTCCGCCGACAACGCGGTGCAGGTGCACGGCGGCAACGGCTTCTCGCTGGAGTTTCCGGTCAGCCGTGTCCTGTGCGATGCGCGGATCCTGAACATCTTCGAAGGGGCGGGCGAGATCCAGGCCCAGGTCATCGCCCGCCGGCTGCTGGAGGGTGGCAACTGAGCCCCTGGCCGTGACGGCGGATGTGCCGCAGTTGCCACCGAAGCCCGCCGCGCCGTATTGTGCGTCGGCCACCACGCCCGTGCGCAGCCTGGAACCGCCCCGGATGATCGCCTTCGACTATCTCATTCCCGTCGCGCTCGCCGCCGTCAGCGTCGTCCTTCTGCTCGGCCTGTGGAACATGATGCGCGGCGGGAGTGCCTCCACATCGCAGACCCTGATGCGCTGGCGGGTCGGGCTTCAGTTCGTGGCCGTCTGTCTCATCATGCTGGCATTCTATCTCGCGGCGCGCTGACGCCGCCGGGTCCGCGAAGTCATCGGGGAAGGGAAACGGGCACCGCCAGGGCTGCGGGCCTTGTACCGTAAATCATGCCGGCCCACCGTCAGGGCGGTCGGCTAGTCCTCTATCGACGGCAGCCGGCGTTCGCGGTTATGGGCGATCGAGATCGCCCACGCGGCACGGGCCAGCATCCGCGCCAGCTCGACCTGGCTGCAGCACCCCGTCTTGGCAAACACGTGCCGGAGATGAAGGCGGGCGGTATTCAGGCTGATGCCCATGCGCTGGGCGACGGTCTCGATCCGCTGCCCCTGGGAGAACAGTTCGGCGAATTCCGATTCCTTGACTGACAGCTTGAACAGCCGTTCGGCATTTGAACGGTCGAGCCAGAAGCCCACCAGGAGGTCGACCAGGGTGACGATGATCCCCTCCGCCGGTGGCTCGCGCCGGGTGAGTGTCAGGACATAATGCGTCCGGCCGTCGTGGTCGGGTACGCCGAGGACGACCGTTGGATCGTCGTCATCGCCCGGAAGGGCGCCGATACCGCCAAGACGCATGAGGTGCGACTGGAGACTGCGATTGATCGAGGCCCGCTCGATATGAAGCTTGCCGCGGCGATCCTCGAGCCCGTTCTTGGCGCCCAGCATGATCCGTGCACTGTCGTCCACCCACAGCAATGACGATGTGCAGTCGACGATGATGGTTCCATATCCCGGATGCCGGCCGGTGCTGCGATCCTGCGGATCGCGGCCACACCAGTTGAACGTGCATACCGGCCCGTCCACGACCCAGATCGTACCGTTGGCGGCCCCGGAACCGACCGACACCTGCGACCCGTCCGGGGACATGCCCGGGTCGCCGGTGGGCTGACGCTCTCGCATGTTCTTTACTCCGCCCGTGTTTTCCTCACCCCGGGGGCGGTACCTGGGGGGCCCGGGGGTGTGGTTTCTCCACACCTGTTGGGCTCTATTGATTTGCGCATAGTTCCGCAAACGTTGCAAGTCGATTTTTTAATTCACGCTCAAACCTCCGTGAGCTGACCATGGTATATACTTCGAGTTGATTAGTCTACGTACGATAGTGAATAAAAACTAGATATAGTAATGTAATCCCGTCCACATATAAACCGTCGTTGCTTGGCATTTGTGTTGCCCTATTCTTGCCCAATGATGGTCATCCGGCCTTCACAATTAACGGGATTGGGCAAGAGAGGCAGAGATGGTTACGTACATTCGATCGGATCTTGATTTCATCCTCGATCAGATCAAGATCGCAGAGAAGCACGCGCTGTATGAGCAGGACCCCACCGACCCCGAAGGCCAGCCGTTGTTCGGGCCGAACGGATCGGTTGCCGCAAACAACATCAGCTGGGGCCTGCGCACTGTCGACGGCACCTACAACAATCTGCTTCCGGGCCAGGAGCATTTCGGTTCCGCCGACCAGCCTTTCCCGGAGCTGCTCGATCCGGTGTACCGGGACGGCGAGGAGCTCACCTTTGATCCCGACGGCCCCGGACCGCTGGAGCCCGGGCCGACGTCCTACAATCCGGGTGAGACCGTCGTAGATTCCAGCGTCCGCACCATCTCCAACCTCATCGTCGACCAGTCGCTGTCCAACCCGGCCGCCGTCGTCAAGGCGCTGGAACTGGCGGAGGTCGACGACATCGACGCCGCGGTGATCGCGATTCAGGCGGCGTTCGACATCTACAACGCGTCGGGCAAGACCGGGGCCGACCTCGATGCCCTGCATACGGCGGTCGGCCAGTTCGGCGTCGAGATGAACGGCGAAAGCCTCGTCATTACCAACCTCGCCCCCGACGAAGGACTGTCGGCATCGTTCAACTCTTGGTTCACGCTGTTCGGCCAGTTCTTCGATCACGGCCTCGACCTGGTGGCCAAGGGCGGCAGCGGCACCGTGTTCATTCCGCTGCAGCCGGACGATCCGCTGTTCGATCCTCTGTCTCCGGAGACCAACTTCATGGTGCTCACTCGCGCCTCGGTCGACCCGGGCGAGGACGGGATCATGGGAACGTCCGACGACGTCAGGCCCATCAACATCACGACGCCGTTCGTCGACCAGAACCAGACCTACACCTCGCATCCCTCGCATCAGGTGTTCCTGCGCGAATACGAGCTCAGGGAAGTCGCACCGGGCGAGTTCCGTCCGTTCGCCACCGGCCGGATGCTCGATGGCGAGAATGGCGGCCTGCCCACGTGGGGTGAGGTCAAGGAACAGGCGCGCGAGATCCTCGGCATCGACCTGACCGACTTCCATGTCGGCAACCTGCCGCTGCTCGCGACCGATCCCTACGGGAACTTCATCCCGGGCGAAGACGGATTCCCGCAGGTGGTGATGCTGGGCAACCCGCCGACGCTCGCGTCAGGGACGCCCGACAACCCGCTCCAGCTCGTTGATGCGATGGGCAATCACCTCGCCGAGCGGACCGGCCATGCCTTCCTCGACGACATCGCCCACGAGGCGGTGCCGTTCGGCAAGATCGAGGACGGCGACATCGAGATCGGTCTCGGCAACCCCGGCAACGGTGACACCGAGTACGACAACGAGCTGCTCGACGCCCACTTCGTCACCGGCGATGGCCGTGGCAACGAGAACATTGGCCTGACCGCCGTCCACCACGTGTTCCACGCCGAGCACAACAGGCTCATGGAGCACACCAAGGAGGTTGTCCTCGCGGAAGGCGATCTAGATTTCCTCAACGAATGGCTAGCAGTGGACGTGACGGAACTACCCGCCAACCAGGCCGAGATCGATGCCCTGGTGTGGGACGGCAACCGGCTGTTCCAGGCGGCGAAGTTCGGCACCGAGATGCAGTACCAGCACCTCGTGTTCGAAGAATTTGCCCGCAAGATCCAGCCGCAGATCGACATCTTCCTCGTTCCCCACGGCTACGACGCCACCATCGACCCCGCGATTGTCTCCGAGTTTGCGAACGTCGTCTACCGGTTCGGCCACTCGATGCTGCGCGACCAGATCGACCGATTCAACAGCGACTTCGAGGCCGATCACATCTCGCTCATCGAAGGCTTCCTCAACCCTGTCGAATTCAACGACAACCCCAACAGCGACGTTCCCTATACCGCGGCGGAGGCTGCCGGGGCGATCATCCGCGGGATGACCCGGCAGGTCGGCAGCGAGATCGACGAGTTCGTGACCGGCGCGCTGCGCAACAACCTCCTTGGCCTGCCGCTTGACCTCGCGTCGATCAACCTGGCGCGCGGCCGCGACACCGGCGTCCCCTCGCTCAACGCCGCCCGGCGCGAGTTCTACGAGGTGACCAACCACAACGCGGAGCTGCGTCCGTACGACAGCTGGACCGACTTCGCCGGCAACATCAAGAACCCGCTGTCGATCATCAACTTCATCGCCGCCTATGGCACCCACGACAGCATCACGTCGGAGACGACCATCGAGGGCAAGCGTGCGGCAGCCGAGTTGCTGGTCTTCGGCGGGGTTGGCGCGCCGGCCGACCGCCTCGACTTCCTGAACGGCCAGGGCGCGTGGGCGAGCGGGCCGGACGGCGTGACGATCACCGGTCTCGACGCCGTCGACCTCTGGATCGGCGGCCTTGCCGAACAGATCATGCCGTTCGGCGGCATGCTCGGCTCCACCTTCAACTTCGTCTTCGAGGTACAGCTCGAGGCACTGCAGAACGCCGACCGCTTCTACTACCTGCAGAGGCTCGATGGCCTGCACCTGTTCGGCGAGATGGAGAACAACTCCTTCGCCGCCATGATCATGCGCAACACCGACGCCATACACCTCCCCTCGGACGTGTTCTCGGCGCCGGGCCTGATCCTCGAAGTCGACCAGTCCAGGCAGTTCAACGATCTCGACGGCGACGGCATTCTCGAAAACGACGACCCGCAGGGCGGCACCGTGCTCGTTCCGCTGGTCATCCGCGACAATCCGTCGACGGCTCAGGTGGAAACGACCTACCTGCGCTACACCGGCGACGAGCATGTCGTGCTAGGCGGCACCGAAGCCGGCGACACCCTCATCGCCAGCATCGGCGACGATGCCCTCTACGGCGACGGCGGCGACGACCGGCTCGAAGGCGGCCACGGCAACGACGTCCTCAACGGCGGCGACGGCGACGACATCATCACCGACATCGGCGGCGACGACAACATCAAGGGGGGCGACGGCAACGATGCCATCAACGGCGGCAACGGTGCCAACCTGATCCTTGGCGGTGCCGGCAAGGACTTCATCCTCGCCGGCCAGGACGGTGCCTCCGAGGTGTTCGGCGGCACCGGCGACGACTTCATCCTCGGCAGCCGGACGACCGAGCGCATCCTCGGCAACGAAGGCAGCGACTGGATCGAGATCGGAACCTTCGACGGTGCGCCTGGCGACAACTTCGACGAGATCTTCGCCGAAGACAAGATCAGCGGCCACGACGTGTTCCTCGGCGACGGCAGCACCGACGAGTTCATCGCCGAAGGCGGCGACGACATCTTTGTCGGCAGCCTCGGGGTGAACAAGCTCGACGGAATGTCCGGCTTCGACTGGGCGACCTACAAGGACAACACGTTCGGCGTCTACGCCGACCTCATGCTCAACGCCTTCGATCAGGAGCCGCCGCCCCCGGCCGAGGCCACCTACGACCAGTACGCCTATGTCGAGGGCCTCGCCGGCTCGAGCCATGGTGACGTGCTGCTCGGCTCCGACGTCACCGCGGAGGATATGCCGTTCTCCGGCAAGCGCGGCAGCGCACTCACCCAGGAGGGCATCGATCGCATCGACGGGCTGCAGGAGCTGCTCGGCGACGGCGTTACCGGCTTTGACAGCGGTGACATCATCATTGGCGGTGCCGGCAGCGACACCATCCAGGGCCGCGAAGGCGACGACTTCATCGACGGTGATGCGTGGCTGAACGTGCGGATCAGCGTGCAGGATGTGCAGGGCAACGAGCTCGAGTCGCACAACACGATGAAGACCCTGGTCAACAAGATCTTCAACGGCACCTACAATCCCGGCCAGCTTCACATCGTGCGTGAAATCCTGTGGGCCGACGGTGTCGGCGACCTCGATGTGGCCCGTTACGCCGGGAACAGGGACGAGTACACGGTCAATTTCCTGCCCGGCGGCCTGGTGGTGGTGACCGACATCGACACCGACGAGGTGGACGAGGGAAGCGATACGCTGCGCAACATCGAGATGCTGGAGTTCGCCGACCAAGTCCTCGTGATCGGCAACGTTGCGGCGACCGGCACCCCCGGTATCGATGACCAGACGCCGACCGAAGGCCAGACCCTTGCTGCGTCTCTTGGTTCGGTCAGCGATGCGAACGGCACCACGACCTCCACCTTCTCCTACCAGTGGCAGGTGCTGGACGGGGGGACCTGGGTCGACATCGGCGGCGCCACGAGCAGCAACTTCACCCCCACGCAGGCGCAGGTCGGAATGCAGCTGCGCGTCGTGGTGTCGTTCACCGACGACCTCGGCTTCCCGGAGACGCGCACATCCGGCGCGACCGGTGTGGTGGGCGACTTCTTCGACGGCAATGCCGCAGCGAACACCTTCACTGGCACGGCGGGAGACGACGTGGCCTTCGGCAGGGGCGGTGCCGATACCCTCAATGGTGCCGGCGGCAACGACGCCCTGAATGGCGGCGCGGGCAACGACTCGCTGGCAGGCGGTGCCGGCAACGACTCGCTGCTTGGCGGCGGCGGTGACGACACGCTGACTGGCGGCGCAGGCAACGACACCTTGAACGGCCAGGGTGGAGACGATTCGATCAGCGGCGGCGGTGGAAACGATCAGATGGTCGGAAACGGCGGCAATGATACCCTGAGGGGTCAGGCGGGCAACGACGCCCTGTCCGGAGGCGAGGGCAACGACCGGCTGGTCGGCGCTGCCGGCGACGACACCCTGACCGGCGGCGGTGGAGCCGACACCCTCAACGGCGGCGCCGGAGCGGACAGCTTCGTGTTCACCGCGCCAACCGACTCGCTGGTTTCGAGCCGCGACCGGGTGGTCAGCTTCAACGCCGCGGAGGGCGATCGGGTAGACCTGTCGGGGATCGATGCCGTGTCGTCGACGGGCGCCAACGACGCCTTCGACTTCATCGGCTCGACTGCCTTCTCGGGAACCGCCGGAGAGCTCAGGTTCACGACCAACGGAACCAACGGCTTCCTGCGCGCCGACCGCGACGGCGACGGCACTCAGGACATGATCATCGTCCTGACCAACACGACGTCACTGTCGGTCGGCGACCTTATCCTCTGACCCGATCGGTACGCCAGGAGGGGGCGCGGCACGGCCGTGCCCCCTTCTTGTTGGCGGCTGGAATTCGCCGGCTTCCTCCCCTCGACCGTGCCGACGCCGCCCCGCGTTGCGGAACGCGGCGGTTTGCAGCATGCTGCATGGTGGCGACGGTGCATGCGATCGGTTGCCACCGCCGCCGGATGCCCGGCCCGAGTGCCCCTGAACCCGGACTGACAGGAACTGCCATGGTCGTTCTCAACAAGATCTATACCCGCACCGGCGATTCCGGCACGACCGCGCTGTCGACCGGCGAACGGCTGCCGAAGCATCATCCGCGCATCGCCGCCTACGGCACCGTCGACGAGACCAACGCGGCCATCGGCATGGCCCGCCTGCACACGCGCGGCCCGGAACTGGCCGACCTCGACGCCATGCTGGCGCGCATCCAGAACGACCTGTTCGACGTCGGTGCCGACCTGTGCACGCCCGAACTCGGGCCCGATCCGGGCTTCGAGCCGCTGCGGGTCACCGACAACCAGGTCAAGCGCATCGAGAACGAGATCGACCAGCTCAACGCCGACCTCGCGCCGCTGCGCTCGTTCGTGCTGCCCGGCGGCGAACCGGCCGCCGCCGCATTGCACGTCTGCCGCACCGTCGCCCGCCGCGCCGAACGGCTGATGACCGAACTTGCCGCCGAGGGCCACCACGTCACGCCGGCGGCGCTGCGCTACGTGAACCGCGTATCCGACTTCTTCTTCGTCGCCGCTCGCTGGGTCAACGCCAGGGGGGCTGGCGACGTCCTGTGGGTGAAGGGCGAGAACCGCTGATCGAGCCAGGGCCGGACGATGCTGGTACCGCTGCAGGACAACAACCCGCTGGTGGCGATCCGCTTTCAGGTCGTCACCGTCGCGATCATCTCGCTCAACGTCGGGATCTTCCTGATGACCTACGTCGCCGGCGGCGAGCAGGTGCAGGTCGCTGCCGCCTTCGGCTACGGCCTGGTGCCGGGCGAGCTGTTCGCCTTTCATCAGGATCCGGCAGGGTCGGCCGGGACGCGGGAGGGGCTCACCCTCGTCACCTACGCCTTTCTCCATGGCGGATGGATGCACCTGATCGGCAACATGCTGTTCCTGTGGGTGTTCGGCGACAACGTGGAGGATTCGCTCGGGCACGGCCGGTTCGTGGTCTTCTACCTGGCCTGCGCTGCGGCGGCGGGACTTGCGCACGCGGTGACGATGCCCGGTTCCGACATGCCGCTGATCGGCGCCAGCGGCGCCGTCGCCGGGGTTCTCGGCGCCTACATGGTGCTTCATCCACGCGCCCACGTCTGGGTGCTCCTGTTCTGGCGCCTGCCGCTGAAGCTGCCGGCGATGTACGTGCTCGGTGCATGGATCGCGATGCAGGTCGTGAGCCTCCTCTTGACCGCGGCCGACGACGTCCATGTCGCCTGGTGGGCCCATATCGGCGGCTTTGCCGCCGGGGTGGCGCTGGTCCTGGTGATGCGGCGGCGGGCGCCGCTGGCGACATGACACTGCCGGGCGTCGGGCGGCGCCGGGCCGGCTGCGGCGCCGTGTCGTTGACTCGCAAATATGGGCGATTTACGTTCGCGGCCCACGATGGCTGCCGTCCGGCGGCAGATGACCATATCGTCCGAATATCGGGGTTGGGATCGTACAGGGAGCAGGCGACAACCGGCGCTTCGGGCATGATCGCGACCCGATCGGCCCGGGGTACTTTGCGTCTGTGAGGAGATTGGATCGATGAAGGTGCTGGTGGCCGTCAAGCGGGTCGTCGACTACAACGTGAAGATTCGCGTCAAGGCGGATGGCTCCGGCGTCGAGACCGCCAACGTGAAGATGTCG
>CAZSNL010000067.1:0-15042 GCA_964608275.1 uncultured Hyphomicrobiales bacterium | reverse complement strand
CGTCATGAGCCTGCGCGACGGCACCAAGAAGATGTCGAAGTCCGACCCGTCGGACTTCTCGCGCATCAACCTGACCGACGACGCCGACGCGATCGCCCAGAAGATCCGCAAGGCGCGGACCGATCCCGATCCGCTGCCCGGCGAGCCGGCGGGACTGGAAGGACGGCCGGAGGCGGAAAACCTCGTCGGCATCTACGCGGCGCTCGAGGACACGACCGTCGAGGCGGTGCTCAGGGAATACGGCGGCGCCCAGTTCTCGGCCTTCAAGTCCGCCCTCGTCGACGTCACGGTGACGCGGCTGGGCCCGATCGCCGCGGAAATGCGCCGGCTGCTCGCCGATCCGGCCGAGATCGACACCCTGCTTGCCCGCGGCGCCGAACGGGCGCGGGCGATCGCCCAGCCGATCTGGCGCGACATCAAGGCGATCATCGGCTTCGTGCAGAGCTGACCGCACCCGCTACGGTTGGCACCGGCCCCTGCGCTAGCGGCGGCGGGCGACCTTGTATCCTGGGTGGCGTGGAATTATTCTAAGAAGCAGTGCTGCCGATAACCCCCGACGGGGAAGGACTCCCATGTTCATCCAGACCGAAGCGACACCGAACCCTGCCACGCTCAAGTTCATTCCGGGCCGGATCGTGCTCGCCGAAGGCACGCGCGACTTCCGCGACCCCGATTCCGCGCAGGTATCGCCGCTGGCCTCGCGCCTCTTCCAGATCGAGGGCGTCGAGGGGGTCTTCTTCGGCACCGACTTCATCGCCGTGACCCGGCGTGACGTCGAATGGCAGCATCTCAAGCCGGCCATCCTCGGCGTCATCATGGAGCACTTCGTGTCGGGCCGGCCGGTGATCGAGGAAGAGGCCGCCGACGATGGCGGCGACGAGGTCTACGACGCCGCCGACGAGGAAATCGTCAGCACGATCAAGGAGCTGCTCGAGACGCGGGTGCGACCGGCGGTGGCCGCCGACGGCGGCGACATTACCTTCCAGGGTTACCGGGACGGGGTCGTCTACCTGCACATGCGCGGAGCCTGCGCCGGCTGCCCGAGCTCGACGGCGACCCTCAAGCACGGGATCGAGAACCTGTTGCGCCACTTCATCCCGGAAGTGGCCGAAGTCCGCCCGGTGTGAGCGACGGCCGGCCGGCCGCCGGGTCGCCCGGCGCCCGGCAATCTTCCGCCGCCGGCCGGGAGCGGCGGCACCCCGGCGATCTCCCATGATGCACATGCTCGCGTTCGACACGGCGCTGACCGCCTGCTCGGCGGCGGTGGTCGCCGCCGACCCGGACGGGACGTGCCGGGTGCTCGCAAGCCACTACGAGCCGCGCGCCCGCGGCCACGCCGAGGTGCTGGCTCCGATCATCGAGGCGGTCATGGCGGAAGCGGGGCTCGGCTTCGACGGCCTCGACCGGATCGCGGTCACCACCGGGCCGGGCAGCTTCACCGGCGTGCGCATCGGCATCGCCATGGCGCGCGGGCTCAGGCTCGCCGCTGGGCTGCCGATCGTGACGCTGACCACGCTGGAGGCGATCGCCGCCAACGTCGCCAAGCCGGATGGCTCCGGCAGTGCTGCGATCGTCGCCGCGATCGATGCCCGCCGCGGCGAGGTCTACGTGCAGGCGTTCGGCCCCGGGCTTGAACCGCGCGACGAGCCGCGCGTCGCAGCGGTCGAGGATGCCGCCGCCGGGCTGCCGGCGGGACCGGTGGTGCTCGCGGGTACCGGTGCCCGGCTGGTCGGTGCCGCCGCCGGCCACCGCAGCGACCTCACCGTCGCGGCGGCCGACCGGGACCTGCCGCGGGCCGCCGTGTTCGCCGCCGCCGCCGCCCGCCGGCTGCCGGACGCGCTGCCACCGCTGCCGCTGTACCTCCGCACCCCCGATGCGAAGCTGCCCGCCGCCGCCGGCTGAGGGCGGCCGACACTGATGAGCGTCACCATCACGAACGCCGACGCTTCGGACCTCGGCACCCTCGCCGATCTCCACCGGCAATGCTTCGCGGCCGCATGGTCGACCGCCGACTTCGCCCGCCTGCTGGCGATGCCCGGAACGTTCGCGCTGCTTGCCCGCGAAGGTGAAGGCGGCGGCGCCTGGACCGGGTTCATCCTCGCCCGCCAGGCGGCCGACGAAGCCGAGATCCTGAGCATCGGCACGCGACCGGCGTGGCGGCGCAGCGGCGTGGCCGAGGCGTTGCTCGCGCACGCCTTTGACCGGCTCGCCGGCGACGGCGCCACCGCGGTCTTCATCGAGGTGGACGCGGCCAATGCCGCCGCGCGGCGGCTGTACGACAAGTCCGGGTTCGTCGAGGTCGGCAGACGGGCCGGATACTACGCGGCATCGGCGGGTACCCCAGGCGATGCGATCGTCATGCGGCGGCCGCTTGCCGGGGCCGGCGCCGGCGGCGGCACGGCGCGGCCGGCTGGCAAAGTTGAACCGGGCTGACCGAACCCCTATACCTAGCCGGAGGCAACCCCCATTCCGCCAGGCCGGAGGACCACGGTGAGCGAGGAGACCATGCCGGAAGCCGCGATGAGCACGCTGGAGGCGCTGTGCCAGGAGAAGGGCATGCGCATGACCGAGCAGCGTCGTGTCATCGCCCGCGTGCTGTCCGAGGCCGACGACCATCCCGACGTGGAGGAGGTCTATCGCCGCGCCGCAGCCATCGACAAGGGGATCTCGATCGCTACCGTCTACCGCACCGTGCGCCTGTTCGAGGATGCCGGCATCCTGGAGAAGCACGACTTCCGCGACGGCCGGGCGCGGTACGAGCAGGCATCCGAAGAACATCACGACCACCTGATCGACCTGCACACGGGCGACGTGGTGGAGTTCCGCAACGAGGAGATCGAGCGCCTGCAGGAGGCGGTCGCCCGCGAACTCGGCTACCGGCTGGTGGACCACCGGCTCGAACTGTACGCGGTTCCGCTCGACCGGGACCGCAAGTCGGGCTGACCGGCAGGCCCCGCCTGCGACGATGGGGCTATTCAGGGCAGCGGGCATCATCACGGCGCTGGCGGTGGCGACACCGCCCCTGATGGTGCTACAGTGGCTGTTCCTGCGATTGCGCTCACGGCATGCCGTCACCTTTCCACACGTCTACCACCGCAACGTCTGCCGGCTCATCGGCGCCCGCATCGAGACGGTCGGCACGCCGCATACGTCCGGCCCCTGCCTCATGGCCTCCAACCACTGCTCGTGGCTCGACATCACCATCATGAGCGCGATCGCGCCGGTATCGTTCGTCGCCAAGAAGGAAGTCGCCAGATGGCCGATATTCGGCCAGCTCGCGCGGCTCCAGCGGACCGTGTTCGTCGAACGCGAGCGGCGGTCGGCGACCGGCCGGTCGGCGGCCGAGATGAAGCGCAGGCTGGAGGCCGGCGACGTGCTGGTCCTGTTTCCGGAAGGCACGAGCTCCGACGGCAACCGGGTGCTGCCGTTCAAGAGCGCGCTGATGGGTGCCGCCGAACTGCGGATCGAACGCGGCGACGATGCCGAATGCCACCTTCCCGTCCAGCCGGTGAGCATCGCCTACACCGGCCTTCACGGGCTGCCGATGGGGCGCCAGTTCCGGCCCTTCTTCACGTGGTATGGCGCGATGGAGATGGTGCCCCATATATGGCACTGCCTGCGCCGGGGGCCGTTCGACGTCGTGGTCCAGTTCCATCCGCCGGTGACGGTCGACGAGTGCGGCGGGCGGAAGCCGCTGGCGCAGTATTGCGAGACGCGCGTGCGCGCCGGGCTGGCCGCCGCCCTGACGGGCCGGCCGGTCGAGACAACCGGCGCAGGAAGCCATGGCATCTCAGCGGCAGTCCGGTCCGTGCCGGCGGTCGCCGCCGGACAAGAGCGAGCAGATGACTGAACGCGACAAGCGGCTGTTCATAAAGACGTACGGCTGCCAGATGAACGTCTACGATTCGCAGCGCATGGCCGACGCGCTGGCGCCGCTCGGCTATCGTGAGACGGAAGCACCGGACGACGCGGACCTGGTCATCCTCAACACCTGCCATATCCGCGAAAAGGCGGCCGAGAAGGTGTATTCGGAGATTGGTCGGCTGCGCCAGCTGAAGGCCGAACGGGCCGATGCCGGCGACATGGTCATCGCCGTCGCCGGGTGCGTCGCCCAGGCGGAGGGCGAGGAGATCGTCCGCCGGGCGCCGGCCGTCGACCTCGTGTTCGGGCCGCAGTCCTATCATCGCCTGCCGCGCCTGCTCGCCCGCGTCAGCGCCGGCGAGCGCGGCGTGGTGGAAACCGAGTTTCCGGCCGAGGACAAGTTCGCGGTCCTCGATCACCTGAACCGTCGTCCGGGCGACGCGGAGCGGGAGACAGCAGCGCATCACGGCCCGCGCATGGTCACCGCATTCGTCACCGTCCAGGAAGGCTGCGACAAGTTCTGCACGTTCTGCGTCGTGCCCTACACGCGCGGCGCCGAGTTCTCGCGCCCGGTTGCCCGCATTGCCGGCGAGGTCGAACGCCTGGTTGCCTCCGGCGTCCGCGAGGTGACGCTGCTCGGCCAGAACGTGAACGCCTACCACGGCGAGGGCCCGGACGGGACGGCCTGGTCGCTCGGCCGGCTCATCACCCATCTTGCCGGCATCGAGGGGCTGGCGCGGCTGCGGTACACGACCAGCCATCCGCTCGACATGGACGATGACCTCATTGCCGCGCATCGCGACATCGGCGAGCTGATGCCGTTCCTGCACCTGCCGGTCCAGTCCGGGTCCGACCGGATGCTGGCTGCGATGAATCGTCGCCACTCGGCCGCCGACTACCTCAGGGTGGTGGAGCGGGTGCGTCGGGCCCGTCCCGACATCGCGCTGTCGTCGGATTTCATCGTCGGCTTCCCCGGCGAAACCGATGCGGATTTCGCCGCCACCATGGGCCTGGTGCGGGAAGTTGGCTTCGCGCAGGCGTTCTCCTTCAAGTACAGCGCCCGACCCGGCACGCCGGCAAGCGAGATGGACTCCCAGGTCCCCGAACCGGTCAAGGCGGAAAGGCTGGCGGAACTGCAGGCGCTGCTCGGGTCGCAGGCACGCGCGTTCAACGACCGATGCGTCGGCCGCACCATGCCGGTCCTGCTCGAGAAGCCGGGCCGGCAATCTGGTCAACTCACGGGACGTTCACCATATCTGCAACCTGTCTATGTGACGGCGGCGGCGGATCGAATAGGCGACCTGGTGGAGGTGACGATCGATGCCGCCGGACCGAACAGCCTCGGTGGAAAAATTGTTTCCAACGACGCGCACCGGTCCTACCATGACCCTGTGACGCAATCGGAAGGTATTGCACTTTGAATTGGCTGCCGACGACGGGTGGCGAAACTCTCGAACCTCTTTCCCCGAACGACACGGGGAACGACGTCCTGACCATCACCTTTGACGACAATCGACTGATCCGCGAGCTGGTCGGCCAGCATGACCGTCATCTCGCGCTGATCGAGGACCGTCTCGGCGTGCACCTGACGCCGCGGGGCAACCGCATCGCGGTCGCCGGACCGGAGGACATGCGGCAGGCGGCGCAGCGCGCCCTCGAGACGCTGTACGAGCGGCTCCAGTCCGGCCATGAGGTGACCACCGGCGACGTGGAGGGTGCGGTCAGGATGGCCGCGGCACCGCCCGCCGCGACCGGACAGGACGACTTTCGTGCCAGCATGGCCAGCATCAAGACGCCCAAGCGGATAATCTCGGCGCGTTCGCCGGCGCAGGCGGACTACATCCGCGCGCTGCAGCAGCGCGAGCTGGTGTTCGGCACCGGCCCGGCCGGCACCGGCAAGACGTATCTGGCGGTCGCTTGCGCGGCGGCCGCCCTTGCCCGCGGGACAGTCGAGCGGATCGTGCTGTCACGACCGGCGGTGGAGGCCGGCGAGCGGCTGGGCTTTCTTCCCGGCGACATGCGCGAAAAGGTGGATCCTTACCTGCGACCGCTCTACGACGCGCTGTACGACGTGCTGCCGGGACCGAAGGTCGCCCGCGGCCTCGACGACGGCACCATCGAGATCGCGCCGCTCGCGTTTATGCGCGGGCGGACGCTCAACCATGCCTTCATCATCCTTGACGAGGCGCAGAACTGCACGCGGGTGCAGATGAAGATGTTCCTGACGCGGCTCGGCGAAGGCAGCCGGATGGTCATCACCGGCGATCCGAGCCAGGTCGACCTGCCCGAAGGGGTCCGCTCCGGGCTCAGCGAGGCGACCCGGCTGCTCGCCGACTTCGACGATGTGCCCCAGATCGTGTTTACCGATGCCGACGTCGTGCGCCATCCTCTCGTCGCCCGCATCGTTCGCGCCTACGACGCCGCCGGCCGCCGCCGGCCGGAGGAATCCGGCGCGCAGGACTCCTGAGGGCGTGCTCCCCGAACGATCGTGCTGCCATGATCATCGACATCGCAATCGACGACCCGCGCTGGCGACGGCACGGAGACATCATGGCCACCGTCAGGCGCGCCGCGACGGCGGCGCTGGCAGCGGCAGCGAGGGATGGAAGCGGCCTCGAGCTGTCGGTCCTGCTCGCCGACGACGACGCCGTGCGGGCACTCAACCACCGCTTTCGCGGCAAGGACCGACCCACCAACGTCCTGTCGTTTCCGGTCGGAAACGATGGCCCCGTGATGGCCGGCGGCGAGCCGCGGCCGCTGGGCGACGTGGTGCTGGCATACGAAACCGTGGCCGGCGAAGCCATCGAACAGCACAAGGCGATGCACCATCACGTGAGCCATCTCGTGATTCACGGAATCTTGCATCTCCTCGGCTACGACCATGACAATGATGACGACGCGGACCAGATGGAGGCCTGCGAGACGACGGCCCTTGCCGCCATCGGCATGCCCGATCCGTACCGGCCACAACAGGAGGAGGCCCTGACCCCGCCACCCGGGCGGGTGTACGCAGATGACGGAAACATCTGACCAACCTTACAGTACCAACGGCAGCCGCCATTCGAAGGCCAACGGCGCCAACGGCGGTGCCGTGGGCCATTTCTGGTCACGCCTGAAGTCCCTGTTCGGCGGCAACGGCGAGGCCAGCCTCCGCGAAAGCCTCGAAGACGTCATAGAGCAGCACGAGGCGTCGCGTGACGATTTCACCCCGGAGGAGCGATCCATGCTCCTCAACCTGCTCGAATTCGGCGAACTGCGGGTGGACGACGTCATGGTTCCCCGCGCCGACATCGTAGCCGTCGACGAGCAGTGCACGCTTGCCGAACTGCTGGCGATCTTCGCCTCCGCCGGTCACTCGCGACTGCCCGTCTACCAACGCGACCTCGACGATCCCATCGGCATGGTCCACGTGAAGGACCTGGTGAGATGGATGGTGAAATCGGGCAGCGGTGGCGGACGCGGGCGCGTGGAAGACGCGGAACCGGAGGCCAACGAACCGGAGACAGCGACACCGGAGATCGACACCGGCCTCGGACAGATCGATCTCGGGACCACGCTCAAGGCCGCATCTCTGGTTCGCGACGTCCTGTTCGTGCCGCCGTCGATGCCGGCCGTCGATCTCCTGGTCAAGATGCAGGCGAGCCACATCCACATGGCGATCGTCATCGACGAGTACGGCGGAACCGACGGGCTGGTGTCGATCGAGGACCTGGTCGAGGAGATCGTCGGCGAAATCGCCGACGAGCACGACACCGACGACCAGCCGCTGATCCGGCCGATCGCCGACGGCGGCTTCATCGCCGACGCGAGGGCCGAGATCGAGGAGCTGGAAAGGCTCACCGGCGTGGACTTCATGCCGGAGGAGCGCGACGAGTACGCCGATACGCTGGGCGGGCTGGTGTTCTCGCTGGTCGGCCGGGTGCCGGCCCGGGGCGAGCTCGTGCGGCATGAAAGCGGGATCGAATTCGAGGTGCTGGAAGCCGATCCGCGACGGGTGCGGCGGATCAGGATCCACCTGCCGAAGCCGCAATCCGGAGACGGGACGCCGGGCGGTCCCGATGCGCCGGCCACCGACGCCTGACGGCGCGGCGGCACCGGCGGCCGATCAGGCGGGGGTGGCGATCCTCGCCAACCGCCGCACAAGGCCGATGGCAGCGAGCAGCCAGGCAGCCAGCGCAATGAAGACGATCGTGCCGGGAACCGGATCGAGGAAGCCGTAGCCCATCGCCCGGTCGAACTGGAGGGTGCTGGTCGTGTACATGCCGAGCGGGAACACCATGCCCCAGACGGAGGGTTCGTACGCGAACCTGTCGTGCTTCCAGCCGTAGCGCCATATCATCAGTGCAAAGAGAAACGGGATCCACCAGGTCGCGGTGGCCCAGAAGAAGAACGTCAGCCCACGGATGAACGGGACCAGAGGCGCCACGACCGGCCAGACGTCGGCACGCAGCAGCAGCAGGGCTCCCGCAAGCGCCGAAATCGCCACCGCGCCCATGTTGATCCAGTACGGCGGGCTGAACTCCTCGTGGGGGAGCACCACGAAGGTCATCCGATAGAAGATGAGCGGTATGATCGCCAGATACAGCATCGAGCCGATCATGAACATCGCGACCGCCTGAAACTGGAAGGCCGGATGCGGCGGTACGCCGGTATCGATCACCGCCCGCAGCACGACGATCGACTGGGTTGCGACCGACGCGATCAGCCAGGCGCCGTTGATGCCCCTGGCGAGGGCGGGCTTTCGCGGGCGAACCGTGACGGCGGTGAAGAACGCGTACATCACGACGAACCACAGGCCGACGCCGAGCCACCACAACGCCACGGCGACCCCGCGCGCCTCGAGGACGATCATGTTCTGGGTGCCGAGCACGCACGTTCCGGCAACCAGGGTAAAGAACCCCGGAGCCTGCTCATGGTCGAAGACATCGCGCATGAGGAGGGCCGGAAAGCGGACGATCCGGATCAGCGTCAGCAGCCAGAGACAGGGGTAGGCGATCCAGTTGAAGGCGACCAGCAGCAGCGCGACGGGCCGCATCCCGAGGAGGTGGCAGGCGATCGAGATGACGCCGGTCGCCATGACGAGGGCGAAATATCCGGGAAACAGCAGCCGGGCGCCCTCGAGCAAAACGGCCGTGGGAGCGGCGTATCGAATCCGGCCATGCATGCGTGTCACCGGACGGCCCGACCCATGGCATCGACACCTACGCCGCCGGTTCGGCAGGCGGTCACACTGGCCCCTGAACACTGGAGACGATGGACTTCGATGCGGCGGGGATCGAGCATCACGCGATGGTGTCTGACAGGCGGCCGAGCGGTCGGTCGGGGAAAATGGCGATGTCGCAATCGGTGACAGCATAGCCCCCTCGCCTCGCTCGCGCCACGATTGCAGGCTTTGCGTACATGCTTGCATCGGCGAAAGTATCATCGGATACGATTCGCAGGCCGAAGCGCTGCCGACATGACGCGATGACAGACACGATCCGGTTGGTCGCATTCAGGGCGATGGTCCTGTCGGGATGGCAGCGCCTCGCGCTGGCCTTCGTGCTGGGTGCGCTTTCGGCGCTGGCGATGCCGCCGTTCCGGCTGTTCCCCGTCCTGTTCGTGTCGTTCCCGTTGCTGGCGTGGATGATCGACGGCATCGCTGTCCAGTCCGGCGGCCGCGGACGGGCGGCAGTCGCTGCGGCACCATGCGGATGGGCGTTCGGCTTCGGCTACTTCCTCACCGGCCTCTACTGGATCGGCGAGGCGTTCCTGGTCGAGGCCGACATTTTTGCCTGGATGCTGCCGTTCGCGATCATCCTGCTGCCGCTCGGGCTCGGCATGTTCTGGGGTGTCGCGGCGGCGGTGGCGGGGCTGCTGTGGACCGGCGGCGTCGCGCGACTGCTCGTCCTCGCCTGTGCGTTCACCGGCGCGGAGCTGTTGCGCGGCTACATCCTGAGCGGTTTTCCGTGGAACCTGCTTGGCTACGCGGCCGCGGTGTCCGATGCGGTTTCCCAGGCCGCGTCGGTGATCGGGGTCCACGGCCTGACCATGCTGGTCGTGCTGATCGCCGCGGCGCCGGCGCTGCTTGCGGACGAGCACGAGGCGGCGGGCCCGATCGATCGCCGGGTCCTGGCCTTCGCACCGATTGCACTCCTGGTCGCCGCACTCTGGCTGGCCGGATACGGACGCCTCAGCGGCGCCGGCTTCGATGCCCATGACGACGTGCGTATCCGGGTCGTGCAGCCGAACATCGACCAGCGCGAGAAGTGGCGGAGCGAAAACCGCAGCGCCATCTTCGCGCGCTACCTCGAACTCTCCGATGCCGCGACATCGCCGGAAACCATGGGCATCGCCGACGTGACGCACCTGGTCTGGCCGGAAAGCGCGGTGCCGTTCCTCATCGAAGAGTCACCGGAGGCGCTGGCGGCGGTTGCCGCACTTCTGCCACCGGACACGGTCCTGCTGACGGGTGCGTTGCGCCGGGAGGCCGACGCCGTGCTCAACAGCGTGCTGCTGATCGACGCCGACGGCCGAATCACTGCCCGCTATGACAAGGCGCACCTGGTGCCGTTCGGAGAATACCTGCCGTTCGAGGAGACACTCGGTTCGCTCGGCCTGCGCAAGCTGGTCACCGTGCCGGCCGGATTCCTCGCCGGACCGGGACGGGTGACGTTGCAGGCGGGCGAGGCGCCGCCGCTCAGCCCGCTGGTGTGCTACGAGATCATCTTTCCGGGGCGGGTGACGCCGGACGGCGAGCGGCCGGGATGGATCTTGAACGTCACAAATGACGCCTGGTTCGGCGACAGTATCGGGCCGCGCCAGCACCTCGAACAGGCGCGGTTCCGCGCAATCGAAGAGGGTCTGCCGGTCATTCGTGCAGCAAATACGGGCATTTCCGCCGTCATCGACGGGTACGGCCGCATCCTGCGGCGGGTGCCGCTGAACACCGAAGGGGTGATCGACGCGGCCCTGCCGCGCGCACTGCCGGCGACCGTGTATGCGAGGTACGGCGACCTGATCGTGCTACTCATGATACTTGCCGGTGGCGTGGCAGCGTTTACACTCGCTGGTGGCAGATCCACGGCCCAGAACGGGTGGCGCGCAGGCGCAAGCCGTGATATCGGTTTGTGACTTCGCGAAGTGACTTAGTTTTCGTTGAGCGCACACAGCAGTTGCATCGCTGTTTCAAACTAGTTAAACCCGAACCGGGCAGCGTCTCTCCCCTCCGGCGAAAGATCGGAAGGAGGACGACCGGGGGCGGTCTCTATGAGGACTCCAGTCAGATGCGAAAAAAGGACCCGAATCCCATCGATGTTCACGTGGGGAGCCGCGTTCGCATGCGGCGGATGTTGGTGGGACTCAGCCAGGAGAAGCTGGGTGAACGGCTTGGGCTGACGTTTCAACAGGTGCAAAAATACGAAAAGGGAAGCAATCGGATCAGCGCCAGCCGGCTGTACCGGATGGCCCAGATCCTGGGCGTGCCGGTCCAGTTCTTCTTCGAAGGCCTTCCCAATCCACCCGACGCCGAACCGGAAACCAAACGCAGCAACTCCTCCCAGGAAGCGGACGCCGAGTCGGCGATCATGGACTTCCTCAGCAGCTCCGAGGGGCTGCAGCTCAATCGCGCGTTCACCGGAATTCGCGAACCTTCGGTGAGGCGCAAGGTGGTGGAACTGGTCAAGGCGATGGCCGCCCAGCCCAACGAAGCCTGATGGCAGCGGCGGCAGGATTGCTGGTTCCTTGACCGCCGCTGCAATTGTTGTCAGAAAAGGCGGCCTTCATCGAAGGGCGCGGGGCAACATTTCACCACCACAAGCATCTTGAGGATTTCGTGGCCAAGAAGAGCTACCTGTTCACCAGCGAATCCGTTTCGGAGGGACATCCCGACAAGATCTGCGACCGGATTTCGGATGCGATCGTCGATGCCTACCTTGCCGCGCAACCGGATTCGCGCGTCGCGGTCGAAACCCTGACCACGACCAACCGGATCGTACTCGCCGGAGAAGTCCGCGGGCCGGATTCCATCGGCCCCGGCCAGCTTGAGGAAATCGCCCGCAAGGCGGTACGGGAGATCGGCTACGAGCAGGACGGCTTCCACTGGCGCAAGGCCGCTGTCGACGTCTACGTGCACAAGCAGTCGGCCGACATCGCCCTCGGCGTTGATGCCGCCGCCGGCAAGGACGAGGGCGCGGGCGACCAGGGCATCATGTTCGGCTACGCGTGCCGGGAGACGCCAAGCCTGATGCCGGCGCCGCTCTACTATGCCCACAACATCCTGAAGGCGCTCGCCGAGGCCCGCCATTCCGGCGCCCAGCCGGGGCTGCAGCCGGATGCGAAGAGCCAGGTCACCCTGCGATACGAGAACGGCAGGCCGATCGGGGCGACCTCGGTCGTGGTGTCGACCCAGCATGACGCCGCCCTGTCGACCGACGAAGTACGCGAGATCGTGCGGCCGTACGTGATCGACGTGCTGCCGGAAGGCTGGATGTGCCCGGAGGAGGACTTCTACGTCAATCCGACCGGACGCTTCGTCATCGGTGGCCCCGACGGCGACTGCGGGCTCACCGGCCGCAAGATCATCGTCGACACCTACGGCGGTTCGGCGCCGCACGGGGGCGGCGCGTTCTCCGGCAAGGACCCCACCAAGGTCGACCGCTCGGGGGCCTATGCCTGCCGCTACCTGGCGAAGAACGTCGTCGCCGCGGGCCTCGCCGAGCGCTGCACCATCCAGATCGCCTATGCAATCGGCATCTCCAAGCCGCTGTCGCTCTACGTCGACTGCCACGGCACGGCGGAAGTGGACGAGCGGCGGCTTGAAGCGGCACTGGGCGACGTCATGGACCTGTCGCCGCGCGGCATCCGCGAACACCTGAAGCTCAACCGTCCGATCTATGCCCGGACCGCCGCCTACGGCCACTTCGGGCGTGAACCGGAGCCGGACGGCGGCTTCTCGTGGGAGAAGACCGACCTCGTCGACGACCTGCGGGCGGCACTTTCGGCATAGCCGGTACGCGCCGTCCGTCCCCGCAAGGGCGCAGATGGACAAGACCGGCACGACGGGCGAACGCAGGCTGCACGGCCGCAAGAAGGGTCACAGGCTCAGACCGTACCGGCAGCAGCTGATCGCCGAGCGGTTGCCGGATCTGCGCGTTCCGGTGAACGCGGCGGCGCTGGCAGCCCCCCGGCGACTGTTTCCGCACCAGCCCGAGGAGGTCTGGCTCGAGATCGGCTTCGGCGCCGGCGAGCATCTCGCGGCGCAGGCGCGCGAGCACCCGGACGTCGGGTTCATCGGCTGCGAGCCGTTCGTCAACGGCGTTGCGAGCCTGCTGGCGCTGATCGACCGCCACAAGCTCACGAACATCCGCATCCACGACGGCGATGCGCGCGACCTGCTCGAGCACCTGGGCGCGGCCACGCTCGGGCGGGTGTTCGTGCTGTTTCCCGATCCGTGGCCCAAGCGGCGTCACCGCAAGCGCCGCCTCGTCAACGCCGAACTGCTCGACCGGCTGGCACACGCGATGCGGCGCGGCGCAGAGCTCAGGATCGCGAGCGACTGGCCGGAACACGTCCGGTGGGTGCTTGCGCAGGTTCGCCGGCATCCGAAATTCGAATGGACGGCGGAGCGGCCGCGCGACTGGCGCCAGCGGCCGGTGGACTGGCCTGCCACACGGTATGAGCAGAAGGCGCTTGAAGCGGGCCGGACACCGGCCTATCTGATGTTCAGGCGCACCGCCTGAGCTGCGGCGGCGCCGAAAGGGTTGCGCGGCCGTGTCATCTGGGTAATTATCGCGGCCGGCAAGAGAGCATTCTCGCATAATCCGGGTCGGCCCCGGAGCTGTGTTGAGGGTGGACCCTGCGGGGTCCGCTTTTTTGTTAACCGGACCCAGTGTGCCGATCCGAGGCGGCGATTGCGACCGGCGAGGTAGTGATGGGCGCTGACGCGCAGGAACCGCGTATCGGCGGCGAGACGGGACCGGCGAAACGTATTGCGGACCTGGCGGAACCGGTAATCGAGGCCCTCGGATACCGGCTGGTACGGGTCCGGATCACCGGCCCGGGCGGCGGCACGCTGCAGGTGATGGCGGAACGTCCCGACGGCACGATGAGCCTCGAGGATTGCGAGCTGATCAGCCGGACACTCGGGCCGCTGCTGGACGTCGAGGATCCGATGCCGGGACCGTACCAGCTCGAGATCTCGTCGCCGGGCATCGATCGGCCGCTGGTGAGGCCAAGCGACTTCATCCGCTGGTCCGGGCACGAGGCGAAGATCGAGATGACAGAGGCGATCGGTGGCCGGCGGCGGTTCCGCGGTACGCTGGAAGGGTTCGATCAGGGCGAGATCCTGATCGCAATCGATGGCGGCGGCAGCGGGTCCGAACCTGACATCGTCCGCCTGCCGTTCGGCCAGGTGGCCGAGGCGAAGCTGGTGATGACCGACGCGCTGCTCGAAGACGTACGGCGTACCCCACTGAGAGCGAATTGAAACAGGCTGGAGACTTGAGTCCATGGCAGAGATGGCTGTAAGCGCCAACAGACTGGAGCTGCTGCAGATTGCTGACGCCGTCGCGCGCGAGAAGGCGATCGACAAGGCCGTGGTGATCGCAGCGATGGAAGACGCCATCCAGCGCGCGGCGCGCTCGCGGTACGGCAGCGAGAACGAGATCCGGGCGGAGATCGATCCGAAGACCGGAGAGATCCGGCTGTCGCGGCTGCTGCAGGTGACCGAGACGGTCGAGAACGATGCCATCGAGATCAGTCTCGAGGAGGCCAGGCGGCGAAACCCGGCGGCCCAGGTCGGCGACTTCATCGCCGAGGAACTGCCGCCGATCGACTTCGGGCGGATCGCGGCGCAGAACGCCAAGCAGGTGATCGTCCAGAAGGTTCGCGACGCCGAGCGCGAACGCCAGTACAACGAATTCAAGGACCGGATCGGCGACATCGTGCACGGCGTCGTCAAGCGCGTGGAGTACGGCAACGTGGTCGTCGACCTCGGCCGCGGCGAGGCGGTCGTGCGGCGTGACGAATGCCTGCCGCGCGAGAGCTTCCGGCCGGGCGACCGGATTCGCGCCTACATCTACGACGTCCGCCGCGAGCAGCGCGGGCCGCAGATCTTCCTGTCGCGCACGCACCCGACGTTCATGGCCAAGCTGTTCGCCCAGGAGGTGCCGGAGATCTACGACGGCATCATCGAGATTAAGG
>CAZSNL010000066.1:0-15534 GCA_964608275.1 uncultured Hyphomicrobiales bacterium | reverse complement strand
CATGGCCACCAACATGCCGCCGCACAATCTCGGAGAGGTCATAGACGCCTGCATCGCGCTGATCGATGATCCTGCCATCACCATCGATCGCCTGATCGAGATCGTGCCGGGCCCCGACTTCCCGACCGGCGGGCTTATCCTGGGTCGAGCCGGAGCCAGGTCGGCCTATCATACCGGCCGCGGCTCCATCGTCATGCGCGGGCGCGTGCATACCGAGACGGTACGCAAGGATCGGGAAGCGCTGATCGTCACCGAAATCCCGTACCAGGTGAACAAGGCGTCGATGATCGAGAAGATCGCCGACCTGGTGCGCGACAAGCGGATCGAGGGAATTTCGGATATCCGCGACGAATCCGACCGCCAGGGAATGCGCGTTGTCATCGAATTGCGCCGTGATGCGGTGGCGGACGTGGTCCTCAACCAGCTGTACCGGTATTCACCGCTGCAGGCGAGCTTCGGCTGCAACTTCGTCGCCCTGTCCGGCGGACGTCCCGAACAGCTGAACCTCAAGGATCTGCTTCAGGCCTTCGTCTCCTTCCGTGAGGACGTTGTTACCCGGCGGACGAAGTTCCTGCTCGGCAAGGCACGCGACCGGGCGCACGTACTGGTCGGCCTCGCCATCGCGGTGGCCAACATCGATGAGGTGATTCACCTGATCCGGACGAGCCCCGATCCCGCGACGGCCCGTCAGGCATTAATGGACCGCGACTGGCCGGCCAGGGACATGGGGCCGTTGATCCAGCTGATCGCCGATCCGCGCCATCGGCTGAACGAGGATGGTACCTACCGGCTCTCGGAAGAGCAGGCCCGAGCCATCCTCGACCTGAGACTACAACGCCTCACGGCGCTGGGCCGCGACGAGATCGCCGACGAGCTCAACGATCTTGGCGGCAAGATCGCCGACTACCTCCAAACGCTCGGATCGCGTGCGCGAGTGCTCGAGATCGTCAAGGACGAGTTCACGGCGGTGCGCGAAGAGTTCGCCGATCCGCGACGCACCGAGATCGTGGAGCGCGACTTCGAGGTCGAGGACGAGGACCTGATCCAGCGCGAGGACATGGTGGTGACCGTGTCGCATCGCGGCTACATCAAGCGCGTGCCGCTGTCGACCTACCGTGCCCAGCGCAGGGGCGGCAAGGGCCGCTCGGGAATGGCGACGCGGGATGAAGACTTCGTCTCGCGCGTCTTCGTCGCCAACACGCACACGCCGGTGCTGTTCTTCTCGTCGACCGGGATGGTGTACCGGCTCAAGGTATGGCGGCTGCCGGTCGGCACCCCGCAGTCGCGAGGCAAGGCGATGATCAACCTGCTTCCGCTGTCGGAAGGTGAGACAATCGCCACGGTGATGCCGTTGCCCGAGGACGAGGAATCCTGGGGCGAACTGCAGCTCATGTTCGCTACCCGTTTCGGTACGGTTCGCCGCAACGGACTGTCCGATTTCCAGCGCATCAGCCGGGCCGGCAAGATCGCCATGAAGCTCGACACCGGCGACGCGATCGTCAGCGTCCAGATTTGCGATCCCGGCGACGACGTGTTGCTCACCACCGCCAACGGGCGCTGCATCCGCTTTCCGGTCTCCGACGTGCGGGTGTTCAGGGGGCGCGAATCCGTCGGCGTACGCGGCATTCGCCTGAGCGACCACGAAACCCTGGGCCCGGATCACGTCATCTCGATGACCATCCTCCGCCACGTCGAGGCCACTGCCGCCGAACGCGCGGAATATCTCAGGATGAGCCGGGCGGTGCGCGGCGAGGAATCCGACACCGGCATCGACGCCGCCGAGCCGGATGAGGGCAACGGGCACGAAGAAGCCGAAGCCGGCGAAGGCGCGGAGATCACGCCGCAACGCTATGCGGAGCTGTCCGCAGCCGAGCAGTTCGTCCTGACCATTTCCGAGAACGGTTACGGCAAACGCTCCTCGGCCTACGAGTACCGGGTCACGGGGCGTGGCGGCAAGGGCATCATCGCCATGATCGTGAACGAACGCAACGGGCGCCTTGTGGCCTCGTTCCCGGTCGAGGATACGGACCAGATCGTGCTGGTGACAAACGGCGGCCAGCTGATCCGGGTCCCGGTGACTGACATCCGCATCGCCGGTCGCCCGACACAGGGGGTGCGGGTATTCCACACCGCCCAGGACGAACATGTGGTGAGTGTCGAGCGCATCACGGAAGAGGAGGCGGAAGAGGAGGATGACGGGTCTGCCGGCGACGAAGCCGATGGGGACGCCGGCGACAGTGATGAATAGGGGAGCCTGGGCCACCGGTCAGGATTGGCCGGTGGCCGGCAGTTCGATGTAGAGGCAGACGCGGGGCAGGAGAGGGGACATGCAGCGGCCGGGAACTGTCAAATCGCTGGAGGAACTGGGGCGCGTTCGTTTGTCGCCCAGCTTCTTCATGCGGGATTTCCTTTATTCCGAGATCGCGAACTTCTGCGGCCTTCAGAACATTCCGGATGATCCCGATCTTGCGATCGCCGCTGGCAGGCGGCTCTGCGAGGAGATACTGGAGCCGCTGCAGCAGACGTTCGGGCGGATCGCCATCCGTTCGGCCTACCGCTCGGCCGAGGTCAATGCCTTCGGCAATGCCAATGGTTGGAGTTGCGCCAGCAACGAGAGGAACTACGCCGCGCACATCTGGGACAGGCGTGATGTCGACGGCTGCATGGGGGCTACTGCCTGCATCGTCGTGCCGTGGTTCCTGGATCGCTACGAGAAGGACAAGGACTGGCGACCGCTCGCCTGGTGGATCCACGATCACCTGCCGTATTCGACGATGGTCTTCTATCCGAAGCTCGCGGCCTTCAACATCCAGTGGCACGAGCGGCCCAAACGCACGATCAAGGGCACATTCGCGCCATACCAGGGCTATCTGACGAAGCCCGGCATGGCGGACCATGAAGGTTCGCACGCCGAATGGTACGGGGGGTTCCCGCGGGTGACGCGGCGATGATTTCGAACAATCCCGAATGGCTCGCCTGGGCCATCGTCAGCGGCATTCCCGACGCCGTCATCTATTCCGACGCCGAAGGCATCATCCGGTACTGGAACGGCGGAGCGGAACGGATCTTCGGGTTCACGCCGGAAGAGGCGGTCGGGCAGTCGCTTGACATCATCATTCCCGAGCGGTTGCGGGCGCGGCACTGGGAGGGCTATCGCCGCACCATGGCCACGGGACAGTCGCGCTATGGTGCGGGCGACCTGCTGGCGGTTCCGGCGCTGACCAGGTCCGGAGACACGATATCGATCGAGTTCACGGTGGCGCCCATCCGTGATGACGCCGGTTCCATGGTGGGGATTGCCGCGGTCCTGCGCGACGTGACCAGGACATTCACGGAACTCAAGCGACTGCGCAAGATCGCGGCAGCCGCGCGGATCGATAACGCTACTTCAGGAGCTTGATCTCCGTCAGGCGGTCAACGATGGCATCCGCCATGCGGCGACAACGTTCCCCGGCGAACGGGTAGGCCTCGGTAAGCGCAGAGGACAACTGCGCATCGAGGGCCCTGCGCAGCAGCCGGCGCGCACGATGCAGCCTCGTCTTGACGGTCTCAGGCCGTATGCCGAGCTGGGTGGCCGTTTCCTCGACGCTGAGCTCCTCCACGTCGCGCAGGACAAACACCGCGCGGAACGGCGGGGGCAGTTCGTCGATCGCGGATTCTATCAGCGTTCGCGCCTGCACCCGCGCCACCGACTTTTCCGGATCGTCGGCGCTGCGCATCGTCGGGAACGGGATCAGCTGTGCGCTCTCGCGCACGGCTGCCCGGTCGACCTCATCGAGTGTCGCCGTCGGCCGCCGCTGTCTGAGCCTGCCGCGTGCCTCGTTGACGGTGATACGTGTAAGCCAGGTGGCGAGCCTGGATTCACCACGAAAGCTCCCGAGATGCGTGAATGCGCGCACGTAAGCCTCCTGTACGATGTCTTCGGCCTCGTGATCGATGCCGACGATGGCCCGTGCGACGCGGAAGAGCCGGCGGTTGTAGCACTGGACGATTCTCCGGACCGCCGCCTCGTCACCATCGAGCGCCCTTGCGACGAGCGCCATATCGTCAAGCGCACCTGCGTCGTTTGCGTGCCGCGAAAGCTTCTGGCGCATCGATGGTGCCTCCTGCAGTTCATTTCGTGTCGTGGCCGCCATGGCCGGCGCCGCTTGCCGGATCGAAGTGTACCGTCCCGCTGGCGAGGATGTCGGTGACCGACGGAAATGCCATGAGCGCAACCTCGGGTATGCCATCGTTCGCAATGTCCGAGTATTGCCAGTCTGCGTCCTGCACGTTCCCGACAACGATCCGCCCCACCATGCCGGCAAGCTCGTGCGGCACGCAGAAGTAGTCGTAGACCCCCGGCACATCCAGCGTCACCGAAAACTCCTCGTTCGGCAACAGGTAGTCGGAATGCCAGGGCCTTGCCTTGTCAGGAATGCGCCTTGGCTTGCCGTCGTTGTCCGGATGATAGGCGGTTGCCGTATGCGAGTTGATCGGGTCGAGATTGAGCCAGCGTACCGTCGTTCCTGGCGAAACCTGCACGCCGATCGGTTCGAACCAGACCAGCGAGCCGCTTTCGTTGCCCTTCATCTCGATCCGGACCTCGGCTGCCGCCCTCGCCGTCACCAAGGCGGGTGCCAGACCGGCGAGGAGCAGTCCCCCGCCGGCCCTCAGCACGTGCCTGCGGGTGGTGTTCACTCTGCAGCAACCCGCGCTTCGTCGTCGACGTGCCACAACACCACATGCGCGTGCGGCTTCTCAACGCCGGGGTGGCCGGCGTTGTAGTAGATGTCGACATGATCCACTTGGCCGCCCGGAACGGCGAGATCGTCGAACGTCTTGCCTTCCTCGAGATCGGCGATCGGTACCATGTAGATGGTGCTGACCAGCTGGCCGTCCCGGTCATAGGCCAGGAAGGGCCCGGCGGGCAGGGTGTCGGGGTTGACGTAGAGATCGCCCAGTCCCGGAATGAAATCCGGCAGCTTCACCAGCTCGCTGACCTTCTGGTAGTCGCCGCCCGGAGGCGCCGTGGAAACATCCTGCGCCGCAGCCGGCACCGCCATTGCCACGGCGAGTGCCGCGGCCATCGACAACATCTTCATCGGAAAGTCTCCTTTGCTGGACTGCCCATGCCGCACCCCCTGTGAACGTGCGGTCGATCATTGGATGGTCCGTGTGCAAAAAGGTTCCCGGCGTTCTCACGGGCGCGCATGACCGCGCCGCGGCGGTCCTCAGGCGGCGCCCCGGACGTACCGGAGGCGGTGGTCAGTCGTGCGGAACCCGGTCAACCGATCGAGGGGAAATCTTCTACAGTTCGCCGCGGCGTTACGTGGCGATCGGCTGGTCGCAGCGATTGTGGATATCCGTTGCGGCGACGGCCGCATGTCCCATCGCGACCACGATCTGGCTGAGGCTGTGCACCACGTCGCCCGCAGCATAGAGGCCGGGAACGCTCGTCTGGTTGTGGCGGTCGACGAGCAGGCAGCCGGCGTCGTCGTGGCGGGCCCCGAGACCGACGCCGAGGTCCGATCGAACCTTTGTACCAAGCGCCGAGTAGAGCACGTCGAAACGATGCTCCGCTCCGCTGCCGGTCCGGATTGCGGTGATCCGGTCGCCGTCGAGGTCGAGTTCGGCGATTGGCTCGCCCACCACCCTGATGCCGTGCTCGGCTGTCCGATGCCGCCCGTCGGCGTCGAGATCCATCGGTGCCCCGAGCGTCAACAGCGTCACGTCCCGCGAGTAGGTGCGGGCGATGAACTCTGCTTCTCCGAGCCCGCGGTCGCCGTAGCCGATCACCGCCACCTTCTTGCCCACCGCCTCGTAGCCGTCGCAGATCGGGCAGTATCGCACCAGCCCGCGGCGGACCGCGTCGGCGAGCCCGGGCAGTTCGGGCTCGATGTCGACGGCCCCGGTTGCCAGGAGGACACGCCGCGCGGCGACCTGTCCCGACGTGCCATCGTGCCCGGCGACGTCGGCAACGAAGCCGCCGTCCCTCGCCACGAGCCCGGTGACGGTCCCCTCGGTCAGCATCGCGCCGTAACGTTCCGCCGCGCGGCGCTGCCGGGCGAGGATCTCGGGGCCGCCGATGCCATCGGCGAACAGCGGGATGTTATGGCTGACCGGCACGCTGGCGGCGCGGGCGTCACCGCCGTCGATCGTGAGGCAGCGCCGTCTGAACCGTGCGAGATAAAGCGCGGCAGTCAATCCGGCGGGACCCCCGCCGACGATAAGGCAATCGAGCAAGTCCGATCCTTTCCGCTCCCGATTCCGTGGAGCCATCTGAACGGTTGCGAACGGGCAGCGTTCCGTCACCGCAGGCGAACAGAACGGAATGCGGCGGTAGTGGATCGAGGCGAGGCCGCGCCGGCCGCGAGAAGGGAATCGCGTGCGGCTTGCGTTCGGGCGGCAAGCGCACTCACAATTGGTCGCAGCGGGGCGACTCGACAATCGGCCTTGCATCTGACGTTCGACACCGATAGCGGTATCCGACCAATGATCGCGTTCTATCCAGGCAGTTTCGATCCGCCCACCAACGGTCACATCGACGTGATACGTCGCGCCTCGATGCTGTTCCGGAAGCTGGTGATCGGCGTCGGCGTGCACCATGAGAAGACACCGTTGCTCGACGACGGCGAACGGGTGCGCCTGCTCGAAGGCGAGATCGCGGCAATCGGGCAGGGCAGTGGCAACGAGATTGCCGTCGTCACCTTCGATGGCCTGGTCGTCGATGCCGCAAGGCAGTCGGGGGCATCCGTGATCGTGCGCGGGCTGCGCAATGGCACCGACTTCGATTACGAGGTCCAGATGGCCGGAATGAACCGCGCCATGGCCGGCGACGTCGACACGATCTTTCTTGCCGCCAGTCCCGAGGTGTCGTTCCTGTCGTCGTCTCTCATCCGCCAGATCGCAAGGATGGGAGGGGACATTCGCCCCTTCGTTCCCGCCGCTGCCGCCGATGCCCTGGCGCGCCGGGGCGGCTGATCCGATACCGAAGAAAGGATAGCTGATCCATGCGTCTTGCCGTTTCCCTCATCTTCGCCGTTGCGCTCGTGGCCGGCGTGCTGTCTCCCGTCCAGGCGCTCACGCTCGACCCCGAGAACACGCTCTACCTCGACCTGAAGCACGGCCGGGTCGTCATTCGGCTCAGGCCCGATCTGGCGCCGAAGCATGTCGAACGGGTGAAGCAGCTGGTGCGCGAAGGATTCTACAACGGTCACAAGTTCCACCGGGTGATCGACGGCTTCATGGCGCAGACCGGCGACCCGACCGGTACCGGGATGGGCGGTTCGAATTATCCGAACCTTCCGGCGGAATTCAGCCACATGCCGTTCGTCCGCGGCACGGTCGGCGCGGCACGGGCGCAGGATCCGAACAGCGCCAACAGCCAGTTCTTCATCTGCTTCGACGATGCCCAGTTCCTGAACGGCAAGTACACGGCGTGGGGCGAAGTCGTTGAGGGCATGGAGTATGTCGACATGATCGCGCGCGGCGAGCCGCCCGCCAACCCGGACATCATCGTGAAGTTGCAGGTGGCGGCAGATGCGAGCTGACAGGTGGCCCGGCACACGCTGAGGCCTGCTGCGATCTATTTCGCGGCGGGCGCGCTCGGCGGCTTCGCGGTCACGCTGACCGTGTGGTGCCTGGGGCGCCTCGGCGTGGCTGAGGCATTGGGTCTGCCGATCGCGCCGGCCCTCGAGAAGACGACCATCTATCGCCAGATGGTGTGGGGCGGCCTGTGGGGCTTGGTGTTCCTGTTGCCGGTGCGTATCGAGCGGTGGTGGCTTCGCGGACTGGTCATGACGCTGTTTCCCGTCCTCGCCGTGTTCCTGTACTTTGCACCAATGCGCGGCGGGCAGTACTTTGTCCTGCACTGGGGCATCGTCGCTCCGTTCTACGTCTATGTCGTGAACGTTCCCTGGGGTCTCGTGACGGCTTGGCTTGGCCGCCATCTCGGGGCCGATCTTCAAACCTCTCAGCCGATGGAGCCGTAATGCCCGGACATCCTGCCAATGATCCCGAAAACACCCTCTACATGGATCTCGAATCCGGTCGTGTCGTGATCGCCCTGCGTCCCGATCTCGCCCCCGGTCATGTGGCCCGCATCAAGGAGCTGGCGCGCGAAGGATTTTATGACGGCACGCCGTTTCACCGTGTGATCGACGGGTTCATGGCGCAGGGCGGCGATCCGACCGGGACCGGGATGGGCGGCTCGGGCCGCAAGCTCAAGGCGGAATTCTCGAGCGAGCCGCATGTTCGCGGCACAGCGTCCATGGCGCGCGCCAGCCATCCGGACAGCGCCGACAGCCAGTTCTTCATCTGCTTCGATGATGCGGAATTCCTCGACGGCCAGTACACCGTTTGGGGGAAGGTGGTCGAGGGCATGGAGCATGTCGACGAGTTGCCGCGTGGTGAGCCGGTGCCGAACCCGGCGAGGATCGTCACGATGCGCGTGGCGGCGGATGTTGCCTGAAGTTTCGCGGTGAAGGTCGACCAATTCAATTTCGAGCTGCCAGAAGAGCTCATCGCGCTTCGCCCGGTCACACCGCGGGATTCGGCCCGGATGCTGGTGATCCGGCCGGGCGGTGAACCCGAACTTGCCGACCGGTACGTCCGGGATCTGCCCGATCTCCTGCGGTCCGGCGACCTCCTGGTTCTCAACGACACGCGGGTCATTGCTGCCCGTCTGGAGGGGGTGCGCACGAGCGAGACGGGGCCGGGTGCCCGTATCGAGGCAACCCTGACCCGGCGCGAAGGGGCGAGCCGCTGGCGGGCCCTTGCCCGCCCCGCCCGCAAGCTCAAGGTGGGCGACTTCATCCGCTTTGCATCCGACAGCAGTGTCTGCCTCGCCGGCAACCTGAACGCCCGGGTCGCCGAGGTACATGGGGGAGGCGAGGTCACGCTGGCTTTCGAGTTCCACGGCGCGATCCTCGACGAGGCGATCTCCGGTGCCGGTGCCATGCCGCTGCCGCCCTACATCGCCTCGCGGCGGGAACCGGACGAGCGCGACCGCTCCGATTATCAGACGGTGTTTGCGAGGCGCGAGGGGGCGGTCGCCGCACCGACGGCGGGGCTTCACTTCACGGCGGAGCTGTTGGAAGCACTCAAGATGCGTGGCGTCGAAACGACATACGTCACGCTGCACGTCGGACCGGGCACGTTCCTGCCGGTGAAGGTGGAAGATACGTCTGAGCACCGGCTGGAAGCGGAATGGGGCGAAGTATCGGCCGATGCGGCGGCAGCGATCGCCAGTGCGCGTGAGCGTGGTGGACGGATCGTCGCCGTGGGCACCACAGCGCTGAGACTGATCGAGGCGGCCACGGGCGACGACGGCAAGCTCGAGCCGTTTTCCGGAGAGACCGATCTCTTCATCACGCCGGGGTACCGCTTCCGGACCGCCGAACTCCTCCTCACCAACTTTCATCTGCCGCGGTCGACCCTGTTCATGCTGGTCTCGGCATTCGCGGGGCTTGACTGCATGAAGCGTGCGTACCGTCACGCGGTGAACGAACGCTACCGGTTCTATTCCTACGGCGATGCCTGCCTGATCCACCGGGCAATCCAGGGGAATAGTGCGGGCTGATGAATACCGCTTCCCGGGAATTCACGTTCCGCCTTCTGGCAACCGATGGCCGGGCGCGAACCGGTGAAATCCTGATGCCGCGCGGCACCGTGCGGACGCCAGCCTTCATGCCCATCGGTACGGCGGCGAGCGTCAAGGCAATCGATCCGGATCGGGTGCGGGAAACCGGTGCCGATATCGTTCTCGCCAATACGTATCACCTGATGGTCCGTCCGGGTGCGGAACGGATTGCCCGCCTCGGCGGCCTGCACGAATTCATGCAGTGGCCGCGACCGATCCTCACCGACTCGGGCGGCTTCCAGGTCATGTCACTGGCGAAGCTCCGCCGCATCTCGGAGGAAGGCGTCACGTTCCAGTCCCATCTCGACGGCAGTACGCACGTCCTGACGCCCGAACGGGCTATGGAAATCCAGGCGCTGCTGGGCACGGATATCCAGATGGTGCTGGACGAATGTACGCCATTTCCGGCGCGCGAGCAGGAGGCGGCCCAGTCGATGCGACTGTCAATGCGGTGGGCCGAGCGCTCCAGACGTGCATTTTCCGGAAGCCCCGGGCAGGCCGTGTTCGGTATCGTCCAGGGCAGTGTCTATCCAGCCCTCAGGCGGGAGTCGGCCGAGGCGCTGACGGCCATCGGATTTCACGGCTACGCCATCGGCGGGCTTGCTGTCGGCGAAGGCCAGCGGGCAATGCTCGACATGATCGAGATCACTGCTCCGCTGCTGCCCGACGACAAGCCGCGCTACCTGATGGGCGTCGGTACGCCAGACGACATCCTCGCCTCCGTGGAGCGCGGCGTCGACATGTTCGATTGCGTGCTGCCCACCCGCTCCGGCCGGCACGGCCAGGCCTTCACGCGGTTCGGCAAGCTGAACCTGCGGAACGCGAAACACGCCGACGATCCGCGCCCGCTTGATCCGGAAAGCCGGTGTCCGGCCGCCAACCGGTTTTCGCGCGCCTACCTGCATCACCTCTTCAAGGCTGGCGAGATACTCGGGTCGATGCTGCTGACGTGGGCCAACATTGCCTATTACCAGGATCTCATGGCGGGCATCCGCGCCGCAATCGCCGAGCGTCGGTTCGCGGATTTCACCCGCGAGACACGCGAGGGCTGGGCACGCGGCGAGGCCGGCAGCTGAAAAAGAATCGGGCGGCACGATGGCCGCCCGAGTTGGGGAGGTGTCAGGGAGTGCAAACCGACAGAGAGGTTTCGGTTCGCGGATACCGGCGGAACGCTGCCGGTACTGTGATCACCATGGCAGAATTCGTCTGAACGGGCTTTGAAGCCGCCGTTCATATGCCGTTCAGCATCGCGGGTCAGATTTTCAGCGGCAGGATGCGGACCGGATCGCCGACCTTGCGGGGCGGATCGAATGGCGGACGCACGACCAGGCAGTGCGCCTGTGTCAGCGTCCTCAGCATTGAGCTGTCCTGGCGTTCGAATGGCGTGGCAATTCGGGCACCGTCGGCACCGTTCTTCAGCGTTGCGCGAAGGTAATCCTGGCGCTGGTCGTTGGCGGCAAGGTCGCGACCGAGGCACGCTTCTTCCTCGCCGTCACTCGTTGCATGGCCGAGGTACGCATCGATCAGCGGCTTCAGGAAGACCATCGAACAGACTAGCGCCGACACGGGGTTTCCCGGCAGGCCCAGGGCACGCAGGGGACCGCGCCGACCGAACATCAGCGGTTTGCCGGGACGCATGGCGATCCGCCAGAAGTCGAGCTTCACGCCGGCCGCGACCAGTGCCGCCTGAACGAGATCGTGCTCACCGACCGAAGCGCCGCCGAGCGTGATCAGGACGTCGCATCCTTGCGCCCGCCGGATCGCCCCGGCGAGGGCGTCCGGCGTATCCGCGGCAATGCCCAGGTCGACGGGTTCCCCGCCGGCCATCGCCACGAATGCCGCCAGTCCATGATTGTTGGAGGAAACGATCTGATCCGGCCCCGGGACGCTCCCCGGCTCGACGAGTTCGTCTCCGGTGGCGAGGATCGCGATCCGTGGCCTGCGTCGTACCGGCAGGGACGCGTGGTTCATTGCCGCGGCAAGCGCGATCTCTCGCGGGCCGAGCCTGGTGCCGGCTTTCAGCAATACCTCTCCGCGGGCAAAGTCCAGCGCCCTGCGGCGGATGAACTGGCCCGAAGGGGCACTCTCGAGCACCACCACCCGGCCGGCATCGGCCCTCGCGTTCTCCTGGATGACGATTGTATCGGCCCCTTCGGGTACCGGTGCCCCGGTAAAGATGCGCACCGCCTGGCCGGTACCGACACTGCCGTGGAAGCCCGCGCCGGCGGCAGATGATCCGATCACCTCCAGCTCCGTCGGCACACTTGCGACATCCTTGCTGCGCACGGCATATCCGTCCATGGCCGAGGCATCGAACGGCGGCTGATCGAGCCGGGCCTCGATGTCGGCAGCCAGGATCCGCCTCAAGGCGTCACCGAGCGTAACCGGTTCCGCTTCGAGCGGCTCGACGCCGTGCAGGATCCGCGCCCTTGCGTCTTCGACCGGCAGGAGTGACACGTCCCGACCTCGCCCCGGCTATTCCGCCCTGAAGGTTCCCGACTTGCCGCCGGACTTGGCCAGAAGCCGTACGTCGGTGATGACAATGCCGCGATCGACGGCCTTTACCATGTCGTAGACGGTAAGGCAGGCGACCGAGACCGCCGTCAGCGCCTCCATTTCCACGCCGGTCTTGCCGTCGACCTTGACGGTTGCGGTTACCTCAATGGTGCTTGTCTCCACGTCAGGCTGCAGGCTCACCGTGACCTGCGAGATGGCCAGCGGATGGCACAGCGGGATCAGATCGTGGGTCCGCTTCGCCGCCATGATCCCAGCGATGCGGGCGGTGCCGAGCACGTCGCCCTTCTTGGCCTCGCCGGCAATGATCAGGCGCAATGTCTCCGGTTGCATGCGGACGACGGCCGCAGCCGTCGCCGTGCGTGACGTGACGGCCTTCCCGGAAACGTCGACCATCCTGGCTTCGCCGGCATCGTCGAGATGGGTGAGGCGAGAGGGCATATCCGGTTACCACCCGCCGGACGTGGGCGCGGCTTCCGGAGTGAGCAGGGCGCGGGTCGCTGACGTCACGTCGCCGGCCCGCATCAGGCTTTCGCCGATCAGGAACGCCTGCACCCCGACCTTCGCCAGCCGGTCCAGGTCCGCTCGGCTCGCAAGGCCGCTCTCGCCGACGACCAGCCTGCCGGCGGGAATCCGCGGCGCCAGCCGCTCTGTTGTCTCCAGCCGGGTCTCGAAGGTCCGGAGATCCCGATTGTTGATCCCGATCATGGGGGCATCACCGAGGGCCAATGCACGATCGAGTTCATCTTCGTCGTGCACCTCCACCAGGACGTCCATGCCCCATCGCACCGCCTGGTGCAGGAGCGCGCGGGCAAGGTCGTCGTCGACCACCGCCATGATGACGAGGATGCAGTCAGCACCCATGGCCCGTGATTCTGCCACCTGCCAGACATCGACCATGAAATCCTTCCGCAGCACCGGCAGGGCGGTGGCGGCGCGTGCCGCCTTCAGATGCTCGGGGTGTCCCTGGAACGACGGGGTGTCAGTAAGGATCGACAGGCAGGCAGCTCCGCCGGCTTCGTAGGCCCTGGCCAGCGACGCGGGCTCGAAGTCCGCGCGGATGAGGCCGCGCGAGGGGCTCGCCCGCTTGATTTCCGCGATCAGCCCGTATCCGCCGGAGGCGATGCGTGCCTCCAGTGCCGCCTTGAAGGAACGTACAGGCGGTGCCTCCCGGGCTGCAGCCTCAAGCACGGCAACCGGCCGTGCAGCCTTGGCAGCAGTAACGGATTGGCGCGTATAGGTGGCAATCTTGTCGAGGATGTCGGTCATGCTCATCCGTTCGATATCTGGACGAGCTTCTTCAGTCGGGCCTTTGCCTCGCCGCTGTCGATTGCCTGGGCGGCCTTGGAAACCGCTTCCTTCAGGTCGCCCGCCTTGCCGGCAATGACGAGCGCGGCGGCGGCATTGAACAGCACGATGTCGCGGAAGGGTCCGTGCTCGCCCTCGAGCACGGCACGAATGGCGGTCGCGTTCGCCTCAGCGTCTCCGCCCTTGAGCTCTTCTGGCCGGGCCTGGGGAAGTCCTGCATCCGCCGGCGCAATGTCGAACGTCCGGACCTGATCGTCCTTCAGTTCGGCCACCCGCGTCTTGCCGGTGGTCGTGATCTCGTCGAGGCCGTCGGAACCGTGGACGACCCAGACGTGCCTCGCGCCCAGGTTCTTCAACACATGGGCCAGCGGCTCGACCCAGCGGTCGGAGAACACGCCGACAACCTGGCGACGGGTGCCGGCCGGATTGGACAACGGCCCCAGCAGGTTGAAGATCGTCCTGGTGCCGAGTTCCACGCGGGTGGGCCCGACGTGACGCATCGCCGCGTGGTGGGCGGGGGCGAACATGAAGCCGATGCCGGCCCGATGGATACAGTCGGCGATCTTCTCCGGGCCGAGTTCGATGTTCACGCCAAGGGCGGTAAGGACATCAGCCGCGCCGGACCGGGAAGACAGCGCCCGGTTGCCGTGCTTGGCGACCGTCACTCCACACGCGGCGGCGACGATCGCTGCGCACGTGGAAATGTTGTAGGTGCCCACACCGTCGCCACCGGTGCCAACGATATCCAGGGCGTCGTCCGGGGCGGCGACACGGGTCATCTTCGCCCGCATGGCCCGTACCGCTCCGGTGATCTCGTCGACAGTCTCGCCGCGCACCCTGAGCGCCATCAGGAAGCCGCCCATCTGCGACGGTGTCGCCTTGCCCGACATGACGATGTCGAATGCGCGCTCGGCTTCGGTGACGTTCAGCGCATGGCCGTCGGCCACCTTGGAGATGAGACTCTTGAATTCGCTCATGAACTCGTTCGGATCGGCACCGGACGGGAGTATCGCAGGCTCCCTGCCGGCGTCTGCGGCATCAGGCTATATCCGCAAGTTCCAGAAAGTTTTGCAATAGCTTATGTCCGTGTTCCGAGGCAATGCTTTCCGGATGGAACTGCACTCCGTGTACGGGATGTTCGCGGTGCGAAATCCCCATGATGATTCCGTCTTCCGTCTCTGCCGTGATCACCAGATCTTCGGGCAATGTCCCGCGATCGACGATGAGCGAGTGATAGCGGGTCGCTTGGAAACCGTCCGGGAGACCCCGAAACACGCCCTCGCCATGATGGTGGATGCGAGACGTCTTGCCGTGCATCTGCCTTGGTGCTCGCACGATCGCGCCGCCGTAGGCTGCGGCAATGGCCTGATGTCCGAGGCAGACCCCGAGCACGGGAATTGCGCGGCCGGCACGCCGTACCAGGTCGAGGGTGATCCCCGCATCCCGGGGAGTTCCGGGTCCGGGTGAAATGACGATGGCGTCGGGTTGCGATTCGACCGCCTCCTCGACGCTGATCCGGTCGTTGCGGACGACCCGCATTCTTGCGCCGAGTTCGCCCAGGCAGTGCACGAGGTTGTAGGTGAAGCTGTCGTAGTTGTCGATCAGCAGGATCATGGCTTGCGCCCCCCGATCTTGCCGCGGCCCCGCGACCCTGCGAACCGGGCTGCTTCCTCGGCGGCGCGGAACAGGGCGCGTGCCTTGTTGACGCATTCCTCGTGCTCCCGAATGGGAACCGAGTCGGCAACGACACCGGCTCCGGCCTGGACGTACATCATGCCATCCTTGACGATCGCCGTGCGCAGGACGATGCACGTATCCATGTTGCCATCGGCAGAGAAGTAACCGACACAACCCGCGTAAATTCCACGCTTTTCCTTTTCCAGCTCATCTATGATCTCCATCGCGCGGACCTTGGGTGCGCCGGAGACGGTGCCTGCGGGAAACCCAGCCACCAGGGCATCGATGGCGTCGTGACCGGACTCGATCTCGCCCTCGACATTCGAGACGATGTGCATGACCTGGCTGTAGTACTCGAGGGTGAACTGGTCGGTCACCTCGACGGTGCCGATGCGAGCGACGCGACCGACGTC
>CAZSNL010000065.1:0-15713 GCA_964608275.1 uncultured Hyphomicrobiales bacterium | reverse complement strand
TGATCTTGTCCCAACGCTTCTCCTTCGTCCTCAACGCCCTGAGAAGATGCTTCAGCGCCGGAACCAACCGGTGATGGATCTCCTCCACCGCGGCGATGTGCATGGCGGTCGGGAACGTGTCGTTCGAGGATTGCGAACGGTTGACATGATCGTTGGGGTGGACCGGGGACTTCGACCCGAGCGTGCCGCCGAGCATCTCGATCGCCCGGTTGGCGATCACCTCGTTGGCGTTCATGTTGCTCTGGGTTCCCGAACCGGTCTGCCAGACGACCAGCGGGAAATGGTCGTCGAGGCGGCCTTCGGCAACCTCCTCGGCAGCCTTGACGATGGCGTTGCCCAGCCGTTCGTCGAGCACGCCGAGTTCCATGTTGGTGAGTGCGGCGGCCTGCTTCACCAGGCCAAGCGCGCGCACCAGCGGCGCCGGCATCCGCTCGCCGCCGATCTTGAAGTTGCCCAGCGACCGCTGCGTCTGCGCGCCCCAGTAGCGGTCGGCCGCGACCTCCAGCGGCCCGAACGAATCCGTCTCCGTACGTGTCTTGCCCATTGCCTCGTTCTCTCCGTGACCGAAAATGCCGTGCTGGCAGCCGACACCGGTCCTACCGCAAATCGCCGCTTGCCGCTACGCCACCCGTGGTGGCGACAAGGTCCGGCTGGAGAACCGTCACGGTGCGGTCAGCACCGCTCGGCAGGCGTCGGGCAGGGCGGCAATGGTCATTTCCGGCTTCGGCTTCGGCGGCTTCTTCGGCTTGACCGGCTCCTTCGGCTTGGGCGGCTCCTTCAGCCAGCTCGCGAGCTCCGCGCCGCAGCCGTCGCCCGGCGGCGGTGCCGGCTGGTCCTTGCAGAGCGGTGCACCCGCCGGACAGCGCAGCCTGACGTGGAAGTGATAGACATGGCCCCACCAGGGGCGGATCTTGCGCAGCCACGAGCGATCGCCCCTGGCCCAGTCGCACAGCGCCTTCTTGATCGGCGGATGCACGAAGATGCGGGCGACTTCCGGGTATGATGCCGCCCGGCGAAGCAGCCTGGCGTGCGCCTCGGTCCAGATCTCGGGGTTGATCTTCTCGCGGTTTATGACGACCGAGACGGCGCTCACCGTTTCCCGCTCGGCCTCGGTGTAGCGGCGCGGCGGTGCCGGGTTGAGCCAGATGTCGGCGTCCAGCCCGATCTGGTGCGAGGCATGTCCGGACAGCATCGGGCCGCCGCGCGGCTGTGCAAGGTCGCCGACGAGGAGCCCGGGCCAGCCGTCCTTCTCCTTCGCCTCGACCGCGAGACGCTCCACGTAGGCGATGAGGGCAGGGTGACCCCAGTTGCGGTTCCGCGACAGGCGCATGACCTGCCACGCAGGGCCGTCGATGGCGAGTTCGCGGGCGCCGGCGAGACAGCCTCGGGCGTAGGATCCGATCGCCTCCGGCTTCAGCGGTGCCGGGTTGGATTTTGCGCCGAACAGTTCCTTCGCCGGCAGCGATTCGAGCGCGGCCTGGCCACGTGGTCTCGGCAGCGGCGGCGGAGTGGTGAGCACCGACGCCGCGCGCGACCCGGCGGCCGGCGGCTGCACCGCTGCCCCGGATTCGGCGGTGGCAATCTGCGGCTTTTCCCGCGGCAGTGGCGGACTGGCGGCGCCGGCAACCGCCGGCACCGCGAACAGGACGGCTGCGAGAACGCTTGCGATGCGCATCATGGCGTCAACCTCGCCTTGCGGGTGCGTGGTCGATCACTGGCACATTCGTCCGGTCGGGGCAATCGCGCGATCGCCCACCGTTAACGGACGGCCACACGGCCGTCAGCTCTGCTTCTTGCGGAAGGTGTCGAGCTGGATGACCTTCGGCGTTTCCGACTCTGCCGCCTCGCCCGCGGCGGCCTCTGCAGCCGAATTCGCCTCGGCCACCGCCTCGCCGGCCACCGCCTCGTCACCGGTTTCGGGATCGGTGCGCTCGTCGCTCGCCTCGCGCGGATCGACGTTCTCGTTGGCCTCGATGGTCTCGAACTGCAGGCCGAACTGCACGGCTGGATCAAAGAACCCCTTCACTGCGGCGAAGGGCACGGTCAGCTTCTCTGGAATGTTGTCGAACGAGAGTTCGACCACGAACCGGTCTTCGGTGACTTCGAGGCCCCAGAACTGATGCTGGAGGACGACCGTCATCTCCTTGGGGTACTGACGGCGGAGACGCTCCGACAGGCGAACGCCCGGCGAGCGGGTGTCAAACGAGACGTAGAAGTGATGCTCGCCCGGAAGACCGGTCTTGGCGACCCGACGCAGCGCCTGACGGACCACGCCCTTCAGAGCGTCCTGGGCCAGCAGGTCGTAGCGCATCAGGTCTTCGGCCATCGTCCCATCGGTCACCTTGTGCGCGACGTCACCGGGACGCCACGGGGAAACTTCAAAGGAGGGCTTCTGTTGCCAGGTGCCCTCCCGAACCCCGCCTGGACGGGCTAACGCCCAGGGCTTTCATTCAGGCCGTCGCGCAGCTTACGCTGCGAGGCGGGCCTCAGCATAGTTGTCGTTGGCAACTATTGTGGTGGCCCGGTAACGGCGGATACCATGCCGAGCGAAAGTCTGCCCTTTACACCCTCGTCGATCCTGTTTCACCCCCGCCGCAACCCGCGTTGCGCCACGGGCTCTGGTGGAGGTGCCGGGTACCGCCCCCGGGTCCGATGGGTTTATTACGGCAACCGTTTATCGCCATAGCCGGTCCGTCGACCGGCACCCTCAATATAAGACGACCGGAACGTTATGCAAAGGCTTCGGGGAACGTCCGGCAACGTCCGGGACAGCAATTCGAAGATGTCTCGCCGGTACGTGCGCGGTGCGTCGACGACGCGAACGCGGCAGCAGACCGCTTGAGGATTGCCAAACGACCTGCGGCGAGCGGTCGCGCCAAATCCTTAACCTGACTTAACCATATATGCAGCTTTTAGTTGGCTTTGTACTGATCTTGGTTAATGTAGCATTAATCGACCGGAGGCAAACCGATGTCAGTTGATACACCGCCCGGAGACAAGTTCTTCGGCGCCTCTCCCGGCTTGGCTGCCAGTACTTCGGAGGTCGACGAAGTGGTCAGCGAGGAACCGGTGTGGAGGCCGGTGGACAAGGGTGCCGTTCCTCGCAGCGATTACGGCACCATCCTGCTGCACTGGTCGCTCGCCATCGCGATCGTCACCAGCCTGGTCACGGGTTTGCGCCTGTCGGCGGACGCCGAGGGATCGGTGTTCGCCAAGTCGCTCGACTGGATGCTGCCGCAGGGCGAGATCTGGACCTGGCACTTCGTGTCGGCGCTGGTGGTGATCGGCGCCATGGTCGCCTACGCGGCGTATCTCACGATGGGCCGGCTGCGCCGGCGCGTCTCGGTCCGCAAGACCGTGGTGCTCACCCTGCCGGCGAGCCCGAAGCTGCGCTGGGGCGCGGTCAACGTCATCCTCTACTGGATCCTGTTCGTCGCCATCGCCTCGCTCACCGCGACCGGCGTGCTGCTCTACATCGGCTTCGGCGGCATCGTCGTCGACATCCATTACATTTCCGCGCTGGTCGTGTTCGGCTACATCTTCGGCCACGTGTTCAGCCACTTCATGTTCGGTGGCATCCAGCAGCTGCTGCGCCTGTTCCGGCCGCAGGCGCTGCGCGCCTATCCCGGCATGTCGGCGCGCCCGTTCGCGACCGCACTGGCGATCGGGCTGGTGGTGGCCGCCGGCGTCACCTGGGCCGACTTCGGCACCCGCGACATCCTCCACATGCGCAAGGTGAACGAGGCGCCGGTGCTCGACGGCAGCATGGACGATGCGGTATGGAGGACGGCGAAGCCCGTGTTCGTGCGGACCCAGCAGGGCGCCAACCTCGGCGGCAGCGGCGCGTCGACGGTCGAAATCCGCGCCGTGCGCGATGATGACAACGTCTACTTCGCGTTCCGCTGGGAGGATCCGACCCGCTCGTTCAAGCGCCTGCCGCTGATCAAGCGCGAGGACGGCTGGCACCTGCTGAACAACAAGGCCGACATCGCCGACGAGACCGACTACTACGAGGACAAGTTCGCGGTGCTGTTCTCGAAATCGAACGCCTTCGGCTCCGGCGACTCGACCCACATGGGCCCCGAGCCGCTGCCCGGCAAGCCGGGCGCGCTCAACCGGCGCGGGCTGCACTACACGACCGACGGCAGCCTGCTCGACCTGTGGCAGTGGAAGGCGTCGCGCGGCGGCATGCTCGGACGGGTCGACGACATGTGGTTCGGCACGCCGGTCGAGCCCAAGGAGGCGCACTACGAGGGCACCGCCCGCTACAGCGCCGGCTACGCCGGCGACGAGGGCAGGGCGTTCTACGTCTACAACTACATCGACGAGCCGCCGGGCGGCTACCGGGGGCCGGTGCAGGTGCGGCGCCTGCCGCTTGACCACGCCGCGCAGACGGCGAAGCTCGGCACCGTCAACCTGTCGACCGAGGTAAGCGACGACGAGGGATCGCAATGGTGGATGTTCGACCATGAAAGCGCGCCCTACAGCGAGGAGCTCGACAGCACCATCCCGGTCGGCACGGTGATTCCCGGCGTCCTGATTTCCGGCACCTACGAGGGCAGCCGCGCCGACATCACCGGCGCCGCCCGCTGGCAGGACGGCTACTGGACGCTCGAGGTGACGCGCCGGCTGTCGACCGGCCATGCCCAGGACCTCGACATGGAAAGCGGGCTCTACATCTGGGTATCGGTGTTCGACCACAACCAGACCAGGCACACCCGGCACGTCCGCCCGGTCCGCCTGGAAGTTCACTGACCACTGCCGCATTCCCCCGCGGCACCATCGAAGAGGCGCATAGACATGGCCAAGAGCAAGTGCTCCCTCACCGTCAACGGGCAGACCGTCCGCGCCAACGTCGGCGACACCCTGCTCGACGCGGCACTGGGCGGGCGGATCGTCCTTCCCCACGACTGCTGCTCCGGCCAGTGCGAGACGTGCCGGGTCCGGGTGCTGAGCGGGGAGGTCGACGATCTCGGCACCCGCGAGAAGGACACGGTGCTCGGCTGCCTCGCGACGCTCAAGGGCGATGCGGAGATTGCCTTCGATCCGGTGCCGGTGGTGCGCAACACCCCCGGCGAGGTCGAGAGCATCACCCGGATGGCCGAAAACTTCCTCGAGGTGCGCATTCGCCCGACCCGGCGCATCCCGTGGCTTCCCGGCCAGTACCTGCGCCTCACGTTCAAGGGCCGGCCACCGCGTGACTACAGCCCGACGTTCCCGCTCGACCTCGATGCCGACGAGGATGTCGTCGTGTTCCACGTCAAGGTCTACCCCGGCGGCCGGGTGTCGTCGGCCCTGGGCAACGAGATCGGCGTCGGCCACCGGGTGGTGATGAAGGGGCCCTACGGCAGCGGGTTCCTGCGCCGCCAGGAGGGGCGGCTGGTGCTGGTATCCACCGGCACCGGGTTCGCGCCGCTGTGGTCGATCGCGGTCGCCGCCAAGATGGGCCAGTCGCACCGGCCGATCGAGATGATCGCCGGGGCGCGTTCGGTGGACGAGCTCTACATGCAGCACGCGGTGCGGTGGCTGCGGGCGCGCGGCGCCAATGTCACGCTGACCGCCGGCGGCGGCGACGGCTACTTCGTGCAGCGCATGCGCCCCGCCGAACTGCTGCCTGCACTCGACCCCACCGACATCGTCTACGCAGCCGGCGCGCCGAGCCAGGTCGATGCGGTGCGCAAGGTGGCGCTTGCGGCGGACGCCACGTTCTACGCGGATCCGTTCTATGCGGCCGACCCGAAGGTGACGCTCGCCGAATGGGTGCTGGCGCCGTTCCGCGACCGGCTGTTCGACAGCCGGATTGCGGCGAGCCTGTAGCGGCCGGTCGGCGGCTCAGCCGGCCGAGGCGACGCGGGCGGCGGGCGCCTCGGCGAGGAGGAGCTTGTAGGCGACCTCGGCAGGAGCAGGGCGGCCGAACAGGTAGCCCTGCGCCTCGCGGCAGCCGCTTGCCCGGATGCGCTCCAGGAGCTCTTCCGACTCGACGCCCTCGGCGGTGGTCGACATCTTCAGGCTCTGCGCCAGTTCCACGATGGCATGGACGATCGAGGCCGATTCGTCGCTGTGCAGCATCGGGCGGACGAACGACTGGTCGATCTTGATCTTGTCGAACGGGAAGCTCCGCAGGCAGCTCAACGAAGAGTAGCCGGTGCCGAAGTCGTCCATCGAGATCTTCACGCCCAGCGCCTTCAACTGCATCAGGGTGGCGCGGGTCTCCTCGTCGTCGTTGAGGAGGACGCTTTCGGTGATCTCCAGTTCGAGCCGCTCCGGCGCCAGTCCCGTCGTGCCCAGCACGTTGACCACGATGCTCGGGAACGACCGCGAGCGAAGCTGGCGGGCGGAAATGTTGACGGCGATCCGGGCCGGTACCGGCCAGGTGGCGGCGGCCTTGCACGATTCGCGCAGGATCCATTCGCCCATGCGCACGATCAGGCCGGTTTCCTCGGCGATGGGGATGAACTCGGCCGGCGAGATCATGCCGCGCTCGGGATGCCGCCAGCGCATCAGCGCCTCGAAGCCGGTGATCGCGCCGGTCTCGATCGAAACCTGCGGCTGGAAGTAAGTCTCCAGCTCGCCGTTGCGGAGCGCGCTGCGCAGGTCGGTGATCATTGCGTGCCGCGCGTTGACCAGCGTCTCCATCTCCTGCTCGAAGAACCGGTAGGTGTTGCGGCCGTCGGCCTTGGCCTGGTACAGGGCGAGGTCCGCCTGCTTCAGCAGCTCGTCGGCATTGACGCCGCTACGATGGGCGATGGTGATGCCGATGCTGGCGCCGATCGCCGCCTCGTGCGGCTCGAGGTTGTAGGGACGCGACACCTCGGCGATCACCCGTTGGGCGAGATCCGCAAGCTGGGTCGGCACGGCGGGGATATCGGTCACGATGGCGAACTCGTCACCGCCCAGCCTGGCGACCAGCTCACGGTCGCTGGTGGTGCGGACGAGGCGGCTGGCGACTTCGCGCAGCAACTGGTCGCCGACCGGATGACCGAGCGAATCGTTGACGGTCTTGAACTCGTCGAGGTCGACATAGAGCAGGCCGAACGTGCCGCCCTCGGCGTCGCGGCGGCGCAGCAGGGCGCTCAGGTGCTCGCGCATCTGGATGCGGTTCGGCAGGTCGGTGAGCACGTCGTGCTTGGCGAGATGCAGCAGCCTGTCGCGGGCCTGCTGGCGCTCGGTAATGTCCTCGTAGATGGCCACCCAGCCGCCGTCCGCCAGCGGCTGCCGTGTCGTCAGCACGATGCGTCCGTTGGAAAGCCGATGGGTTACCGAGCTGCGCCGGTTCGATGGCCAGTCATCGTCGTCGGCAGTGACGTCGTCATCGCCGAGGTCGTCGGACGGCGCGATCGACAGGTTCTGCGACGACATCAGCTCCGTCAGCGTCATGCCCGGCCGGACCTGCTCGGGCTCGAGGCCGAACAGCTCCATGTGGCGCTGGTTGGAGACGATGAGGCGCTTGTCGGCATCGAACATGCACAGTCCGTGCGACATGTTGTTGAGTGCGGCGTCGAACAGGACGTTCTGCGTCCGGAGCTCGGCTTCCTGGCGCTGCAGTGCCTCGTTGGCGATCTGGATGTTGGCGCGCAGGCTGTCGCGCTCGCGAATCGAGTCCTGCAGGACGACCACCGCACGGGCAATGTCGCCGACCTCGTCGAAGCGATCCGTGCCGTCGACATGGTCACCGTAGCTGCCTTCGGCGACGGCGCCGACAACCTTGGTGATGCGGGTCAGCGGCTGGGTGATCTGGCGCGAGATCAGCACCGAGGTGATGATGAACAGCAGCGTGGCGAACAGCCCGAAGACGAACAGGCCGCGAACCAGGGACCGCTCCTCCTCCTTGGCGATCTTCGTCAGTTCGTTCTGGATCGCGTAGAGATCCTCGATCGGCTTGAGCGTGCACACGGAGAGCAGTTCGAGCGCCGGGCCGCAGCGGGCGATCCAGTTGCCGTCCGTCGTCGTGCCGAGCCCCGACGTATCGTTGACGGCGATCTCGATGCGGCTGGCGGTGCCGGTGCTCGAGATGATGTCGTCGCCGAGGAAAACGGCAAGCCGCACGTTTGCCATCTTGGCGAATTCGACCAGCAGCGGCTCCGGCTGCCGTAGCCAGCGCTGGGCCACGAGGCCGCCGGAAACGTCACCGAAATCGTCGAACAGCGGCACGAAGATCACCTCGGAAACATGGCCATCGTGCTGGCCCGGTATCAGCGGGGCGACCGTCTCCGTGGTGGCTATCTCGATCAGCGTGGCGGGCTTGGACGGGCTGTTCTCGTTGAGCAGCGGCGCGATGCGCTCGGCGAGGCCCGCCGCGTGCATGCGCGTCGAGATGCCGATGAGGTCGACCTGGTCGGTCGAGGCGCCGATGACGTTGCCCAGGCGATCCACCACGACGATTCCGTCCACGTCGGCGTTTGTCGCAGCCGGGCCGAGCAGCTCCGATATGGCCACCACGTTGCGCGAGACGACTGCGGCGATCGTATCGGCCCGGCTGGCGATTGCTGCGACGCGCCGGGCGGTGTCGTTGACAAGGAAGTCGAGCTGTTGGGCGACCAGGCGCACGTCGGCGTCGAGCACCTCGGCCAGCCGGGCCTCGGAAATCGTCTCCAGCTTGCTTTCCTGGCGCGCCAGGCTGTTGTCGAGCTGGTAGAGGACGAGGCCGATCAGCCCGAGGAACGTCAGCGCGGCCGTGCCGACCGCGCCGACGATGAATCGGCTCGAAATCGAGTGGAAGAAGCGGTTCACGGGAGGTCAGCTTCTGATCGGGACGCCGCCGTAGGTCTCGATGATCCTGGCGGCCTCCTCGGAGCGGCAGAAGTCGATGAACGACTTCATGTCGTCTTCGAGCGTGCCGTCCCTGTAGATCAGGGCGAGTTCCACGGCGCTTGGATAATCAGGGTCGGTGGGAAACTTGCCGTCCACCCTGAGGACGGTGGTCTCGAAGTCGAGTACCCGCGAGTACGGCCCGAAGCCGATGGCGCCAGCCACGTCGCGCACCGTCTGGATGGATTCCTGCGTGGTAACGGCCGTCTTGGACCGGTCGGTGAACTCCAGGTCCGCCCATCCGGGCATGCTTTCGCGCAGCACGATGAGAGTGCTGTCGGCCTCCTCGCGGCGCACCACCTTGATCGGAATGTTGGCGCCGCCGAACTCGGTCCACGAATCGGCCTCGCCGGTAAAGATGCGCACGATCGCGTCGTGGGGCAGATCGGTCACGCCGGCCGACGGATGAGCGAAGATGGCCGAGGGTATCCTTGCGATCGGCAGGTAGACGATACCGGCCTCGGCTTCGGTCTGGGTCAGCTTGCGGGCGACGCGGCCGAGCCGCTCCGTGCCGGACGCCACCGCGGCAATGCCGCCGCCCGAACCGATGCTTGCTGGGATCGAAATTTTTACTTCGGGGTGGCGCATGGTGTATTCCACCGCTATCGCACGGAGCAGTTCCAGGCCGTCTCCTGTTCCGACGATGCTGAGTTCTGCAGATCGTGCCTGCCCGCCAAGAGAAACCGCAGCGGCGGCAAACAGCCAGAGGCCGAACAATACTCGGTTTTTCATCCGAACTCTCCGAACGGTACTAACTCCCTGATGCGGAGAAAGTAGACCCGGGGCACATAAGATTGCGTTAATGCCCTTGCGTTATGGCGCGCCGGCGTTGCGGCAGGCTGACGCAACCTCCGATCCGCCTCGCGACTGGACAGCAATCGACGCGCGTAGGGGCCGGCGAGCCGGAAAGGCAGGAGATGCTGCCTGCCCCGGCGGGAGCAGGCTGTTCGGCAGACCGACCGTGCTCAGTTGGTGGCGAAGCAGTAGAAGAGCCCGTTGCCGCCGGTGGCGCGGAGCGCGTCCTGGCTGCAGCCGCGCGTCGTGTGCGAGGAATTCCAGGATTTCGAAGGCGCGTCGTCGCGCAGCCCGATGCGGTCATGGTGGCCGACGATGGCGCTGCCTTCTCCGCTGCTGGTCCAGTCTCCGCAGGTCTCGGCCGCAGCGGTGCCATCCGGGTTCGAGCCGGTCAGGATGTCGTGCATGTTGGGATCGTCGCCGCGCCCGTTGACCGGCTCGCCATTCTCGGTGAGCCCGGTTTCCTTGTTGATGTTCGGATCGTCGTGGAGCGAGTCCACGTCTTCGGCGATCAGCACGCCCGCGGCATTGTACCAGGGGCCGGTGCCGATCCGGTCTCGGGCGTTGACGCCGCTCGCGCTGAGGTAGGCGGCCCAGCTCCTGTCACCGGCGCCGGCGGCCTCCGCAAGTTGCTGGCAATGGGCGTCTGCCCCTTCGAGGCCGCCGAGATTGGCACCGTTGCCAGGGCCCGCGCTGGTGATGAAGAAGCTCATTGACGTATCCTGGGCATTGGCCGCCGCGGCCGCTGCGATGAGGAAACCAATGCAGGCAAATCCTGTCGCGATCCTGTTCATGTCGTGAGACCTCCCGTTGTCCGGACCGGTGCGCCCGGTGGGTCACGGTAGGTGACGGTTCCGAGGGTCGCCCAATCAAACCTTCGTGCGCCGGATGACAGGTTCCGGTGTCTAGAGGTCCTCGACGTGGCGGACCATGCGCCGGCGCAGGCCTGCGTCGGGGAGGGGCCCTGTCAGGGCGCCCATGTTCTCGCGCATGTGGTCGACCCGGCTGGTGGCCGGGATGGCGCAGGTGACTGCGGGGTGTGAGATGATGAACTTGAGGAAGAACTGGGCCCAGTTCGCACAGCCGATTTCTCCGGCCCACTCCGGCAGCGGGTGATGTGCAAACAGGCGAAACAGCTGCTTCCTGCGGAACGGGCGGTTGACGATGACCGCAATGCCGCGGTCGGCGGCGAGCGGCAGCAGGCGCTGCTCGGCGTCGCGGTCGAGGATGTTGTACGTCAGCTGGACGAAGTCGAGCGGCCGCGTCGCCATGATCCTCTCGAGTTCGTCGTGGCGCCGGCCGTGCGACGTGGTGACGCCGACAAAGCGCACAAGCCCCTCGGCCTTGTGTCCGGCGAGAGTGTCGAGGTGGCTCTCCCAGGCCAGCAGGTTGTGAACCTGCATCAGGTCGAAGCGGTCGACGCCCCATAGTTCGCGCGACGTCGCCATCTGGCCGGGACCGAGCGCACCCGGCCAGATCCACACCTTGGTGGCGGAGAACAGGGAAGGTGGGGCGCCGATACGCCGGAGGCACCAGCCGACGATCTCCTCGGAGGAGCCGTACATGGGCGAGGAATCCACCACCCCGCCGCCGAGGGCGAAGAAGGTTTCGAGGACCTCGGCACGCCGGGCACGGAGCTCCTCGTTGGCGCCGACGTTGAACGTGATCCACGTGCCCATCCCGATCGCCGGGATCGCTTCGCCGGTGGCGGGGATGGGGCGCGACAGGATCGGCGCCTGCGCAATGCCGGGCCGAGCGCCGAGGGCCGCGGCCGCGCCAAGGCCGGCCAGCGAGGCGACGACGGTGCGACGGTTCGGCCGCATCGGCCACGGATTTCTGCCGGAATGTCTGACCATCCGCGTCATTGCGCAAGGAACCTGCCGCCACGGTGCACGGTTCCGCATCCGGCCGTCAACGTCTCGCGCGAAGGGTGTTGCCGTGCCGGGGACCTGTCGACAGCGGACTGGAAGTCCTACCGGTCGATACCGGAATCGCCTAATCTCGACCCATGCGCCAGTACCTCGACCTGATGCGGCGGGTTCGCGACCATGGGGTGCGCCGGGACGACCGGACCGGCACCGGCACGCTGGGCATCTTCGGCCACCAGATGCGGTTCGACCTTGCCGCCGGCTTTCCGCTCGTCACCACCAAGCGCCTGCACGTGCGCTCGATCATTCACGAACTCCTGTGGTTCCTGCGCGGCGATACCAACATCGCCTACCTGCACGAGCACGGCGTGCGGATCTGGGACGAATGGGCGGACGAGGCCGGCGACCTGGGGCCGATCTACGGCCGGCAATGGCGATCGTGGCCGGCGCCCGACGGGCGCACCGTCGACCAGATCGCCGCCGTGATCGAGGGCCTGCGCAACGACCCGTACTCGCGGCGGCTCATCGTCTCGGCGTGGAACCCGGCCGAGGTGGACAGGATGGCGCTGCCGCCGTGCCATTGCCTGTTCCAGTTTCACGTCGCCGATGGCAGGCTCTCCTGCCAGCTCTACCAGCGTTCCGCGGACGTCTTCATCGGCGTGCCGTTCAACATCGCCTCCTATGCCCTTCTGACCCACATGGTGGCCCACGTGACGGGTCTTCGGGTCGGCGAGTTCATCCACACGTTCGGCGACGCCCACCTCTACCTCAACCATCTGGAGCAGGCCGACGCACAGCTCGCCCGTAAGCCCCTGCCGCTGCCGAAACTGGTCATCAGGACCGAGCGCCGGGAGATCGACGGGTTCCGCTACGAGGACTTCGAGATCGTCGGCTACGACGCGCATCCGCACATCGCCGCACCGGTGGCCGTATAGGCGCGAATGGGTTGACCTCGACTTGCCGGGCGGCGACAAGTGACGGGCATGTGGTGGCTGGTCGTCTTTATCCTGATCGACGGAGCCTGGGTGCCAGGCGCTGAAGTGACCCCCGAGGGCTGGTCGCCGCGGGCCTACGAGACCCGCGCCGAGTGCATGGACCGCAAGGCGTTCGCGGAGCGCGCACTGGCGGACCTGACGAACGTCCGCGAGACCCGATGGTACTGCACGCAGGACCCCGATACCCCGATGGAGGAACTCGCCCGATGAAAGACGGTATGCCGTGCTGATTTCCCTGGTCGTGGCCGTTGCGGAAAACGGCGTCATCGGCGCCCACGGCGACGTCCCGTGGCGCATTCCCTCCGATCTCAGGTATTTCCGCGAGGTCACCATGGGCAAGCCCGTGATCATGGGCCGCAAGACTTGGGAGGGGATCGGCAGGCCGCTGCCCGGCCGCGACAACATCGTGGTGACGCGGCAGGCGGACTACGAGGCGGCCGGCGTGCACGTCGTCCACGACGTAGACAGCGCCCTGGCAAAGGCGCGCGAACTCGCCGCGGCGCGCGGCGGCGACGAGATCTGCGTCATCGGCGGCGAGGAGATCTTCCGCGCCGCGATGGACAGGGCCGACCGCATCTATCTCTCGCGGGTGCACATGACGGTCGAAGGCGACACGTTCTTTCCCGACGACGAGACGCGGGAGTGGCAGGAGGTGTCGCGCGAATTCCATCCCGCCGAGCCCGGCGACAGCGCAGACTGGACGCTGGTCGTACTGGAGCGCCGCCCGTAGTAGGCACGATGCCGCTTGAACTCCGGCCGCCGGTGATCGACATTGGCGGTCGGCAACGAACGGTGATCGCATGACCACCACGACGATTGCTCCGCCAGTCTTCGGCAACGTGCTCGACGCGATCGGCAACACGCCGATGCACGAGGTGAAGAAGCTCGATGCGGGGCCATGCCGGCTGTTCCTGAAACTGGAGAGCCAGAACCCGGGCGGCTCGATCAAGGACCGCATCGGCAAGTCCATGATCGAGGCGGCGGAGGCGTCTGGCGCGCTCCGGCCGGGCAGCACGATCATCGAGGCGACGGCGGGCAACACCGGTCTCGCGCTGGCCCTCGTCGGCGCCCAGAAGGGCTATCGCACGGTACTGGTGGTGCCCGACAAGATGGCGCAGGAGAAGATCTTTCACCTGCGTGCAATGGGCGCGGAAGTTATCATCACCCGCTCCGACGTCGGCAAGGGCCATCCCGAGTACTACCAGGACATGGCGCTCAGCCTGGCCGAGAAACACGGCTACTGCTTCATCAACCAGTTCGGCAATCCCGCCAACCCGCTCGCCCACGAGACGACCACGGGGCCGGAGATCCTCGCCCAGTGCGAGGCGTTCGGCGTCACGCCCGACGTGGTGGTGTGCGGCGTCGGCTCCGGCGGCACCATCACCGGACTGTCGCGCTTCTTCGAACGCACCGTGCCGGCCGCCGAGATGGTGCTCGCCGACCCGGAGGGGTCGGTGCTCGCCGACTACGTGCGCACCGGCAGGATGCCGGACGCGGTGGGTTCGTGGCTGGTGGAGGGGATCGGTGAAGACTTCCTGCCGCCGGTGTGCGATCTGTCGCGGGTCCGCCACGCCTACACCGTGAGCGACGGCGAGGCGTTCCATATCGCCCGCGAGCTTCTGGCCGCGGAAGGAATCCTCGCCGGGTCGTCCTCGGGAACGCTGCTGGCCGCCGCGCTGAGGCACGCGCGGGCGCAGACGGAGCCGAAGACAATCGTGACCTTCGTCTGCGACAGCGGCAACAAGTACCTGTCGAAGATGTTCAACGACTTCTGGATGATCGACAACGGCTTCATGCGGACGCCCGACCGCGGCGACCTGACCGATCTCATCGCCCGCAAGCACGCCGAGCGCCATGCCGTGACGGTGACCCCGGCGACGCCGCTGGAGCAGGCCTACCGGCAGATGAAGCTGTACGACATCTCCCAGCTTCCGGTGCTCGACGGCGATACCCTCGTCGGCCTCCTCGACGAAGAGGATCTGCTGTTCCACGTCTACAACTGCGGTGGCGCCTTCGAGGGCACCGCGGGCGACGTGATGACCACGGACCTGCGCGTCGTCGAGGCGACGGAAAGCCTCGACCGGGTGCTCGCCCTGCTCCAGCGCGGCATGGTGGCGCCGGTGGTGCGCGACGGACGCTTCCAGGGCCTCATCACCAAGATCGACGTGCTCAATCACATGCGCCTGCACGGCGGTCCGCCGCAGCAGGGCGCAGACCTTCAATGACCCCGAAGCCCGCTTCGCCGCCGGACCGACCGGCGGCTGCAATCGTGCGCCAGGAGACCGACCGATGCTGAAGAACCGCCACGGGTTCGCCACCCGCGCGATCCATGCCGGGCAGCAGCCCGACCCGACGACCGGCGCCATCATGACGCCCATCTACGCCACATCGACCTACGTCCAGGACAGTCCCGGCGTCCACAAGGGCTACGAGTATTCGCGCACCCACAATCCAACCCGCAAGGCACTGGAGGCCTGCCTCGCCGATCTCGAGAACGCGGCGCACGGCTTTGCCTTCGCCTCCGGCATGGCAGCGACGGCGACGATCCTCGACCTGCTCGACGCGGGCTCCCACGTGATCGCCGTGGACGATCTCTACGGCGGCACCTACCGGCTGTTCGAGAACGTGCGCCGCCGCTCGGCCGGCCTGTCGTTCTCGTTCGTGGACTTCGCCGACATGGATGCGGTTGCCGCCGCGATCCGCCCCGAGACGCGGATGATCTGGGTCGAGTCGCCGACCAATCCGCTGCTCAAGGTCGTCGACCTGGAGGCCGTTGCGCAACTGGCGCGCCGGCACGGCCTCATCAGCGTCTGCGACAACACCTTCGCCAGCCCCTGGGTGCAGCGGCCGGTCGACCTCGGCATCGACGTGGTCGTGCACTCCACGACCAAGTACCTCAACGGCCATTCCGACGTGGTCGGCGGCGCCGCCGTCGTCTCCGGCGACACCCCGTTCACCGATCTCGCCGAGCGGATCGGCTACCTGCTGAATGCTGCCGGCGGGGTGCAGGGGCCGTTCGACGCCTTTCTCGTGCTCAGGTCGCTGAAGACGCTGCCGTTGCGGATGGAGCGTCACTGCGCCAACGCGATGGCGGTGGCGAGCTGGCTCGAACGCCACCCGAAGATCGCCCGCGTCCTCTATCCCGGCCTTGCCTCGCACCCGCAGCACGAGCTGGCGAAGCGGCAGATGACCGGCTTCGGCGGCATGGTGACGGCGGTGATCGACGGCGGGCTCGCCGCGGCCCGAA
>CAZSNL010000064.1:14363-16117 GCA_964608275.1 uncultured Hyphomicrobiales bacterium | reverse complement strand
TCTATCCGCTGCCGCACCAGCCGGTCGTCAAGGACCTGGTCCCGGACCTTACCAACTTCTACGCCCAGTATCGGGCCATCGAGCCGTGGCTCAAGACGACGACGCCGGAACCGGAGAAGGAGTGGCCGCAATCGCACGATGACCGCGAGAAGCTCGACGGTCTCTACGAGTGCATCCTTTGTGCCTGCTGCTCGACCGCCTGCCCCAGCTACTGGTGGAACTCCGACCGCTACCTCGGGCCGGCGATCCTGCTCCAGGCCTACCGGTGGCTGGCTGACAGCCGCGACGAGGCGAAGGGCGAACGCCTGGACTTCCTGGAAGACACGTTCCGGCTGTACCGCTGCCACACGATCTTCAACTGCACCAGGGTCTGCCCCAAGGGCCTGAACCCCGCCAAGGCCATTGCCGAGATCAAGCGGATGATGGTCGAACGGAAGGTATAGCGGACGACCTCTACGAAAGTCCGATCCGCACGCGGTTGCCCGCAATCCCGCTTATCCCCCATAATACACCAAGCACGGTGACCATGCCCGGAGGAAGTCCGCGATGTCCGATGAAAAGGTATACTCGCTTCAAGAACACTGGACGCAGAATGCTCACATCGACAGGGCTAAATACGAGGAGATGTACCGGGCCTCGATCGAGGATCCGGACGGGTTCTGGAGAGAACAGGCCAGGCGTCTGGACTGGATCAAGCCGTTTACCAGGGTGAAGAACACCTCGTTCGCCTACGACAACGTGTCCATCAAATGGTTCGAGGACGGAACGCTCAACGTCTCCGCCAACTGCCTCGACCGCCATCTCGCCACGCGTGGCGACCAGGTCGCCATCATCTGGGAAGGCGACGACCCGAAGGACGATGCCAAAATCACCTACCGGGAGTTGCACGACCGCGTATGCCGCTTCGCCAACGTCCTGAAGGCCAACGGGGTCGGCAAGGGCGACCGGGTGACGATCTATCTGCCGATGATTCCCGAGGCCGCCGTCGCCATGCTCGCCTGTGCCCGCATCGGCGCAATCCATTCGGTGGTGTTCGGTGGTTTCTCGCCAGATTCGCTGGCTGGCCGCATCAACGACTGTCATTCCAGCTTCGTCATCACGGCCGACCAGGGCGTCCGCGGCGGCCGCACCATCCCCCTCAAGGCCAACACCGACGAGGCGCTGGCCAAGTGCCCGGGCGACCACAAGGTGCTGGTCGTGCGTCGCACCGGCGGCGACGTCCCGTGGACCGAGGGTCGCGACATGTGGCTCCACGACGAGCTGGCGAAGGTCGATGCCGATTGTCCGCCGGTGGAGATGGGCGCCGAGGATCCGCTGTTCATCCTGTATACGTCGGGGTCGACGGGTCAGCCGAAGGGCGTCCTGCACACGTCGGGCGGCTACCTCCTGTTCGTCGCCATGACGCACGAGCACGTCTTCGACTATCACGACGGCGACATCTATTGGTGCACGGCTGACGTCGGCTGGGTGACGGGGCACAGCTACATCGTCTACGGGCCGCTCGCCAACGGGGCGACGACGCTCATGTTCGAGGGCGTGCCGAACTATCCCGACGCGTCGCGGTTCTGGCAGGTTTGCGACAAGCACAACGTCAACATCTTCTATACTGCGCCGACGGCCATTCGGGCCCTGATGGGCGCCGGCGACGAGTATGTGAAGAAGACAAACCGCAAGTCGATCAGGCTGCTGGGCAGCGTCGGCGAGCCCATCAATCCCGAAGCATGGGAATGGTATTTCAACGTGGTCGGCGAAGG
>CAZSNL010000064.1:0-14353 GCA_964608275.1 uncultured Hyphomicrobiales bacterium | reverse complement strand
GCCGGTCGTCGACACCTGGTGGCAGACCGAGACGGGCGGCATCATGATCAGCCCGTTGCCCGGTGCCATGGACCTGAAGCCGGGGTCGGCCACGCTGCCGTACTTCGGCGTCAGGCCGGGCCTGGTCGACAACGACGGCAACCTGCTGGAAGGGCCGGCCAGCGGCAACCTGGTCATGCTCGACTCGTGGCCGGGCCAGATGCGGACCGTCTACGGTGACCACCAGCGCTTCGTCGAGACATACTTCTCGACCTACAAGGGCATGTACTTCACCGGCGACGGCTGTCGACGCGACGAGGACGGCTACTACTGGATTACCGGTCGCGTGGACGACGTGATCAATGTCTCCGGCCACCGGATGGGGACGGCGGAGGTGGAGTCGGCGCTGGTGGCCCACCCGAAGGTCTCCGAGGCCGCCGTGGTCGGCTACCCGCATTCGATCAAGGGCCAGGGGATCTACTGCTACGTGACGCTGATGGCCGGCGAGCGCGGCAGCGAGGCGCTCATCAAGGAGCTTCGCGACTGGGTCCGCAAGGAGATCGGGCCGATAGCGTCGCCGGACGTGATCCAGTTCGCGCCTGGACTGCCGAAGACGCGCTCGGGCAAGATCATGCGCAGGATCCTGCGCAAGATCGCCGAAGACGATTTCACCAACCTGGGCGACACGTCGACGCTGGCCGATCCGTCGGTGGTGGCCGATCTCGTCAGCAACCGGCAGAACCAGCGTCAGATTGCCTAGAGGGGAGGCATGCAACACTGCCCTTGAAAACTTTACCCTTGACGCGAAACCCTCTTGGCCATTTGCCCCGTGAGCATGATACGAAAGAGGGAGTGCTGTCCTCCCCGGCGCCGGCGCCTTCAAAGGGGCCTGCGCCGCGGACAGTATGGGTGACTGGAGCTTCAACTGCGGGAGATACATAGATGAAGCGCTGGAAGAGGGTATTGACGACGGCCTCGCTCGCTCTGGCGGTAGCCGGTTTCATGGCCCCGGAGACGCGGGCACAGGGCATAGAAGTGGGCATGCTGAACTGTGAGGTTGCGGGCGGCGTGGGGTTCGTCTTCGGCTCCAGCAAGGCACTCACCTGCGTCTTCGACGGTGCCGCGAGCGGCCGTGAAGTCTATGAGGGCAGCATCAACAAGTTCGGCGTCGACATCGGCGTCACCGGCAACACCTACATCGCCTGGGCGGTGTTCGCGGCGACCGCCGACATTCCTCCCGGCGCGCTGGAAGGTACCTACGCAGGTGCCACCGGAGAGGCGACCGTCGGAGTTGGCGCCGGTGCCAACGTGTTGGTCGGCGGCTCCGGCGATTCGATCTCGCTGCAGCCGGTGAGCGTGCAGGCGCAGACCGGCCTCAACGTTGCCGCGGGCATCGCTTCGGTCAATCTGCGGCTGGCGCAGTAGCCCCGTCTTTTCCGGGCACAGGCACGAAACGGCGCCCCACGTGGGGCGCCGTTTTGCTGTGGGGAATGCGTATTGTCACGGATCGCGCGGAAAGCCTTGCCATGACACCCTGACTTCTGGAACGATGGCGGGCAAGGCGGATCGGGCACGCGGCGTGCCGACGCGGTGCTCTCCGAGTCAGATATCAGGGAGGACACTATGGACCAGAAGAGCGGCAACTCCGCTCGGGGTCCGCGGTGCATCGCGATCGTGGGCCCCTTCCTGAGCGGCAAGACGACCTTGCTCGAGAGCATCCTTCACCGGACGGGCGCCATCACGCGCCAGGGCAGGTCGGCAGACGGCTTCACGGTTGGCGATACCTCGCCCGAGGCGCGCGCCCACGGCATGACCGTCGAGGTCAACGTGGCCACCACCGACTATCTGGGAGACAGCTTCACGTTCCTCGACTGTCCCGGCTCGATCGAATTCTCCCAGGAGCAGGTGGCGGTTCTCGCCGGCGTCGATGCCGCCGTGGTGGTGTGCGAGCAGGACGACAAGAAGGTGCCGGCGTTGCAGCTGATCCTCAAGCACCTCGAGGAACACAACATCCCGCGGGTCCTGTTCCTCAACAAGATCGACAAGGCCGAGGGCGATGTGCGCGACGTCCTGGAGATGCTGCAGCCGGCAAGCGCCCGGCCGCTGGTGCTGCGCCAGCTGCCGATCTTCACCGACGGCATTGCCACCGGCTTCGTCGATCTGGCGCTGGAGCGCGCCTTCGTCTACCGCGAGCACGCGGAAAGCGAGGTCGTGGACGTGCCGGCCGACCTGTCCGACCTGAAGACCGAGGCCCGATTCAACATGCTCGAGAAGCTCGCCGACTACGACGACGAGCTGATGGAGCAGCTTCTCGAGGACATCGAGCCGCCGCGCGACCGCGTGTTCGACGACCTGAGCAAGGAACTGGCCGACGGCTCAATCGTGCCGGTGCTCCTCGGGTCGGCGGAAAACGGCAACGGGATCCGCCGGCTGCTGAAGGCGCTGCGGCACGAGGCGCCGTTCGTGGACCATACCGCCCGGCGACTCGGCGTCGACGCCGGCGGTGCGGCGGTCGCCCAGGTGCTCAAGACGTTCCATACGCCGCACGGGGGCAAGCTGTCGCTGGCCCGCATCCTGTCGGGGCGGCTGCCGGACGGCGCGACGCTCTACGGCCGCGACGGGAAGGACGAACGGCTGGCCGGGATCTCCGCCATGCTCGGCCAGGAGCTGACCAAGCGCGGCGAGGCCGTCGCCGGCGACACCGTCGCCCTCGGCCGGCTCGACTCGGCGGTGACCGGCGAGACGTTGTCGACCGCGAAGGGATCGACCGCCCAGCTTGCGCCGATCACGCCGATGCCCGGCGTCTACGGCCTTGCGATCGCCGTCCAGGAGCGCAAGGACGAAGTCAAGCTCACCAGCGCGATCGCCAAGTTGGTCGAGGAGGATCCCTCGATCTCGCTCGAGCACAGCGCCGACACCAACGAGATGGTGCTGTGGGGGCAGGGAGAGATGCACCTTCGGGTAGCGCTCGAACGCCTTGCCCAGAAGTTCGGCGTCCAGGCCGAGACCCGGCCGCGGCGCATCCCGTACAAGGAGACCATCCGCAAGCCCGTGACCCAGCGCGGCCGCCACAAGAAGCAGTCGGGCGGGCACGGCCAGTTCGGTGACGTGGTGCTCGAGATTAGGCCGCTGCCGCGTGGCGGCGGGTTCGAGTTCACCGAGTCGATCACCGGCGGCGTGGTGCCGCGCCAGTACATCCCGGCAGTCGAGGCGGGGGCGCGCGAATACCTGGTTTCCGGTCCGCTCGGGTTTCCGGTCGTCGACATCGCGATCAAGCTGACCGACGGGTCCTATCACACGGTCGATTCCTCGGAGATGGCGTTCAAGCAGGCGGCGCGGCTGGCGCTGTCGGAGGGTCTGCCGCAGTGCTCGCCGGTCCTGCTCGAGCCGGTGGTCGCGGTCGAGGTCTATGTGCCGTCGGAAGCGACCTCCCGGGTGAACCAGATCGTCAGCGGAAGGCGGGGGCAGATACTGGGCTTCGAGCCGCGGGACGGCTGGCCGGGCTGGGACGTGGTCCGCGCCCACCTGCCGGAGCAGGAGATGCAGGACCTGATCATCGAACTGCGATCGGCGACCGCCGGCGCCGCCACGTTCACGTTCAGGTTCGATCACCTGGCGGAGCTGACCGGGAAGCTGGCCGAGCAGGTGCTCGCCGCGACCAAGGCGGAAGCCGCATAAGGGGGAACGTTGGCGGGCAGCGGCCGGCCATCGAGGCTCAGGGGTCTTGCCCGGGCAGCGGCGCTGATGGCGGGACTCGTGTTCGCCCTGCCGTCGCCGGCGCGGGAGCCCGTCGATGTCGCGGGGCTGCGCGACGCGGCGCTGGCTCTCGTCAACGCGGCGCGGCAGGAGCACGGGCTCGCACCGCTAAAGCGCGCGGCCGAACTCGACGCGGCCGCGCAGCGGCACGCCGAAGACATGCTGCAGCGCGGCTACTACGGCCATCTGTCGCCGGAGGGCGGCGACGCCATGGATCGCTACCTCGCCGAGGGCGGAAGCCGCGGACACCGCGTCCACGAGAACATCGCGCGGTGCTCGGGGTGTCCGATGCCGCCATCGGCGGCGACGGTGCGCCGGTTCCACCTCGACTGGATGGAAAGCCCGCCGCATCGCGCCAGCATCCTCGCCGGCGGCATCGAGCGCTACGGCTTCGGCCTCGCCGCCGCCGGCGGCACCGTATACGCGGTCGAGATGTTCGCCGGCGTGGGCACGGGGCAGGGCCAGGGTGCGGGCGCGGAACCGGCGCCTGTGCCGGCAGAGGACCTTCAGCGACAGGCGCTCGGCCTCGTCAACTGGGCGAGACGGGCGGCGGCGATGCCGCCGCTTCAGCCGAGCGATGCCCTGACCGAGGCTGCGCGGTCGCTGATGCCGCGGACGCCAGGTGCGGAGCCGGATCTCGACCCCGCCGGCGGGCTTCGGTCGGCGGTGCCGGAACCGGAACGGTCACAGTGGCGGTCGCTCTCGGCGGTGGCGGCAAGCTGTGGCGGTTGCGGCCGTCAGCCGACGGCCGGCGACGTCGGCGCGTTCATCGGCGACCAGTGGCTGCGCGGCGCCCGCCATCGCCGCCTGCTGCTCGACCGGCGGGCGACGCATTTCGGCTTCGCGCTGGCCGCTGACGGCGACGGCCGCAAGCGCGCCATCGCGGTCGTCGGCAGCCGTCGCTGAGGCAATGACCGTCAGCGATCGGCGCTCGCGCCGGCGGCTACCGCCGTCGCCGCCGTCGCCGCCGTCGCCGCGTCGCCGGGTTGCTGCCCGGCTGCCGCCGCCGCGTCGCCCGATTGTTGCCCGTCCGCTGCCGCCGCCGGCTGCTGCTGGTCCTGGCCGAGGCCGCTGCGATAGACGCCGACGCCGTCGCCGAGGAACCTGTTGTTCTGCTCGCGGATCCGCGCGCCTTCCTCGTCGTACATGAACGGCAGGAACGTGTACCGCCTGCCGGCGGTCATCGGCGTCACCTCGTGCAGCAGCGAGCACGAGAACACGACCGCGCCTCCGGTCGGGGCGCGGTACGTCCGCGAGCCGAACTCGGGGAACCGGAGGTCGCCGCCGGCGTACTCTTCGGCATTCAGATTGATGGACACCGCGAACCGCCGGTGTGCGGTGCCCTTGGTGGTGTTGTCGCGATGCGGCAGGAACTTGCCCTGGGTCTCGGCGTCGTAGCGGGCGACGATGTAGCGCTCCATGCGGGTGACCTTGAACTGGAACGCCTTCTGCACCTCCGGCACCAGCCGGGTAATGATGCGCTGGCGAAGCTCCTGGCGCAGCGCCTCGTCGTCGATGGTGTAGTCGGCCCGCGACTTGAAGGCGTTGTCGCGCACCGCGACGGTCCTGCCGTCGACTTCGCGCATGAACCCGGATTCCTCGCCGCCGTGCTTTTCGTAGAGGTCGATGAGATGGCGGCAGAGCTCGCGCTCGAACACCCGCGGCAGGACGAGGACCGGGGCCAGCATCTCGACCCCGGCATGGGCCTCGACCGGCGGCAGCTCACGCAGGTAGCGGATGATCGCCTCGCCTTCGCTCAAGCCGGCCTGGGCGACCACCCGGAGCATCGGATCGAGCACCAGCCAGCAGCGCCTGAGCGCGTCGTTGTCGGCGAACAGGCCATAGCGGCGGCAGATGGCGCGGTCGAAGTCCCAGAACAGGCGGATGCCGGGGATCATCTGCCGGACCCGCTGCTCGGCGGCGTCGGCGGGATCGATGCTGATGCCGAAGAAGCAGAGCTTGCTGTCGTCGAAGATCTCGCGGTTGCGGATCACCAGGTCGAGGGCCGATCGAGCGACCGGATCGGCGGCGGAGCCGAAGAAGCACAGGACGATGAAACGTCCGGCGGCGGAACTGAAGTCGTATTGCGGGTTGCTGGGCGAGGCGGCCCGAAACCAGGGCACGGGATCGCCGGGAAGAAACCTGCCATTGGCCATCTTGACGTCCTTAGCGGCGACTTGAGGGGTCGAAGCCGAAGCTTATAAGCCAAAACCGGCCACAAGGCCAACTTGTCCGCGTACGGTGCCTCGCGGGCTGCTCGCAGAGGCGTGACTTGCGCTTGCGCCCGTTTGGGCATAGTGCGGAAGGGAGGCACGCAGCAGAAGGGGCACCGCCATGCTGATCAGACGCCGGCGCGGCTGGGAGATTCCCGAGAACCTGGCGACGCCGGAGGCGGTATTCCGGTCGCGGCGGCAGTTCATGCAGGCGGCCGGGGCGATCGCGGTCGCCGGCGTCGCCGGCATCGGCGCCCCCGCCCGGGCGGTGGCGGACGACGATCCCTCCGCCCGCTACTATCCGGCGCCGCGCAACGAGGCCTACCGGGTCGAGCGGGCGATCACGTCCGAGGACATCAGCGGCGCCTACAACAACTTCTACGAATTCGGCTCGCACAAGCAGATTTATGCCGCCGCCCAGGCGTTGAAGGTGCGGCCATGGGAGATCGCCATCGACGGCGAGGTCGAGACGCCGATGACCATCGGCATCGACGACCTGCTCGCAAAGATGACGCTCGAGGAGCGGCTGTACCGGCTGCGGTGCGTCGAGGCGTGGTCGATGGTGGTGCCGTGGACCGGCTTCCCGCTGGCCCGGCTGATGGAGATCGCAAAGCCGCTGTCGGCGGCGAAGTACGTCCGCTTCGAGACGTTCAAGAACCCGGACGTCGCCCGCGGCCAGCGCCAGTTCTGGTATCCGTGGCCCTACGTCGAGGGCCTCACCATGGCGGAAGCGGCAAACGAGCTGACGCTTCTCGTGACCGGCGCCTACGGCAAGCCGGCCGCCAACCAGTTCGGCGCCCCGATCCGGCTGATCGTGCCGTGGAAGTACGGTTTCAAGTCGATCAAGTCGATCGTGCGGATCTCGTTCGTCCGCGAACGGCCGGTCAGCTTCTGGGAGGAGATCCAGGGCAACGAATACGGCTTCTGGGCCAACGTCAATCCCGAGGTGCCGCATCCGCGCTGGAGCCAGGCGGAGGAACGCGTCATCGGCACCGACCTGACGGTTCCGACCCGGATCTACAACGGCTACGGCGACTACGTCGCCCATCTGTATGACGGGGTCGAGGGCGAGCGGCTCTACATGTGAGGCTGGCGCCGGACCAAGAAAAAGGGCCGGGCGACTTTGCACCCGGCCTCAGTCACGTCGCCCGTTTCCGGGCTTAACCAACCGGCCCTGGGGTGAGGATAGGGCCGGTCGACCAGCGGATAGTGCAAGGGGAGGGAGTAACTACCGCTGAGAACGCGTATCATCAGATCCGCGTTACACCTTCAATCTGGTGCAACCGGCATCGGTGAACAAGGTCGCAAGGGGCATATTAGCCATGCGTATGGCGCATGGCTGAATGCTGGGGGGCCTTGCGCAACCGCATCCCGCGGTGTCGCGCACCCGTGCTAGAACGACCACTCGCGGGCCTTGGCGACGAAGAAGTCGCGGAATACCAGAACCCGCTTGGATGACTTCAGTTCCTCCGGATAGACGAAGTAGGTGTCGAACTCCGGTATCTCCGGCTCCGGGTCGAGCGCGAGGCGGACGACGTCGGAGGCGCGGCCGACCACGTAGTCCGGCAGCGACGCGATGCCGAGGCCGAGCCGGGTCGCCTCGTAGAGGCCGTAGACGTTGTTGATCCTGAGCACCGGCTTGCGCGGGTTGTCGGCGGGCCGGCCATAGGTCTCCAGCCAGTTCACGTCCTTGAGGTAGGCGGGCGGCGGCCCGAACGTCAGGATCTTGTGATGGTCGAGGTCCTCCGGCGTCTTCGGCGTGCCGTAGGCCTTGAGATACTCGGGCGACGCATAGACGTGGTTGTGCACGGTGAACAGCTTGCGCTGGATGAGGTCGGGCTGCACCGGCCGGCGCAGCCGGATCGCGACATCGGCCTCGCGCATGCTCAGGTCGAGCTCGCGGTCGACGAGCAGCAGCTGGACGTTGATGTCCGGATAGAGCTCGACGAACTCGGCGATGCGCGGGGTGAGCCAGTGGGAACCGAGGCCGATCGTGGTGGTGACGCGGAGATCGCCGAACGGCTTGTCCTTGGAATCCATCAGCCGCGTCTTGGCGCTGGCGAGCTTGTTGAAGACGTCGTGCGCGGTGCGATAGAGCAGCTCGCCCTGCTCGGTGAGGATGAGGCCGCGGGCGTGGCGGTGGAACAGCGGCACGCGCAGTTCGCCCTCGAGGGCGCCGATCTGGCGGCTCACCGCCGACTGGCTCAGGCCCAGCTCGTGGCCGGCATGGGTGAAGCTGCCGGCATCGGCGACGGCATGGAAGATGCGCAGCTTGTCCCAGTCCATGGTTGCCCCTGCGACCCTCCGAGGTCCGGATCGTCCCCTACTCCGCCGCCGCACTCTGCCCTGCGCTGGCCGCGGCGAGGAACCGCTCCGCCTCGAGCGCGGCCATGCATCCCATGCCGGCCGCGGTCACCGCCTGGCGGAACACGTCGTCGGTCACGTCGCCGGCGGCATAGACGCCGGGGATGCTGGTCGCCGTCGAATCCGGCGCGGTGACGATGTAGCCGCCGGCCTTCATGTCGAGCTGGCCCTCGAACAGCGCCGTCGCCGGCTGGTGGCCGATGGCGACGAAGATGCCGTCGGCGGCCATCTCCTCGACGGCACCGGTCTTGACGTTCCTGATCCTGGCGCCGGTCACCGCCGGCGGGTCGTCGCTGCCCAGCACCTCCTCGAGCACGCTGTCCCAGACCACCCGGATGCGGTCGTTCGCGAACAGGCGGTTCTGCAGGATCTTTTCCGCCCGCAACTCGTCGCGGCGGTGGACGAGCACGACCTCGGTGGCGAAGTTGGTGAGGAACAGCGCTTACTCGACGGCGGTGTTACCGCCGCCGATCACCAGCACCTTCCGGCCGCGGTAGAAGAAGCCGTCGCAGGTGGCGCAGGCGGAGACGCCGTATCCGCGGAACCGCTGCTCGCTCTCAAGCTCCAGCCATTTCGCCTGGGCGCCGGTCGCGATGACCAGGGCGTCGCAGGTGTACTCGGCGCCGCTGTCGCCGCGGAGGCGGAAAGGATACGACTTCAGGTCGACCTCGACGATGTGATCGCCGACGATCCGGGTGCCGACGTTCTCCGCCTGGGCGCGCATCTGCTCCATCAGCCACGGGCCCTGGATCACGTCGGCGAAGCCCGGATAGTTCTCGACGTCGGTGGTGATGGTGAGCTGGCCGCCGGGCTGGACGCCCTCGACGAGGACCGGCTCCAGCATCGCGCGGGCGGCATAGATCGCCGCCGTGCAGCCGGCCGGGCCGGAACCGAGGATCAGGATCTTCGCGTGCAGTGCTGCCATCTGCTGCCTCATAGGGTGTCGAAAGTGGCCTGTCCAGAGCGTTGTCCGGAACCGGAGCGGAGATGAACAGGCGCGTTGGGCCTGGCAAGGGACATCTAGTGCGGGCCGGCTACCGTTGCCAGTGTCGGCAACTTCGTTGCTGAATCTTGTCCGATTGTTGCGCTATAGTCGCGGCCCATGAGGCGAACGATCAAGCTTGATCCCATCGACTGGCGCATCCTGAGGGAACTGCAGGCCAACGGGCGCATCACCAACGTCGAGCTGGCGCGGCGCACCGGCATCTCGCCGCCGCCGTGCCTCCGGCGGGTGCGGGCGCTGGAGAAGGCCGGGGTGATCCTGGGCTACCGGGCGATCCTCGACGAGAAGCTGCTCGGCTACGGGGTCGCCATGCTGGCGCTGGTCGGCCTGCACAGCCAGGCGGAGGCCGACCTGGTAGCGTTCGAGAAGCGGGTCCGCGGCTGGCCGCTGGTGCGCGAGTGCTACATGCTGTCGGGCGAAAGCGACTTCTTCCTCAAGTGCCTCGCCCCAGACCTCGACGCGGCGCAGAGCTTCGTCATCGACGAGCTGACGTCGGCGCCCAACGTCGCCAGCGTCAAGACCATGCTGATCCTGCGCCAGTCCAAGGCCGAGCCCGGCATTCCGTTCGACGGCGAACCAGGGGAGCCCGACTGAACCGACGGCACGGCCGATTCGGCGGCCGGAGGCCGGGGCGGCCAGATCCCACGCCGTTCAGAGCGTCCGGGCGACGGCTTCCAGCCGGCGCGTCGTCTGTGCCCATCCGTCATGGAAGCCGAGTTCCTCGTGCCGCCTGCTGACACCTGGAAAGTTGGTTCAGTGTTGCCCTGGCGGCGCCGGAACCCCCGGCATCAGGCTATCGATTTCGACATGCGATAGTTGTGGATCGCCACGCCCCTAATCGTGAAGTCGTGCCGGGCATCCACGCCAAAACCGCGGCGTTCGAACAGGCGGCGGGCGCCTTCGCTCGCCTCGACGAACAGACGCTCGATGCCCGCTTCCATGGCGATGGCTTCCAGCGCGGCACAAATCGCCGACCCTACGCCTTCGCCGACCGTGTCGGGACGACAGTAGAGATGGTCGATATGGCCGTCCGGCTCCAGTTCGCCATAGCCCACGACCTCGTTGCCGTCATCCACCGCGACCACGATGGTCCGGCTGCGGGCCAGTCGCAGATACCTCCCGGGATCCGGCTTCACGGGGCTCCATGCCGCAACCTGCGCGGGAGAGTAGTCGCGAAGACCCGCCTGACGGACCGATGCGTGAAACAGCGCCGCAAGCGCATCGGCGTCGGCGGGTTCAAATCGTCGGATCAGCATCATCCACTCCCGGTCGGCGGGACGCGAAACCGTGACCTCCGGAGTTCGCGACGGAACGCGAACCCCGGACCTCGCCGAGCACCAGGCCGTTCGACGACGGGATCTGCTTCAAGGCTCTTGCGAACGCGCGCAGATGCGTGTCGCCCGTGCCGCAGCAGCCTCCGAAAACGTCCATGTGCGGGTGTCGGGCGTGCAGGTCGCCCAGCTGCATGGCGAGCTCGACCGGATTGCCGGCCTCGAGATGGTTCAGTTTGCACAGAGCCATCTTCTCCATCCTCGAGGCGTTCGGCCGGACGCCGCGCAGCCGCCTGATCCACGCGCCATCATCGAGTGCAGGCTCATATTCCAGCGGATGGGAACAGTTGACCAGATAGTAGTCGGGCGCATCGAGCCCGGTTAGCGCATCGATGCCGGCGATGGCTTCGCCAAGCGTCGGACCGGATCTGAGGCGATGGGTCCGGTCAAGCGTCAGCGACACGGAGAGCGGTATGCCGATTCGCGCCGCCGCGCGGGCGGCGCCGACCGCCTCGGGGATGTTGTTGAAGGTCATCGCGCAGGCAAAATCCACCTGCGCCCGTTTCAGCGTCTCAAGCTGAACCGCGTGATACTGCTCGGCGCCTTCGGCGGTCATCTCCCGGTTCAGCCCGTAGGCGTCGCCTCGCGGCCCGAGGATCCCGCCGATCAGGAGGCTCGGGATCTGGTCGCGATAGTCGCTTGCGATCTCCTTCAGGAAGGCGATGGCCGCGACGTTGGCATCCGCCAGAGCGGTCGCCGAATAGCCCAGCTTCGCACCCCAGTCCGGGCTCGAGCGATAGTCGAGCCCGGAGAGAAGGAAACCAAGGTCGAACTCGGCCGCCACATCCAGTTGCGCGCGGAACATGTCGCGCATGGCGGTGACGGCGTCCGGGATGTCGAGCAACGGGAACATGGCGAATTCCGGCAGTTCGAACCCATGGCGATACATGAGTTCGGTTTCGGACCCGCCTTCGGTGAGGAAGACCGTGCCTGATCCGGCTGCCGGAAGCGGTGACGGCGCACGCATGTCAGGCCTCCGGTGCGATGTTCTGGTTGAACCGGAACCGGTTCGCAGGATCGTACTTCGTCTTGATGTCGACCAGACGCCGGTAGTTCGATCCGAAACTGGCGCGGGTCAGCGCCACGCCGTCTTCGCCGTGGCCGGGGAAGTTGAGATAGACGCGGCCATGATGGCCGAAGCGTTCGGACGCCGTCCAGCCGTCGCGCGCCCAGGCGATGTTGGCGGCATCTTCGCCGGGATCGGACCAGACGCTGTCCAGGGAGTACATCCACCCCATGGACCGATCGCCGAAAGCCGTGGCTCCGGCCGGGACCCGTGCCGTCGCTCCACCGAAATTCCACAGGGATGACAGCGTACTGTCCGAGGGCGCGGCCTTCGCGTTCCGCATCGCCAGGTCGATCATCTCATCGCTCAGGCCGGTCAGGTAGCGCGCCTTCCAGTAGCAACGGAAATCGCCTGACGGCATCAGCGAGTCAAAGAGCTGCTGAACATCGCAGTAGGTCATCCGGCCGGAAAAGTCGGCAACCAGGGTCCCGAGATCGCGCAAGGGCGCAAGCAATTCCTCGCCTTCCGCGGCGTCTCCGTTATAGACGCAAGCGAGCGTGTAGACGCGCCTTCCCCGATACTCCGCGGGGAAATCTCCGCCGCCGGCGGTGGAGAACTCGCAGAGCGATCCGACACGATCGCCATGGTCGGCCAGAAATTCGCGCCACGCGCGGATCGGACCGGGGCCGTCGTCGAGGGCGTATACGGGGGCTGCGAACATCACTTCCGGGCCGATCGGGTGAAGGGCGAACTCGAACCGGACGACGACCCCGAAATTACCGCCGCCACCCCTGAGCGCCCAGAGCAGGTCCGGGTTTTCATCGTCACTGGCACGCACCAGCGTGCCGTCAGCCGTGACCACGTCAGCCGCAATCAGATTGTCGACCGAAAGGCCGTACCGGGCGCGCAGCCATCCGATCCCGCCGGACAGGGTCAGCCCAGCCACGCCGGTTTGCGACACGACACCGCCGGGGGTTGCAAGGCCGTGCGCCTGGCTGGCCCTGTCGACATCGCTCCACAGGGCGCCGCCTTCGACGACGGCGACGCGTGCCCCAGCATCCACCGTGACGCCGCGCATGAGCGACAGGTCGATCATCATACCGTCATCGCAGACCGCATGTCCCGCCACGTTGTGGCCGCCGCCCCGGATCGCCATCGGCAGGCCCCGCGCCGCGGCCAGCGATACGGCCGCGATCACATCATCCACATCCCTGCAGCGCGCGATGAGCGCCGGCCGCCGGTCAATCATGGCATTCCAGACCATTCTTGCCTCGTCGAACCCGGGGTCGCCGGGCAGGAACACCTCTCCGCCAAAACCTCCGGCGATCGAGCGATGCGCCGGTCTCAGATCGTTCATCTCGAACTCCATTGCAGCGTGCGTTGGAGTTACGACGACCTCGGCGGCCGGGGCAGTGGCGATCCGGTCATCAACATGCCATAGTGGACAGGCGACCGGGGCATGCGCGCCAGGACCGCGCCGAAATGGCCATGGGGCCGCTGTGAACAACCCGAAAAGGCCGCTGATCGTGTTGCTGGCGGAGCCGGGAACCTCGGCCTCGGTTCTCTACGGCCTTCATGACGTGCTGCTGTCGGCCGGCGCGGTATTCACCGACATGGTCACCGGCTTGCCGGGGCAGGAATTGCTGGAGGTCAGGATCGCCTCGGCGGACGGCAAGGCGTTTCGCTGTGTCGGCAACATCCCGGTCGAGCCGCACACGGGCATCGACGATGTGGACAGGGCGGACGCCGTGGTGGTCTGCGACATGTATACGTCGATCCATGATGTGCCCACGGGCCGCTACCCGCGAGAGGTGGTCTGGCTGAAGAGGCTCCACCGGGACGGGACGCTCATCTGCTCGGTTTGTTCGGGGGCACTGCTGCTTGCGGAGACCGGCCTCCTGAACGGACATGCCGCGACGGCCCACTGGGCGTATCGAAGCATGTTCCAGCGCAGCTATCCGGGAATTTCGTTCCGCGCGGAGTCCATCCTTTGCCTGGAAGCGGAAGGCGATCGCATCGTGACCGCGGGCGGGGTCAGCGCCTGGCATGACCTCGCCGTCTATCTGATCGCCAGGTACTGCGGATACCGGCAAGCGATCGAAACCGCAAAGGTGTTCCTGATCAGCGGCCATTCGGAAGGCCAGGCCCCCTATGCGGTGATGACCCGCCCGATGGCGTCGGAAGACGGGCCGATCTCGGATTGCCAGGCGTGGCTCGCGGACAACTATGAACTGGCCAGCCCGGTCGAGCGAATGGTCAAGCGGTCCGGTCTGACCGCGCGCACCTTTTCGCGCCGCTTCAAGGCGGCGACCGGCCTTGCGCCGATGGAGTACGTGCAGGCATTGCGGGTCGAAGAGGCGAAGCAGATGCTGGAGACCGACACGCTGTCGATCGACGAGGTCGGCGCCTCGGTCGGGTATGCCGACCCGGCCTCGTTCCGGAGGCTCTTCAAGCGTGGCGCAGGATTATCGCCGTCTGCCTACAGGAAGAAGTTCCAGCGGATCGCGCAGATCGCCGGACCGACCGCGGCCGGTTGACTTCCAGCCCCGGCATGCCGCAAACGGCGCCGCGATTCACCGATGTCTCGGGCCGGACATTCGCGAAACTGGCGGAGAGGGTGGGATTCGAACCCACGGTACCCAAAGGGTACAACGGTTTTCGAGACCGCCCCGTTCGACCACTCCGGCACCTCTCCGCATCT
>CAZSNL010000063.1:0-16504 GCA_964608275.1 uncultured Hyphomicrobiales bacterium | reverse complement strand
TCATTTCGACTTTGTGCTCGTCCTCCCGCGATTGCAGGAGCGCGATCAGACGCTGTGTGAACCGCAGCGCCATGAGCGCCGCGCCGATCGGGATCGCCACCTGCGCGATCCAGAACGGAATCCGCAGTGCGGCCGACCGCTGGCCGAACGAATGGGTGGCACTGACCAGTTCGAACCCGTACACGGCAAGCGCGATGCAGAAGCCGATGCAGAAGACGAGGACCACGGCCGAGATCACCCGGGCGATCGTCGGGCCGACGACGCTCAGCACCGCGTCGACGCCGATGTGGATGCCCTTGCGCGCGGCAACACTGCCGCCGATGAACACGAGCCAGATGATCATGTAGCGCACCAGTTCCTCGGCGCCGAGCACTGCCGTGTTGAACCCGTACCGGGCGACGACGTTCGCAAACAGCAGGAACGACGCTACCAGGATGAGTGCGGCATTTAAGAGTTCCTCGGCTCTTGCGCGCCACCGGTCGGCTTTGGAGAGCTTGGGTCCATCCGATCAGGGGCGTGCGGCCGGCGGCCGCACGCCCGAACCACCAGTCAGGCAGGTCAGTTCCCTGCTTCCTGCTTCAGTTTCTCGATTTCGGCGTACGCGGCATCGAGAAGATCGCTGCCGATCTCGTCGCGGAACATCTCGTGGACCGGCCGCGTCGCTTCCTCGAACGCACCGCGGTTCTCGTCAGGCAGGTAGCTGAGCTCGGCCTGGCTGTTGTCGATGATCTCGATCAGCTTGGCCTCGCGACGCGCCGTTTCCTCGCGCTGGAAATCGGTCACTTCCTTCGCCGTATTGATGACGATATCGCGCGTGGCGGGATCAAGCTGGTCGAGCCAGCGCTTGCTGAACAGGAGAGCGTAGCCGAGGTAGGCGTGATTGCTGACGATGACGTTCGACTGCACTTCGTAGAAGCGCATGTTGACGATGGAGACGAGCGGGTTCTCCTGGCAGTCGACGACGCCCTGCTGCAGAGCGGTATAGGTCTCCGAGAACGCGATCGGCACCGCCGAGGCACCCATGGCGCGGAACTGCTCGACCAGCATCGGGCTTTCCATCACCCGCACCTTGCGACCCTTGAAGTCGGTTGGCGACTCGACCGGATTGTTGCAGGTGAACTGCTTGAAGCCGCTTTCCCAGAAGGTGACGCCAACCACACCCTGCGACTCAAGCTTGCCGAGAAGCTGCTGGCCCACGTCGCCGTCCAGGAACTTGTGTGCGATCTGCGGTGTCGGGAACAGGAACGGCAGGTCGGGAAGCTGCATCGCGGGTTCGAATCCGGACATTTTCGCGGTCGGGATGATGCCGCCCTCGATCGCCCCGAACTGCATCTGCTGCAATGCCTGGACGTCGTCTGCAAGCTGGTTGTTGGGGAAGATCTTCACCTCGACCGCACCGTCAGTACGCTCGGCCACCAGCTCCGCGAACCGCTCGGCCGCCACATGCTGGGCCGTATCCTCCGGCAGGTCGTGGTGAAACTTCAGGACCGTCTGCGCTGACGACGCGGTCGGTACGGCAAGGACAACAGCAAAACTCAGGATTCCCGCTTCGATCAGACGCCGCAATCGCATTATGCTTCTCCTCCTGTCCGGCAAGGTCTGGGTCGTTCGCGCCATGTAAGGGCTTTTTTACTTGTGGGTCAACTTCCGCGGGCAGTGAGGAGCTTTCGGCCGCAGCGACATCCCACTGCCACCGGGCCCGGCAGCCACCCTACCGTGGTCATCAGGTCGCTGGATTACGGCCCGCCCGTCTCGATCGAGACGAGCCTGCCGACTGGTTAGGCAGTGTAAGTCGTATCCTGACGGGCGTCAGCGACTGACCTTCACGCCTGCGGCCTCGCGGTCCCAGGTCGTCGGCGTGATGCCGGTCTCCCGCAGGATATGCTTGCGGACCTTGCCGGTGGGTGTCTTGGGCAGCTCCTTCACGAAATCCACGTAGCGCGGAACCATGAAATAGGCCATTCGCGGTTCGAGGAAGCGGATCAGTTCCTCGTGCGTCAGGGTGTGACCGGGACGGATGACCACCGCCGCCATCACCTCTTCTTCGGTATGCTCCGACTTCACGGGAAAGAGGGCACATTCCAACACCGCAGGATGCTGATTGACGATGCCTTCGATTTCCATCGACGAGATGTTCTCGCCGCGGCGGCGGATCGTGTCCTTGATGCGGTCGACGAAGTAGAGGTTGCCGTGTTCGTCGCGGCGGCCGGCATCACCGCTGTGCAGCCACAGGTTGCGCCACATCCGGGTGGTGGCCTCGGGCTGGTTCCAGTAGCCGAGCATGGTTACCCAGGGTTCGACCGGACGGACCAGGATTTCGCCCAGCACGTTCGGTCCAACCGGGCGATCGTTCTCGTCGGCGATCATGACCTCGAACTTGTCGGCGCGCTCCCGGCCGACGACCTGGTTGTCGGTTACCGGCGTTCCGAGCGGCATAAGGATCGGAGCGTTCACTTCCGTCGATCCGTACGCGGTGCCGACCCGGACGTCGAACCGTGACGCGAAATCCGCGACGTCCGGCAACAGCGGGCACATCAGGACCTTACGCATGGGATTGTCGGCATCGCGTTCGGTCGGCGGCTGCCGTTGCAGGAAGTTCGCCATCGCACCGAGCAGGTATGTTGCGGTGGCTCCGTAGGTTCGGACGTCGTCCCAGAAGTTGCGGGTGCTGAACTGGGTCGGAACGACTGCCGTTGCCCGCCGAATGGCGCTCGCGTAGACGACACCCCACTTGCCTGCGATGTGGAACAGCGGCAGGCCGGCCGAGTAGTAGACATCGGCCTCTTCCAGCTCCACCACCGTGGCGCAGCCATCGGCGTATTCGTAGGCGTGCGCGTGGGCGACCATCACGCCCTTGGAGTTCCCTGTCGTGCCGGAGGTGTACATGATCGCCATCAGGTCGGACTCGCGCGGCCGGTGGTCCAGTGGCACGTTGCTGTCCGACAGCAGGTCCGTGAACGGCGCAACCGAGGGTAAAAGTGCCGGCTGCGGCACACCCTCTCCGTCGGCCGGGTAGACGAAATAGCGTCCCAGCCCGGAAATCCGCTCGGACACCGCATCAAACCGGTCGAGGAAACGGTCGGCGACGATCGCGGTCCGGGCTCCCGAATCGTTCACAAGATGGACGAGAATATCGCCGCGATAGGCCGTGTTGACGGGAACTTCCACCACTCCGCGCTTGCAGCAGGCAACCCAGACGGCGACCAGTTCGACCACGTCGGGGAGCATGACGATGAGCGTATCGCCTGCGGAAAGCCCCGCCTCGGCCAACCCGCGGGCGAGTCGATCGGACAGCGCGTCGAGTTCGCGGAAGCTGACCGCGCCGTTCTCGGTGACGATCCACGGCTTGTCGGGCACCCGACGTACAGCTTCGGCAAGGACATTGGTAACGGTCCGCTGGTCGGCGACCGAGGACGACATTTCACTCCCCGTCCGTTGTTGAATCTAACGATTATTCTGCTATCCGACCGATTGGTTGTCAAAGCCGCAGAGGGGTCTCTTGCGCGCTCTCGAATGATCGGTAGGATAACCGACCGATAAGTCTAAAGGCAGTGCGGGGGCAATGACTTTACGGTGGCCCCGGCGCTTCCGACCTCCACCCGAACCCACGCAGGAGCAAGCGCATGACGTCGATGATCAAGATCAGGAAAGAGGGCTCGGTTGCCTGGATGCTGCTCGACAGGCCGGACAAGCTGAACGCGATGACCATCGCCTCCTGGGCAGAAATGGGCGACCGCCTGAACCAGCTCAACGAGGACCTGGACATTCGCTGCCTGGTGATTGCCGGTGAAGGCAAGGCGTTCCTCGCCGGGCACGACGTCGCCGAGATCAAGGAGCATTCGGAGCACATCAGCGCCGGCACCGTCGGCGCCCGTCAGCTCCGGGAATGGCAGAAGAAACTGCAGCAGACCACACGGCTCATCCGCCTCGTCCGCTTCCCGGTGATCGCCGCCGTCCATGGCTATGCGGTCGGGGCCGGTTGCGAACTCGTCTTCGCCTGCGATCTCGTGGTGGCCGAAACCGGCGCCCAGTTCGGCTTCCCGGAAGTGAACATCGGCGCCACCATCACCAACGGCGGCACCTTCTTTCTGCCTCACAAGGTCGGCCTGGCGAAGGCGCGCGAGCTTGCCTACACCGGCGAGTTCATTTCCGCCGAGGAGGCCCACCGCATCGGCCTCGTCAACCGCATCGCCGAGATGGGCAAGGTGCGCGAAGAGGCGACCCGGCTCGCCGAACGCATTGCCTCCCGCGCGCCGCTTGCGGTCCAGATGCACAAGGTGATGCTCGACCGCGGGCTCGAAGCCTCCCTCGAGGCGATGCTCCACTTCGAGACCGAATGCATGATCCAGTCGAACCTCTCGAAGGATTCGATCGAGGGAACCGCCGCCTGGCTCGAAAAGCGGGAGCCGAAATTTACTGGTTCGTGAACCCCACACCGCAATTGACAACCAGCCGGGGCGTGCCGTTTTAATAGTCCAATTAGTCGAATAATAGACGGGTCGGTCGACAACTGCTCGCGGCCCGAGCAAGGGAGAACACGATCATGATCGAACGCCGGTTTACAGCGCCCAGGGTCCTCGCTGCGGCGCTCATTCTTGGCGCAGCGGCCTTCACCGCCGGCGCGGCACATGCGCAGTCGGACGATGTCATCAAGTTCGGCTTTGCCAGCCCCTACAGCGGCTCTGCTGCCGAGTGGGGCCCGATGCACGAGGCATCGGCGGCAATGGCGATCGAGGACATCAACGCAGCCGGCGGCGTAACAGTCGACGGCAAGCAGTACACGCTGCAGCTGATCCGCTACGACCATGCCTACGATCCGACCAAGGTGGTAACCGTGGCCCAGCAGGCCGTGCATCAGGACAAGGTCAGGTTCCTGGAGATCCTGGGCGGCGGCGTCATCGCCGCGGCGCAGCCGATCACCGAACCGGCCGGCGTCATCCTGTTCGGCAGCGGCGTCGGCTCGGCCTGGGTCGGGCCCGACCATCCGCTCACGTTCCGCTCCTACTACGATACGGCGGATACCGCGATCCACGCACTGGAGTACCTGAAGGACCAGGACACCGACGCAAAGTCGATCGTGCTGATGTACCCGGACGACGAACTCGGGCACAACCTGGCCGAAGCCGTGATCCCCGCCGCCGAGAAACTGGGCTTCGAGGCCAAGGCGGTGTTCACCGGACGCGATGTCACCGACTTCTACCCGGTGCTCCTCAACGTGATGGAACTGAAGCCCGACTACATCGACTTCGGCCCGACGCCGGGAAGCCAGTATGCCTCGATGATCCGCCAGGCCGGCGAACTGGGTTACGAGGGTCGGTTCATCTTCTCCGACACCGTCAATCTCGACGCCATCAAGACGGCCGGCGTCGAGGACGCCGTGATGGGTTCGATCGTCACCCCCGCCTGGGTCGAGTTCAACACGCCGGTCGGCCAGAAGTGGGCGGAACGCTATCGCGAGCGGCAGGGCCAGATCCAGCCGTGGACGGCCCAGAGCTACGACAACCTGCTGCTGCTGAAGGCGGCGATCGAGAAGGCAAACTCCTTCGATACGGCCGAGATTGCCGAGGCGCTCGAAGAGGTAAGCGTGGAAGGGGTGACCGGTGAGGTTTCCTACGGTGGCGAGGATCGCATTGGCATCAAGCGCCTGCTGCGCGTTCCGGCCTCCGTCGGCCTGATCGAACAGGGCGAGGATGGACCCGTCGTCAAGCAGATCGACGGCTGACCCGCGCTCGTGACATCGATACCGGAGGGGGTCCTCCCCCTCCGGTGCAAGAGGTGCCGCCGCAGGCAGGGCGACCGTCGGGCAGGACAGACCCGGGTTAGTCTCCCGGCCCGAATCCCGGATCGCGATGCTCTACACCCAGATCATCATCAACGGCCTGACCATCGCCGCCTATCTTGCGCTGATGGCGCTCGGCCTGACGCTGCTGTTCGGCGTCCTGCGCATCGTAAACTTCGTGCACGGCGTGATGCTGATGCTCGGCGGATACGCCGCCTTCCTGTGCACCAGCCAGTTGGGGAAAACGGGCTATTACGTCGCGCTTGTCGCAGCGCCGGCAGCGGTCGCGGTTTTCGCGGTCCTCCTGAACCTTGCCTTCTTTCGTCGATTCACCGGCAACCTGCTGAGTGGCGCGGTGATGTCGATCGCGCTGTCCGTCGTGTTCCAGAATCTGGCGTGGATGTGGTTCGGTGGCGATCCCAAGCGCGTCCTCACGCCGTTCGAGGGGGTCTACCGTTTCGGTGGCCTGATCATCTCGAAACATCGTCTGGTGGTCGTGCTCGCCACCATTGCGGTCGTCTTCGCCGTCCACTGGTTCATCCGCCATACCCGCACCGGCCGCGCCCTTCGCGCCGTCGAGCAGAACCCGTACGCGGCGCAGCTCGTCGGCATCGACACTTCGGTGCTCTCGTATGCGACCTTCGCGCTGAGTGGCGCGCTGGCGGGACTTGCCGGCGCCCTGATCGCGCCGACCCAGCTCATCCTGCCCAACATGGGCGCAACACCGCTGCTGATGGCATTCGTGGTGATCATCCTCGGCGGCATGGGCAGCATAACGGGCGCACTGGTCGCCGCGGTGGTCGTCGGCCTCGCCCAGAGCCTGATCACCACCCTGTGGTCGCCGCAACTCGCGGTCGGCGCGAGCTTCCTGATCGCGATGGCGATTCTGGCGGTGCGTCCAACCGGGCTGTTCGGCAGGTGAGCATGTGGCGCTATCCGGCATATGCCGCTCTTGGCCTCCTGACCGCAGCGCTTCTGGCGGCGCCCTTCTGGCTCGGCAGCTACGTTCTGCATGTCCTGATGCTCGCATTCCTTGCCGTCGTGCTGGGCGTCTCCTACCGGCTCCTGCTGCTGGGCGGCCAGGCTTCGTTCTGCCACGGAGCCTTCTACGGGATCGGCGGTTACGTCACTGCGATCCTGGCGTTGCGATACCAGATCGACGTCTGGTTGCTGACGGTCCCTGCCGCCCTTGCCGCCGGCTTCTGCGCCCTCGTCCTCGGCGCGATCAGTCTCCGCACCAAGGGGCCCTACTTCTTCCTCATGACCTTCGGCTTCCTGATGGTCTTCGACTCGTTCGTGTCGAACGCCCAGCGGCTGACCGGCGGGTATTCCGGCCTCGCCAACATCCCGCCGCCGTTCGGCATCGGCACGCAATGGCAGTTCTACTACGTGATCCTGGCCGTGACGGCAGCCATCGTCGGCCTGTTCGCCTACCTCGAGCGAACGGTGTTCGGTCTCCAGATCCGTGCCATCGGGCAGTCCGACCAGCTTGCCGAGGCACTCGGTGTATCGCGGGCGCGCAGCCTGATTGCCGCCTTCGTCGTCGGTGCCGCCGCCGCCGGACTGGGCGGTACCTTCTACGCGAGCTACATCACCTTCGTGTCGCCGAACAGCTTCAGCATGTGGGTCTCGATCAATGCGCTGACCTACAGCATCGTCGGCGGCTTCGATACGCTCCTCGGCCCCACCCTGGGCGCCGCCTCTGTCACGCTGGTGCCGCTGGCCTTCGACTGGAGTGCCGAACTGGTGCAGACGCTGGTCGCCGCCAGCATCGTCGCCATCATGATGTTCTTCCCGGCCGGCCTCGAAGGCATCGTCAGGCGGTTTGCGCCCGCGCTGCTGGAGGCAGGACCGGAACGCACGCGATCCGCCGGCACACCTCCCCACTCTCCTGTGCAGCGATCTTCGGCGCCGGAACCGTCACCCGGCCGCCAGCCGCTGCTCGAGGTTCGCGACCTGAGGTTCGGCTTCGGCGGCATCAGGATCGCCGACGGCATTTCGCTTGAGGTAGCCGAGGGCGAGGTGGTCGGGCTCATCGGACCGAACGGTGCCGGCAAGAGCACGATCTTCAACCTGCTGTCGGGCGTCCTGCGACCGGAGTCGGGATCGATCCGCCTTGCCGGCGAGGAAATCGCGGGCCGGCCCCCCGCCGCGGTCGCGCGCAGCGGCCTCGTGCGGACCTTCCAGTCGACATCGGTCTTCGACGGGCTCAGCGTGTTCGACAACGTCCTGGTCGCCGCGCTTCGCGCCGAAGCGGAGCAGCGACCGCTCGGCAGCTGGCGGCCGCGGACCACGCTCGGCGGCGCCTACGAGGCGGCAGAGCACTGCCTGTCACTCGTACGGCTCGGCCATCTCCGCGAGGCGAAGGCGCGCGATCTGCCGTACGGCGCCAAGAAGATGCTCGGCCTGGCGATGGCCCTGGCTGCCCGCCCCCGCATGCTGTGCCTGGACGAGCCGGTCACCGGGCTTACCGGCCACGAGGTGCAGGAGTTCATCGACACCATCCGGCGGCTGAAGTCCGAGCACGACATCACCATTCTTCTGGTCGAGCACAGGATGCCGGTGGTCATGCAGCTGTGCGACCGGGTGTATGCCCTCTATAGCGGCCACATATGTGCAGAGGGCAAACCGCTTGAGGTAGCCAACGATGAAACCGTCCAGCGCATCTACCTTGGAGAAGCGGGCAGGAAACGACGTGCCTGATGTCGCGTTGAGCGTCGAAGGCGTATCGGCTTCCTACGGCGGGGCCGTCGCGCTCAGCAATGTGAGTTTCCAGGTCGTGGCCGGCGAATGCGCAGCCCTCATCGGCTCGAACGGCGCGGGCAAGACGACGACGCTGCGCGTCATTTCCGGCGTCCTGAAACCGGTCTCTGGACATGTCGCGCTGTTCGGCGAGCCGATCGTCGGGCGGACGCCGCCCCAGATCGTGCGTGCCGGGATCGCCCATTGCCCCGAGGGCCGGCAGCTGTTTGCCGACATGACCGTGCGGGAGAACCTGCTCCTCGGTGCCTACGTGGATCGGGACCGCGATCGCGCCAGTAACAAGCTCGATGAGATGTTCGACCTCTTTCCGCGGGTGTCGGAGCGCCGCGACCAGCTGGCCGGCACATTGAGCGGCGGCGAGCAGCAGATGGTGGCGATCTGCCGCGCCCTGATGAGTTCGCCGCGGGTACTGCTGCTGGACGAGCCGACGCTCGGCCTGTCGCCGCTGATGGTCGAGCATGTTGCCGACATGATCGACCGCATCAAGGCGACCGGGATAACCGTGGTCCTCGTGGAGCAGAACGCCCGCATGGCACTGGAGCTGAGCGACCATGCCCAGGTCCTGGAGTCGGGCTCGGTCGTCGTTTCCGGCCCCTCGCCCCAGGTCGAACAGGACCCGCTCGTGCAGCGTGCATTCCTCGGGATATGATACTGCCGGGACAGATCGAGGACATGTGAATGGGAGCCGTTCCGGTGCAAAGACGCAAGCAAACGCAGGCAGACGAGCGAGTGCCGGCCCGACGTTCAAGGGGCCGCCAAAGGGGCATTGTCGACCGCGACCTGCTGCTCGATACCGCCGCCACCCTGTTTGCGGCCAAGGGATACCGGGCGACGTCGCTCGACGACATCGCATCCGATCTCGGAATGAAGAAATCGAGCCTCTACCACTACATCGCGTCGAAGGAGGAAATCCTCGTCGACCTCTACGATCGCATCTACGAGCTGGTCGAGGACCGGATCGATGCCATCGTCGGCGAAGACCTCGAGCCGGACGACAAGCTGCGTCGCATGGTTGCCGCCTACATCGACTCGATCACGTCGCATACGGACATGTTCGCGATGGCACTGCGCAACGAGCACGAGCTGTCGGTGGAGCACCGCACGGCGATCCTCCGCCGTCACCGCCGCATGGAGCGCAGGTTCGAGACGGTCATCCGGGAAGGCCAGGAGAAAGGCCTGATCGTCGACCTCAACCCGCGATTGCTGGACCTCGCCATGTTCGGCATGGTGCTGTTCATCCAGTACTGGTACCGCAATACCGACTTCGATGCCGAGACGATCACATCGGAGTTTCTGCGACTTCTCGAGACGGGGTGGAAATCCCGCGACGGAGCTGCCCGCAAGCCGGGAGCCCCCGAGACCCTGGAGGATGCGCTCGAACCGACGCGGAGATTGATCGACAAGCTCAAGGAGGACGTGACCGCCCTGAGCATCAATCTCGACCGTGCCGGCGACAGCCTGGATGAAGGGCTGGCCCTGTCCCGGGGCCTCACCCGACCCACAACGCCCACCCGCTAGACCCCGCCCAACGTTCACCCAATCTCTGAGGATACTCATGTCAAAGTCGACCGACGTCGTGATTGTTGCCGGAACCCGAACCGCCGTTGGAACCTTCGGCGGGTCCTTGCGCGACGTACCGCCGACCGAGCTGGCGACGATCGTCACCCGGGAGGCGGTCAGGCGCGCCGCCATCGATCCGGCCGAGGTCGGCCACGTCGTCTTCGGCAACGTCATCCAGACCGAACCGAAGGACCTGTACCTCGCCCGCGTGGCGGCGCTTACCGCCGGCATCCCGAAGGAAGTCCCGGCGCTGACGCTCAACCGGCTCTGCGGCAGTGGCATGCAGGCCATCGTCACCGCGGCACAGCTGATCATGCTGGGTGATGCCAGGATCGCTGTCGCCGGCGGTGCCGAAAGCATGAGTCGAGCCCCCTACTCGCTGCCCGCCACCCGCTGGGGCCAGCGCATGGGTGATGCCACGGCAACCGACATGTTGCTCGGCGCCCTGCACGATCCGTTCGGCCACGGCCACATGGGGGTGACGGCGGAGAACGTCGCCCAGGATGTCGGCATCGACCGGGAAACCCAGGATGCATTCGCGCTCGAGAGCCAGCGTCGCGCCGCGACCGCCATAGCCGAGGGGCGGTTTGCCGACCAGATCGTCCCCGTCGAGATACCGTCGCGCAAGGGCGTGACCGTATTCGATACCGACGAGCATGTCCGCGGGGATACCACGGCCGAGGACCTCGCGAAGCTCCGTCCGGTGTTCCAGAAGGACGGTACGGTCACGGCCGGCAATTCGTCCGGCATCAACGACGGGGCCGCGGCGGTCGTCCTCATGCACGCCGGGGAGGCGGAGCGACGGGGCATTACGCCGTTCGCCCGCATCGTCTCCTACGGCTTCGCCGGAGTGGAGCCGAGCCGCATGGGCATCGGACCCGTGCCGGCGGTCCGTGTTGCCCTCGAGCGGGCGGGACTTTCCGTCGCTGACCTGGACGTCATCGAATCGAACGAAGCCTTCGCCGCCCAGGTATGCGCCGTTTCGCGCGAGCTGGGATTGCCGCCGGAGCGCGTCAATCCGAACGGTGGCGCGATCGCGCTCGGTCACCCGGTCGCCGCAACCGGCGCCATCATCACGGTCAAGCTCATCTACGAGCTGCGCCGCACGGGCGGGCGTTTCGGCCTCTGCACTATGTGCATCGGCGGCGGCCAGGGCATCGCGATGGTCGTCGAAGCCGTCAACTGACGCCCGCCGACGCCACACGACGTTGCCGCGCCTTCCCCGCAGACGGCCGCCGCGTCCCCGCGGGCACGGCGGGCTTCCGCGCAGGTGTGGTCAGGTCATGACCGGCGTGCGGCGAACCTCGGTGAGGTAGTTGAGCACGAGCGCCACGGCGACGATGCCGTAAAGCAGCATGAAGCAGCTCGAATTGATGCCGATGATGTCGAGGATGCCGCCGAACATGATCGGCAGCAGGAAGCCGCCAAGGCCGCCGACCATGCCGACCACGCCCGAGACGACGCCCATGCTTTGCGGGAAATCGTCGCCGATGTACTTGAACGTCGAGGCCATGCCGCAGGCAAACGCGACGCCGAGCACGAACAGGAGGATCGTGAACAGCCACGCCGGCAGAGCGATGCGGAAGCCGAGTGGTCCGTGGATCGTGTGGATGACGAGTTCGGTCTGCGGGTAGGAGAGAATGAACAGGCAGACCCAGGCGATCCACAGCACCCACCAGGTGACCGAATGGGCGCCGTAGCGGTCGGACAGCCAGCCGCCGAGGGCGCGGAACAAGCCGCCCGGAAGCGAGAAGCTGACCGCAAGCAGCGAGGCCTGGGCAATGGAAAAGCCGTACTCGCTCACGAAGTACTGCGGCATCCAGATCGACAGCGCGGTGAAGCCGCCGAACACGATCGAATAATACTGGCAGTACTTCCATACCCGCGGATCCCGAAGCACGGTGAGCTGCTTCAGCATCGACGGGGCCGCCTTGCCGGACTTCTCCGGATCGGGCCTCGAGAAGACCCAGAACACGATGGCCGTGACGACCAGCGCGACCGCGTAGACCCTGGGGACCATCTCCCAGCCGTAGCGCTGCATCAGGAACGGTGCCACGAACATGTTGAGCGCGGCGCCGATGGTTCCCGCGCCGAAGAACCCCATGGCAAAGCCGCGCTGCTCCTTGGGAAAGAAGTGCGCGACGTAGGGCGTGCCGACCGAGAACGTGGCGCCGACGAGGCCAAGCGCAAGGCCGAGAAGCAGGAACTGCCAGAAGGCGGTGGCGTAGGCGGCAATCCACAGTGGCACCGCGCAGCCGAGCAGAAGCAGCATCATGATCGGACGTCCGCCGAACCGGTCGGTCCAGATGCCGAGCGGCAGGCGGAATAGCGCTCCCGTCAGCACCGGCGTTGCCGTAAGCAGCCCGAACTGCGTCGAATCGAGGCCGAGTTCGCGCCGGATCGGGATGCCGATGACGCCGAACATCATCCACACCGCGAACGAGACGGTGAATGCCAGCGTGGTGACGAGGAGTACGGGCAGATTTCCGCTCTTAGCCATTCGCGTCCCCGCCCCGATGCCGTGTGCGGTATGCCGACCCGAGCCGCATCGGCGACGGCTTCAGAAGATGATCAGGATTGCGGCTATGATGACGCCGATGACGGCGGTTCCTGCCCAGATGTAGGGCCACCAGGTCCCCTCGTCCTTCTGGACCGACACCGTGCTCATCGGATCGGTTGCCTCGTGATGGGTGCCATAGGTCTCGTCGTGGACCTGCTTCAGGGCAGGATTCAGCGCTGCGTCCTCGGACCGTTCGGAAGACCGATCTGTCGGGGTGTTGCTCATGTTTCGTTCCTCGACTGATGCAGCAGGGAGTGGTCCGCGCAGCCGTGCACCGCAAGCCTCCAGCGCACCATTGAAATGAGGCAGGCCGTTCCCGGATCGTCGCTGTCGCGGATGGTTGTGGTGAGCGCGGCCCACGCCTCCTCGTCGGCGAAATTGCTGAAGTCGGCCACGGCCGCGCATGCGAGATCGGCCAGCGAACCGCCACCGGCCGCCGACCTCAGCTCTTCGGCGAACGCCGGGTCCGCAGCATCGAGCCACGCCTCGAAACCTGCAGCGGAGCGTCGGGCGACGCCCAGCACGTCGCCCAGGGTCATCATTGCCCGGCTCCGATGCTGTCGGGATCGATCAGCACGCCCTGGATGTCCGCCGACCGTGCCAGTTCCGCGGCATACCGCGCCGCCGACATGGTCCATGACCGGGCGTCGAGCATGTCGGCGATCCTGTCCCTGACGATCTCGAACGGCAACGTGTGACCGGCGATCCTGCGCTGCAGCCTGATCACATGCCAGCCGAAGCGGGAGCGGACCGGTTCCCTGCCCGTCTTGCCCTCGGCCAGCGCCTCGAGCGCTTCCTGCACTTCGGGTGCGAGTTCGCCGCGGCGGACCTGCCCGAGCGAGCCGCCCTGATGTGCGGTAGGACATTTCGAGAACTCGCGTGCCGCGGCGGCGAACGTCTCCGGGTCGTCGCCGATTTCGGCGGCGATTGCCCGGGCTTCGGCTTCCGCCCTCGCCCACGCCGCCGGCTCGTCGCCATCCGGCTCGATCAGGATGTGCGATGCTTCGTAAAGATCAGGCGTGCGAAAGCGATCGACGCAGCTTTCGTAGTAGCGCCGGCATTCGTCCTCTCCCGCTTTCGCCGGCTCGACCCGCCGTTCCAGCAGCGATCGGATGACGGCGTCCTCCTCGATCTCCCGCCCGCCGTCCTCGATCTCTTCGGGGTCCGCCTCGATGCCCAGCCGCCGGGCTTCCTGGAGCAGGAGTTCGCGCAGCGCCAGCGCCCGCGCCGCTTCCCTCCAGGCCGTCTCGCCGTCCGGTGCCGGATGATGCTGCATCTCCTGCGCGATCGCTTCCGGCTCGATCTCGACCCCGTTCACGGTGACGGTGCCGAAGCTCGGTGGTGGCGGCCTCCTTGGTACGGCACTGGCGGAGCCGCAGCCGCCGCTTTCGCAGGCGCTCGGCATGACCGGAGCGGGCCGCGCCGTCGCACCCGTCCGGTCGAGGAGCGTGTGCCTGCTCATTGCGCGCTCTCGCTGTGCGACCGTGACACCGGACCGTCGCCAAGCCCCGGCGCGAGGGCGGCCCCGGCCACCGGCGTGGTGGTGGCACCAGCCTTCGCCAGTGTCCTGACGATCTGGTAGCCAGGCCGGAACAGGTACCAGATCGGCGCGCTCCAGACGTGGACCAGCCGCGTGAACGGCGTGATCAGGAACAGCGTCAGTCCGAGCACGATGTGGAGCTTGTAGACGAGAGCGGTGTCGATGATCAGCGCCGACGCTCCCGGATCGAGGCGCGTGAGCCCGCTCGCCCAGTTCATGAACAGCACCATCTCGTGACCGTCGAGCGCATTCATCGTCCAGATGGTGGTGGCCAGACCGAGCACCAGCTGCAGCCAGATGAGAACCAGGACGAGGATATCGCCGATCGACGACGAGCGCCGGATCCGGGGATCGAACAGGCGCCGGTGGAGCAGCAGGGTGGCGCCGACGAACGCCGCTATGCCCGCTAGCCCGCCGACGACGAGCGCCGTCAGCTGCTTGAAGGCGTGGCCGATGCCGACGAAGCTGAACACCGCCTGCGGTGTCAGCAGGCCGACGAAATGGCCGACGAACAGGACGATGACGCCGATATGGAACAGGTTGGAGCCGATGATCATCTGCCGGCGGCGCAGGAACTGCGAGGACTGGGACCGCCAGGTGTACTGTCCCTTGTCGAAGCGCAGGATGCTGCCGAGAATGAGCACTGTCACCGCAAGGTAGGGATACCAGCCGAACAGGAGGTAGTTGACGAATTCGTGCATGGCTCGTCCCCTAGGTCTTGATCGCCGCTGCGACGGCACGGCGTGCCGCCCGGATCTTTGCGATCACGCCGGTCGGGCCGCCGGCGTTTATCGGCGTCGTGAAGTCGACCGGAGTGTCTTCCCAGACTTCGTCGATCGACTTTTCGGCATCGGCCTTGTCCTGTTCACGAAGCCTGGCGACCGCTTCCGGGTCCGGCCGTGCCGCGGCGAGCCTGGTGAGCGCCTGGAACACCGCCGCGTATGGCGAGCGGCGCTCGCTCAGACGCTCTTCAAGCGCGGCCAGGACATGGACGGGTTCGGCCAGCCACTCGCGTGCCTCGGCTGCCGGCAGGAGCGAGAGGAATTCTAGGAACAGTGGCAGGAAATCGGGCAGTTCGGACGACTGGATGACGTATCCGCGGTCCACGTAGTGCTGGCCCAGGTCGATCATGGCCTGCCCCCGCTCGCGGCTCTCGCCGTGGACGTGTTCGAACAGATGAAGCGACAGGGCACGGGAACGATCGAACAGTTCCGTATAGGCTGCCTGCAGGTCGAGCAGGTCCTCTGTCTCGAGTGCCATCAGGAGCGGCTCCAGCCCGTTCAACGCTGCGGTAGAAAGCACTCCCTCTGCCCTGAGCGCATCCCTGATGTCGGCGACATGATCCTTGAGCTCGGCCGAGGGATAGTCGAGCAGCGCCGACATCGCTCGCAGCGTCAGTCTCATGTCGGGATGTCCATGTAGGGCTTCCGAGGCGTCCGCTTGGCGCCGCCGAACAGGTTGAGCTTGGTCGATCCGTCGGTCGGTTCCCGGAAGCCGAAGCCGGTCGACCCCCTGAGGTAATACGCGTCCTCGTTCAGTTCGCGATGCGAGGTCGGGATCACGTAGCGGTCCTCGTAGGCCGCCAGCGCCATGTAGCGGTACATCTCCTCGACCGTGTCCGCGGTCAGCCCCACTCCTTCGGGGATGCTCGGATCAATGCGGCCGTCGACGGTCTTCGCCCGCATGTACGCGCGCATTGCGAGCATCCGTTCAAGCGCGGTGACGATCGGCTCCTCGGCACCGGCGGTCAGCAGGTTCGCGAGATAGCGCACCGGGATGCGCAGGCTGCGCACGTCGGGCATGCCGTTGTTGACCGACATCTTGCCCGCCTCGGCAGCCGACTGGATTGGCGACAGCGGCGGCACGTACCATACCATCGGCAACGTGCGGTATTCGGGATGGAGCGGGAACGCGATCTTCCACTCCACCGCCATCTTGTACACCGGCGACCGGGTTGCCGCGTCCAGCCACGGGTCCGGTATCCCGTCGCGCCGCGCCTGCTCGCGGACGGCCGGGTCGGTGGGATCCAGGAAGATGCCAAGCTGCGCCGGGTAGAGGTCCTTCGGGTCTTCCACCGATGCCGCCTCGTGGATCCGGTCGGCGTCGTAGAGGACGACGCCCAGATACCGGATGCGTCCCACACAGGTCTCCGAGCACACCGTCGGCAGGCCCGATTCGATGCGCGGGAAGCAGAAGATGCATTTCTCGGATTTGCCCGACGACCAGTTGTAGTAGATCTTCTTGTACGGGCAGCCCGACACGCACATGCGCCAGCCGCGGCATTTCTCCTGGTCGATCAGGA